>DAHVWT010000076.1 GCA_027327915.1 Elusimicrobiota bacterium
TCCAGCAGGTGGACCTGACCGCCCTTGCCCGGGCGTATTTAGACCGGCTCGCCGCCCGGGAGCCTCAACGGCGTGTCGAGGCCGCCGTCGCGGAAGGGATATTCGCTTATGGAGACCCGGGCATGCTCCGGCTCCTCCTGCGCCATCTCCTCGACAACGCCTGGAAGTATACGGCCGGCTGTCCCGACGCTCGTGTCGAGGTGGGATGGACGCTTTCGGACGGCGGGAGGCCCGTTTATTTCGTGCGAGACAACGGCGTCGGCTTCGACGCGGCCGCACAAGGGCGGCTCTTCGCCCCTTTTCATCACCCACGAGGATCCGGGGAGTCCGCCGAGGGAGGCGGCGTCGGCATCGGGCTTGCCGCCGCGGCCCGGATCGTCCGGGTCCACGGCGGCCGGATTTGGAGCGAGAGCCGACCGGGAGAGGGAGCGACCTTCTATTTCCAATTGGGCCACGACGCCTGGCATTAACGCCGGGCGCCGGAACCGGAAGCGAGTTTTTTGTAGTGGATGCGCTTGGGGGCGAGATCGCCCAGGGCCTTTTTGCGCTCGTCCTCGTATTGGCTGTAGTCGCCCTCGAACCAGCGCACGCGGCTTTCGCCCTCGAAGGCGAGGATGTGCGTCGCGATGCGGTCCAGGAACCAGCGGTCGTGGCTGATGACCACGCAGCAGCCGGCGAAATCGTTGATCGCGTCCTCGAGCGCGCGCAGGGTATGGACGTCGAGGTCGTTGGTCGGCTCGTCGAGAAGCAGGACGTTCGCGCCGGCCTTGAGCGTGCGCGCGAGATGGACCCGGTTTCTCTCGCCGCCCGAGAGGCTCTTGACGGGCTTTTGCTGGTCCGAGCCCGAGAAGTTGAAGCGCGCGGCGTAGGCGCGGGCGTTGACCTCGCGCTTGCCCAGCATGACGGTGTCCTTGCCGTCCGAGATCGCCTTCCAGACGGGCGCGTCGGGGTCCGCGTCCTCCCGCTCCTGGCCGGCGTAGGCGAGCTTCACCGACTCCCCGACGATGAAGGTGCCGGCGTCGGGATTCTCCTGGCCAGCGATGAGGCGAAAGAGGGTGGTCTTGCCGGCGCCGTTGGCCCCGATGACGCCGACGACGGCGTTGGGGGGGAGCTTGAAGCTCAAATCCTCGTAGAGGAGCTTGTCCCCGTAGGACTTGGAGACGTTCTTCGCCTCGACGACGACGTCGCCCAGCCGCGGGCCGGGCGGGATGAAAATCTCGAGGGCCTCCGGCTCCGCGTCCCCCTGGGCGCGCTGGAGCATCTCCTCGTAGGCCTTGAGCCGGGCCTTGCTCTTCGCCTGCCGGCCCTTGGCGCCCATGCGGACCCACTCCAGCTCGCGGGCGAGCGACTTTTGGAGCTTGGACTCGGACTTCGCCTCGAGGGCGAGCCGGTTCTGCTTCTGCTCCAGCCAGGAGGCGTAGTTGCCCTTCCACGGGATCCCCTCGCCGCTTGAGAGCTCGAGAATCCAGCCCGCGACGTTGTCGAGGAAATAGCGGTCGTGGGTGACGGCGATGACGGTCCCCTTGTAGAGGCGCAGGTGCTGCTCGAGCCATTCGACGGACTCGGCGTCGAGATGGTTCGTGGGCTCGTCCAAGAGCAGGATGTCCGGCTCCTGGAGAAGAAGCCGGCAGAGGGCCACGCGGCGCTTCTCGCCGCCCGAGATGGTCGCGACCGATTGGCCGCCCGGGGGGCAGCGCAAGGCGTCCATCGCGAGCTCGAGCTTGTGGTCGAGGTCCCAGGCCCCGGCCGCGTCGATCTTCTCCTGGAGCTTGCCTTGCTTTTCAAGCAGGGACTCCATCTCCTCGGCGCTGATGTCGCCCGCCAGCTTCTCGCTCACCGCGTTGAACTCATCCAACAGGGACTTCGTCTCGCGCACGCCCTCCTCCACGACCTCCTTGACGGTTTTGGCCTTGTCGAGCCGGGGCTCCTGCTCGAGAAGGCCGATCGTGTAGCCCTTGGACAGGGTGATCGCTCCGGCATAGTCCTTGTCCTGGCCGGCCAGGATGCGCAGAAGCGTGCTTTTGCCGCTGCCGTTGTCGCCGATGACGCCGATCTTCGCGCCGTAGTAAAACGAGAGGGAGATGTCCTTTAAAACCTGCCGCTTGGGCGGGTAGATGCGCCCCACTTCCTGAAGGGAGCAGATGATCTGCTTGGAGTCGGTCGTCGCGGCCATCAGAAACCTATTCTAGAAAATCGGCGGGCGTCCGTCACGGGTCCCGGCGAGGCCGGGGCGCGGCCGATGCGTCCGCCGGGCGGGCGGCGACCAAGGCGTAGTGGTAGGGAAAGGCCGATTGGGCGAGGATGGACCAGCCGGAGCGCTCCAGCCTTAAACGGCCTTCGGCCGCGCTGAAGACGTGATCCTTGGGCGGGCCCACGGGGCGGTCGACGGAGGCGTTCCAATCGATGAAGACCGCCTTCCCGCCCGTCTTGAGCAGCGAGGCGAGGTCCTCGAGGGATGCGTCCGCGATCTCATGGAACACGTTGAGGGCCAGCACGCGGTCCGCCCGGCCGCGCAAGGAGGCGAGCTCTCGCGGGCCGGAGAGGACGGGCTTGATGTTGGCGAGCCTTTCACGATCGAGGGCCGCCTTGAGGAGATCGAGCATCGCGGGCTGCTCGTCGAGCGCGACGACGGCGGCGTCGGGGCGCGAGCGGGCGATGGCGCGGGCGTAGGCGCCGGTGCCGGCGCCGAAATCGACCCAAAGCCCTTCCCGGGGAATGTCGAGAAGCGAGAGGATCTCCGGGACCGGCAGGTAGTCGAAGCGCGACGGATCGTCGAGCGCCGCCGCCTTCTTGGGATCGAAGCGCTCGGGCTGCCTGGCGCCGTGGCGGTGCGGGTCCATTAGCGCGTCTCGCGGGCGAGCCCCCGGCGCAGGACGTCCCGTCTCCGCTCAAGCCTTTCCTGGGCCTTGATCTCGCCCCAATGCCGCATGACCTCGCCCGCCGTCTTGAACCGGCGGCGGCCGAAGACGTGGGGGTGGCGGCGGCGGAGCTTCAGGCGCAGGCTCGCGGCGACGTCGTCAATGCCGAAATGCCCCGCCTCCCGGGCGATTTGGGCGTGGAGCAGGACCTGGAGGAGGACGTCCCCGAGTTCGTCTTCGATCTCGTGCGGCTTTCCTTTCTTGAGAGCCGCCTCGAGTTCCCGGGTTTCCTCGCGCAGGTAGGGGATGAGGGAGCGGTGGCTCTGGCGGCGGTCCCAGGGGCAGCCCTTGGGGGAGCGCAGTCGCGCGACGGTGCGGACAAGAGAACGCAGGGAATCGCGCTTAGCCGAAGGCTGGGACATGAAGGGCTCTCGCGGGCCATCTTAACATTATCGCCCCGCTCCCGGCTCTCCGCGCGGAGTGTTCCGAGGGCTTTCCGAGGGCTTACTGAACTTTCGCGGCTGGAGGATTTCCCCAGCGGTAGCCGACGCCCAGGAGGGCGCCTTGACCGCGACGGACGCTCGTTAGGGCTCTCGCTCCTGGCTCGGGGACGCCTTTTTGCGGATAAGCGAGATTTTCAATTGATTGGAGAGCAGGGGTCCCAGCGTCGCCACGACCGTCGTCATGAAGGTGCTCAGGCCGGCCACGATGAGGCCCACGACGAAGAACTTCGCGTCGGCCGTGACGGGATAGATGTTGCTTCCCGCGGTCGTGATGCTGGTGACGGTGAAGTAAACCGCGGTGGCGAGATCCAGGATGGGGGGATGGAACTCCGCTCCGAGGAGGAGAGAGCCCAGGATGCCGTAGGCCAGCACCGCGGCCAGCCCCAGGAAGGACATGAGGTAGGCCCCCGCGAGAGACTGGACCGCGAAGCGTTTCTGCCACAGGATGAGCGCCGCCAGGGACGCTCCCGGCGCGATCAGGGTGGAGACCGGGCTGTGGCGGGCCCAATCGACCGTCAAGGCGGCGAGAAGAACGAGGATCGCGAACGCCCAGGCGGAGCGAAGCCGCCAGAACAGGGCGACGCCGACAATCAACATGCCGGCCCCCAAGAGGACCTGGACGCCGTTTCCGAGCGTTCCCAGGGAGAGATCCCGGCTCAACGTGCCGAAGGGCCCCAACCGGGAGAGGGCCCGGTACGCCGCCCCGAGCTGGCTGATCTTGGAGCCGGTCAGGATGTTCGTGGCCCCGGCGAAAAGCATCAAAAGGCCGATCGGCGCTTGCGGCCATTGCTTCGAGAGTTTCCAGTTCTTCATGGCGGCGGCGCCCCGCGGAAAACGATAGACTATATTCATGTGCGGACGCTACACGCAGACCGCGAGCCTGGAAAAGCTTCAGGAGCGCTTCGGCTTCAGGCCGCCGGGCTTCGAGCTTAAGCCGAGGCACAACATCGCTCCCTCGCAGGACGCCCCGGTGATCGTGCTGGACAGGGACGGCCGCCGCTTGGAGCTGTTTCATTGGGGGCTCATTCCCTCCTGGGCCCAGGATCCCTCGATGGGGCGGCGCCTGATCAACGCCCGGGCCGAGACGCTCATGGAGAAGCCCAGCTTCCGCCGGTCCTTCGACGAGCGGCGCTGCCTGGTGGCGGCGGACGGCTTCTACGAGTGGGCGCCGCGTCCCGGGGGCGCGGGCAAGACGCCCATGCGGATCACGCTCCAATCGCGCGCCCCCTTCGCGATGGCCGGCCTGTGGGACGCCTGGAAGGACCCGGCGGGGGGCGAGATCCGCTCTTTCGCGATCGTGACGACCCGGGCGGAGGGCTTGATGCGCCGCATTCACGATCGCATGCCGGTGATTCTAGACGCCCAAGCCGAGCGCCGCTGGCTCAATCCCAAGTCCGAGCCCGACGAGCTGCGGGAGCTTCTCATCCCTTGGGCCGGCGAGGCGCTCGACGCCTACGAAGTCACGCGGCTCGTGAATTCTCCCGGCAACGATACGGCGGCATGCGTGAAGGCCGCGCGGGAGCGGCCGTCGCCCCGGTCGTCGGACGAAGACGCGGCCGCCTGAGACGCCCCCGGGCGGCCGGCTTCGATCGTCCCAACGCGACGTCACAATCCCGGGAAAATAGCTTTATATTTTCTTGACACGGCTTGGCCGCGCCGCGGGTCTATAATGGAAACGGAGGGCGATCGCCATGAAAAATCGAGGCTTGGCCGCGGCGGCCCTCGCGGCGATTTGCGATATCATGGAGGCCTCCTGGTGCCCGGGCGGCGTGCGCGTTGACGCGAATTTAGGCGGCAACCCGACACCGGCCTCGTCGATCCAGTGTCTTCCCGGATTTCCATGCCCTGGAGCGACCGCGGCGCGCGCGGGCGCCGGCGCCCTCTCGACCGCGTTGAGCGCGGCGGTCGATTTCATGTCCTGCAAGAGCATCGACCCGCGTCCCGGGAGCTGCCGGGCGCCCTGGGAGGCCGTCGGTCGGGCCGTGCCGCGGGGGAACGCGGAGGAGGATATCATGGACGCCTTGCTCGCGAAAGCCGCGTGCCGGCCGCTCGCCCTGCTTGAGCGGGATGACGTGGCGTCCCTCGAGGCCGCCGTCGCCATCTCGGCCCGCGATTTCCTGTCCTGCCGCAGGCGCGCCGGAAAACGTCACGCGCGATGCAGGGATCAAATCGAGGCGCTTGGCCGCGTCGTGCGGCTCAAACAGATCGAATACCTGAGATGCGAGATGATGGGGACGAGCGCCTGCGACGTCTTGGAGCGGGCTTGGCGCGAGGCTCGCGGCGTCTGCGTTCCTCTTGCCGCCATGCATAAGGGGCCTCCGGGCCGGCAAGACGACTCGATGCCTCCTTTTGGATCCGAGGGAGGGGAGGACGACGTCAGCGATTTCTGCGGCGAACCCGCCCTGCCCGCGCTGGGGTTCGCGCCCTAGAAAGTCCGCCGACGCCCGCGGCCGACGTCTCGCGGGCGGAGGGGGCGGCGGCGGAACCACCTTCTGCGCGGCGCTCGACCCAGGCGGATGCGACGGATAGGCCGCTTGAAAGAGCGGGGATAGCGTCGGCGCACGCGCGGTTCGATCGCCGACCACGTCGTCGGCGCCGTGCGCAGCCGCGGATGCCGGACGTAGTAGGTCCGCATCGGACGGATGACGGTCGTGACGTTGTTCAGGTAGACCCGGGTCGCCAAGGAGCCGGGGGCGTAGGAGCCGGGGGGCGCCAGGATCACGTTCTCCTTTTGGACCGCCACGTACTGGCGGGCGAGGAAAAAGTCCACGTCGTCTGAGATGGCCGGGGGCGGCGCGGCGGGATCTTGGGAGGAACCGCCGGCGAGGGCGGGTTGGGGCGGGTTGCCGATGAATTCCTGATAGCGCTTGAGCTCCTCCATGAACGGAGCGCTGGCGAGCGCTTTGATCTGCTGGGGCTCGACCGTCTGCTGCGCTTCCTCGCAGACGTCGTAATTGACGGCGACGCTGGCGTACGCCTCGAAGCCCCCTCGGACCCGCGCCATGAAATGGTTCTCGACGCGAGCCCGCTTGGGAATAAACGAGCATTCGTTGGCCAGGTCCTGGATGGCCATTCCCTCGGCCGCGAACTGCGCCTGGTTGGGATCGGGCTCCAGGCCGTCGCCGACGTAGACGATGTAGCCGTTGTCGACGATGCGCGCGGGTTCGCGCGCCCACGCGGGGAGGCGGGGGCCGGTCGCGCAGCCGCCGAGGAGGAGCAGGGACAAAAACAGGATTTTGCCGCGGCCGCCGTGTTGGGTCATGAAAAAAGGAATTTCCGTCTCCGACGATTATATTACTTAGCCGGGCAAGACCGCTGATTCAATTAAACCGGTGACACCATACCGATTGTCCATCCAGCCCTTGGAAATAGGGAAGGTGTCACCGGATTTCCAAAACAAGAAGGGCCGACGCGGCGGACGCTCTTCCCGGCCGTTTAGCGATAGGCTTCGCGGCGGTGGGCGACCGAGTAAACGGTCACGAGGTAGGAGGGGCCGTCGTCGATCGTGTAGAGAATGCGGTATTGGCGAAAACGAAGGCGATAGCCGTCCGTGCCTTGCAGCTTGACGCAGCCCGAGGGGCGGGGATTTTCCGCGAGCTTGAGGATTTTGTCGCTGATTTTTTGATGGAGATCGTCGGCCAGACGGCCCATCTCCTTTTCAGCAGACGATTTGATGGCGAGGCGGTAGCGCGGCACTAAGCGCGGGCGCGGCGTTCTTGAAGGTAAGCGGAGAACGAACGGCTTTTTTCCGAGCGCCTTTCCCGGATGAGCGCCAAATCGACAAGCTCTTCGCGAAGCTCGCGGTTGATCACGAGGCGCGCCAAGAAATCCTCCTTGGCGTGCTTGGGGAGGGCTTTGAAGGCGGTCCAGAACACTTCGGCAGTCGCCTGCACGGGACTCATGCTATGAGTCTAGCAGGGAGTGGGGTAAAAAGCAAATTATCTGAATCTAGCTTCGCTTCGGCCCAGAAAATGGGGGAAGGTCAGGAGGCCGGAAATATCCGGCCTGGCCGCTAGCGTGATTTCAGGGCGCGGCTCTGTTAA
>DAHVWT010000077.1 GCA_027327915.1 Elusimicrobiota bacterium
CTTGGAAGGGCCAACGGCGGTACTTGAGGGCCGAAATGACAGTCTATTATGGTGGGCTCGTTTTTTTGACGTTCGTGACGTTGGGACTCGCTTCCTTCTTGTGGGGACTTCCCTCACCTTTCAACCATCCGGATTACGCTGCCTATCCCTTCGGTCGGGACTTGGCCTATAAAGCGATGCCAGCCACGGTCCGCGTTGATTCGGGGACCGTGACCGGCGGGTTTCTCTACTTCCATCTCTTAAGAGAGTCACTAAAATCACCCGAGTTGTCTCTGGTGATCCATTTGCGCTCCGAAGCTGCCAAGCCAAAAATAAAGACGGTCTCGCTCGTCTTGCCCCGCGCCCGCGGCGAGGAAGAGGCGTTCTTATTGAATTGGATCAAGGAGCAGTTATGGCCCTCCGATGAGCGTCCGCGTTGAAAAATATATGTTCCGTGCGAATTTTATACGCCGAATGTGCGCCGCCATGCTGGCCGTTTACCTGAACGGTTGCGCTCCTCTCTACGCCCCCAAGCCCGTCTACCTCACCCCGCCCTTTGCCCTCCCCGAGCACGAGAACGTTCCCGGGGCGAACATCACGGTCGGCGCGATCTTTTGCGAGACACCGTCGTTAATCAAGCCTTTTTTTGATCACGAGGGGCTTTGGAGAGCGCACGCCTTGCCTCTGCTTTTGACTGTGCAATCATCGGATGTTCGAAGCTACGACATCTCGACCCAGGAGATCATCCTCGTGGACGGAAGCCGCATTTATCGTTCGATATCTCCGTCGGAAGCTTATGACCTCGCTTGGAAGGGACGACGGCCGTACTTGAGGGCCGAAAAGACAATCTATTACGGGGGGCTCATTTTGGTAACGATCGTGACTTTGGGACTCGCTTCCTTTGTTTGGGGGCTTCCTTCTCCTTTCGGTCATCTGGACCCTTCAGCCGACCCCTTCGGCCGGGACTTGGCTTATAAAGCGATGCCGGCCACGGTCCGGCTTGACCCGGGGACCATAACCGGAGGGTTTCTTTACTTCCACCCCTTAAGTGATTCGCTTAAGTCCCCCGAACTCACGCTAGTGGTCCAGCTGCGCTCCGAGGGTCGAAAACCTGTGACAAGGACGGTCTCGGTCGCTCTGCCCCGCGCCCGCGGCGAGGAAGAGTCCTATCTTTTTGAATGGATCAAGGGACATTTATGGCCCACCAGCGAGCACCAGCCTTGAAGGGACTACAGCCGGACGAGCTCCTCCCCGGCGCCTCGCAGGCAGAAAATGAAGGTAAGGAGGTATTCCTTGAGATGCCGGGTGAGGAGAAAGTTCTCCCGCACCCGCTCACGGCCGTTCTCTCCGAGCTTTCGCGCGTATTCGGGATTGTTGAGGAGCTGCTTGATCCAGTAAGCGGCGCCCTCGACCGAGTGGACGAGGATACCCGATTTTTGGTGAATGACCTGTTGGGGGATGCCTCCGACGGCTCCCGCGATGACAGGCTTTCCCTTCCAGAGGGCCTCCGCCACGGTGAGGCCGAAGCCCTCCCGAAGCGATTTCTGGAGGATGATCGTCGAGACGCGCTGGATGGCATTGATCTCGATATGGCTCGTGGGGGGAAGCGAGCGGATGACGATGTCGGGATTGTTCCGCGCGCGGTCGAGGACCTCTTGGTAGACCTGGGCGCCTTCCGGGTCGTCGTCGGCGGAGCCCCCGATGAGCAAGAGCCGCGCATTGGTCGCGCGGCGTGCCTGGGTGAAAGCCTCTATGACGCCCAGAGGATCCTTGAGCCGATCGAAGCGGGAAACCTGGGTGACGAGGGGCTTGTCCAGCGGGATGCCCAGTTTCTCCACAATGCCGCGCGCCAGGGCGGGATCCAGTTCGCGGTTCTTGTCGCTTAAAGGGTCGATCGAGGGAGCGATCACCACCTGCGGTATGGTGAGCTTCTGGGCGAAGGCGGGCGAGGAGACGACGGCCGCGTCGTATTTCTCAACGTAGGGCTTGAGGAATTCCCAGGCCTCGGCCTGGGGCCGGGAGATATCGATATGGCATCTCCAGAGCCATCGGTTGCGCTGGGCCTGGCGCTTTTTGACGAGGGCCGCCGGCTGCGGGTCGTGGATGAAGACGATGTCGGCGTCGAGAGCCAGCTTCTCAAGGTTCGAGTCGTTGGTCTCTTCGTAGACTTGGCAGTCTTTGGGCGTTATGTCCTGCTTGTCGCCGTGCAGGGCGTTGTGGAATTTTTTGGTGACGGCGTAGAAAGCTTCCCCGCCCTTAATGACCTCCCAAGAGGCATCAATCCCCAGTTCTTGAAGCAGCGGCACCATGCGGTTGAGGATCTCGGCGACGCCGCCCCCGACGGCGGTCGAGTTGACGTTCAAGACGGTCTTGCCCGCCAGACGCGTCGCCAGGGTTTCGATTTCCTCGATCGTCTGCGCGCCCACGATGCCGGCGTACTCGCGAAGTTTAGCCACGGGTCATATCCGCGATGCGCCGCTCCACTATTCCGATGAGGCGGGCGCGGAGAAACTCCAGGGATTGGCCCGCCGGATCCAGCGCCTCGATCGCCCGCGCAAGCTCCGATTCTCCCAGTTCTTCCTCCACCCACCAAGAGAGGTCGCTGCGTCCTTCCTGATGGCGCAGCATGGATTCGAAGACGTGAAGATAGAGGCTCGCGGCTCCGATCTTGCCCAAGGCTTTAGCCAGCTCCGCCAAGTCCCAGGCCTCATGGGCGGTGGGAAGAGAATAGCGGATGGCGCTCATGAAGTGAAATTCCTGGCCCTCGGGGGCCGTCCGATAAGGGGGGGAGGTCCCCTCGATGGCGCGTGAAAGAATCGCGACGAAAGATTCCCGGAGCTCCCTGATCGTTCGGCAGCGGGTCGCGTCGATGGCCGCAAGACGCTCCCCAGCCTTGTCTTCCCTGAGCACGACCGTGACCCACCCCGCGAAATCGTTGGTCGTCTCGGGGGTCAGGAAGCGGTGGCGCTGGAGGAATCCGTAGGTATGCTCGTAGATGACGGGCTCGGGGGCGGAGCGGATGCCTCCAAGCAGGCTCGGCAAGTCCCGCGCTTGGGCTCCGGTGGCGATGCTCAAAGCCATCCGGGAGAAGAATCGAAAGGGCTGCTTCGCTCGGGGAAGTTTAATGGGAGTGACGGTTTCCATGGCGTAGTTATGTAGAATCAGTGCTTTCTGGGGCCCGTAGCTCAAAGGATAGAGTACGTGGCTTCGAACCACGTGATCCGGGTTCGATTCCTGGCGGGCCCATTTTATTTTCCCCGGAGTTGCTGGAGGGCGGCGCGCCTAAGGTGATAATAATGCCTGTGGATGGCGGCGGTCTTCGCCAAGACCTGGGCTTTGGTGAGCGTCGGGTCCACCCGGACCGCGTGGATCTCGGCTCTCTCCTGCTTGAAAAGAGGGTCGAGAACGGCGTGCTCCGCGGGGGTCAGTTGCGGCGCCGTCTCCTGTTGCCCCGCCGTCGGGGCCGTTTGTGACGGGACGGCGGACTGGGCATGGAGCGGAATGGCCCACACCAGAACCAAGGCCACGAAGACTAAAGAATTTTTCATGACAGGGAAAACCTCCTGTTTTATTTTAACACTCCGTTTTTAACTCACAAACGCGAATTTTTCAACCCTTGAGGAGGCGAATTTCATGATGATCGGACGCGGGAATTCGCCGCCGCGGAATGATTATTGAGGCCCGACCCTCGATTAAGATAGAGTTTCCCTCATGTCGAATGCCCTTACGATCTGCGTGGCGATCATCGCCCTTGAACTGGCGATCGTCGTCGTCGTCCTAGCCGTCGCCTTGGTCAAGATCGGCCAAGCCGCCAAGGCTGTCGAGGTGCTTGCTTACCGCATCGAAGACCGCGTCGCTGGATTCGGCCGCTGGACGAGTTCCGGGATGTTCTCGGGACTCGAGGGCGTGGCGCGCTTCCTAGGGGGATTCTTGGGCGCCCGCCGCCGCAACCGCGCTTCTTAATCGCATCGGAATGGCTTCGTTCTTGAAGGATTTTCAGAAGCGATTCCTTTTTGATCGGGACATCACCCGGCAAAAGGCATTCATGCGGACGATCCCCATTTTCGCGGGCTTGAGAGGGCGCGAGTTGGGGCGGCTCATCCAATCCCTCTATCTGAGAACCTACCAGAAAGGAGAGCCGCTCTTTAATCAGGGAGACATTGGACGCGCGCTCTTCATCCTCGAAAGCGGGCATATCGCATTGCTGCGGCAGGACAACGGATCGGAGAACAAAATCTATACGGTGACGCCGGGGGAGTTCTTCGGAGAGATGGCGCTGCTCGAGGAGAGGCCCAGGACCGCCTCCGCGCGGGCCGAGGAGACTTCCAGGCTTTATCTTCTCTATAGAACGGAGCTCGATGAGCTTGTCCATGCCGCCCCCAGAATCGCCGCCGTCATTTTTCGCCATTTGGCGGAGCGCCTCTCGGGGCGCTTGCGGGAACGCCAGGATACGCGTCTGGCCGAGACGCTTTTATCTCGTGCCCTCTAAATTCCGCATCCCGGCGGCCGCGTTTGTCATCGCTCTCCTCGTCATTTACGTCGTCTTCAAGCTTTTCGACGTTTTCCTGCCCTTCTTGATCGCCTTCCTAGTCGCCTACGTCTCGAATCCTCTTGTCAACTGGTTCCAGAGCCGGGGTTTCAGGCGCGAGGTCGCCGTCATTCTCATCTACGGCGCGGTGGCTCTCGTCGTGAGCGTGGCGGCCGATCCTCTGCGCCGCGTCCTGGAAAGCGACATGGCACGCCTTCAAACCAAGGCGCCGCTCTATATCACGCAGGCCAAACACATGATCGCCGTCTTCCGAGATCGTGTCAGCGCGCGGCTTCCTTTCGGCGGATCCCTGCTTGCGTCCTGGAGCCCGGATCTTTACGCGCCTCTCATTCGTCGCGTCCAAAGCGTGCCGAGGTATTTCCTGGCGATGCTTTCGATTATCACTTACGTTTTCCTCGTGCCCGTCCTAAGCTTCTATTTTCTCATGGACGCGCCGCAGGCCCAGGGCCGGCTCATCCAGATCTGCCCGAGCCGTTACGTCGAGCAGCTCCTCCATCTCCTCGATGAAGTCGATGTCGTCGTCGGCAAGTACTTGAAGGGGGTGCTGCTTGAGGCCTGCGTCGTGGCTCTGCTGCTGGCGACGGGCTTGAGGCTCTTGGGAATCCATTATTTCGTCGCCATCTCGGCGCTGGCGGGCGTCGGCTGCCTGGTGCCGTATTTGGGCTTTCTCGTCTCGATGGGGTTTGGCGTTCTGGTGGCCGCCTTCCAATTCCAAAGCGTCTGGGCCGGGATTAAAGTGGCCGCGCTCTTCGCATCCGTGAAGGTTGCCGACGATATTTTTCTCTCTCCGCTTTTGCCGTCGACGTCCCTTCATCCCGTCGTCTTCCTGCTGTCCCTGATGGTCGGCGGCAAGCTCTTCGGATTTGGAGGACTGCTCCTCGCCATTCCGATCGTCTCCATCGCGAGATCCCTCGTCAAAATCATGTGGTTGTGGTACATCAGCTCGGCCGGGATGGGGGCCGCGGAAGCGACATCGGCTCTCCGGGCCCCTTACACGTAGTGGGGGGCTCCTCCGGAATCGACCGGGCGATATCCCGCGTCGTTTTTCCCGGCATTGTCTTCGGCCGCGACGATCTCGCCCGTCACGCCCGTCTCGCGCGTTCGGGGGCCGGTGGTTTCTGTCTTTATCGGGGGTCTTCCCGGCAGATCATCGGGGCGGTGGCGTCCTTGTCGAAGGCCGCGGGGAGGCCGCTGTTTTTCTGCGCCGATTACGAGGAGGGAGTGTGGTCCCATTGCCCCGACGCGACGCCTCTTCCCTCCAACATGGGCATCGCCGCCTCGGGCTCGGAGAGCCTGGCCTATTTGAAAGGGCTCCTGACCGCCAGAGAGGCCCGAGCCCTGGGCGTTTCCTGGGTGTTGGCGCCGGTGGTGGATTTGGCAAGCCGCTCCGACAATCCCATCATCAACACGCGCTCCTTCGGCGCCGACCCCAGGAGCGTCACCCGCCTGGCAGGGGCCTACATGCGCGGGCTGAGGCGGGGCGGCGCCATGTCCTGCCTCAAGCATTTCCCCGGCCACGGCTCCGCCGCGAGCGATTCTCATCTCGTCCTTCCGAGGCTTCGCGCCAGCGCCCGGGAGCTTCGGCGACGCGATCTGATGCCCTTCAAACTTTTATCGCCTCATGCGGACGCCGTGATGGCGGCCCATGTCCTGGCCTCGGGTCTCTCGCAACCCAAGACCCCCGTTTCCCTCTCGCCGGCCCTGGGGGATATCCTTCGCGATCAATGGGGTTTTAAGGGGCTCATCCTGACGGACGCTATCAATATGAAGGCCGTGTCGGGCCATTTCGGGGAGTTCGATGCGGCCCGCCGGGCGCTTGCCGCGGGGGCCGACGTTCTCCTCGTGCCAAAAGACCCCGGAGCGCTCATGTCCCGCCTTGTCGCCGAGGTTCGGTGGGACCCGGCTCTTGCGACGTACTCCCGGCGGGCCGTCCGCCTGCTCAACGCCGTCGCTCGGCGCCGTCTCGCATCCAAGACGCCGAACCTGGAAGCCCTCGAGAAAACCCGCGAGACAATCCTGGGCCGCCGCAGCCATCGCCTGGAGGCGGACCGCATGGCGCGGCTTTGTCTTGCGTGGAAACCGCGCGCCCCCAGACCGAAAATAGGGCGTGAAATCGCCTACCTCGAAAGCGGAGCCTCGGGCGGCGAACCGGAAGGAGAGGCGTTTCTCGGCGCCCTGCGTTCCTTGGGCATCCGGATCGTCCCTTGGCGGCGGGGGCTGAGACTTCCGGTCGTGCTTGGAAGCTTCATGAGGCCGAGGGCCCGAAGCGGCCTGATCCACTATGGAAGGGATTCCCTTTTTTTCCTGCGCAAGGCCCTCAGCGAGGCCTCCTCTTCCCTTGTCGTTTCTTTCGGAAGCCCCTTTGTCCTCGCCAGCCTGCCCGGCGCGGGACTTTGCGCCTTCTCCGCCCACGCGCCGTCTCAGCGCGCCGCGGCGGAGGCCGTCGCCGGCAAAATAAACGTTTCGGGCAAAATGCCCGTTCCTCTATGATGCATTGGATCGCGGGGGGCTCGCCGATTGGATGGTTCGACTATGCCGAGGCGGCCGTGTGGCTTTCGGCCATGCTCTGGATCGCCTTGCGCGCCGGAAAACTCGCGGTCGGGACAACCGACGATTTTTTTCTTGCCAGCCGTCGCATCCCGACGGCGGCGGCTTGTATCGCCTTCATCGCAACGGAGACCTCGGCCCTGACGATCATCGGCGTCCCAGCCGTCGCCTTCCGCGAGAATTGGAATTACCTCCAGTTCTT
>DAHVWT010000078.1 GCA_027327915.1 Elusimicrobiota bacterium
TCTGGCTTCCGGACGCCATGGAGGGCCCAACCCCCGTCTCGGCCCTGATGCACGCGGCGACCATGGTCACGGCGGGCATTTTCCTCCTGGCCCGCTCCTGGCCTCTCATCTCCCTTGTCGAGGGGCTTGGCCCGTTCGTCGCGGCGGTGGGAGCGCTGACCGCGATCGGCTCGGCGATCGTCGCCGTGACGAAGACCGACTTGAAGCGCATCCTCGCCTACTCGACGGTGAGCCACCTGGGCATCATGGCGATGGGGATCGGCCTCGGGAAGGTCGGCGGGGCGATGTTCCACCTTTTGACGCATGGGTTTTTCAAGGC
This sequence comes from Elusimicrobiota bacterium, assembly GCA_027327915.1. Classification (GTDB taxonomy): domain Bacteria; phylum Elusimicrobiota; class Elusimicrobia; order UBA1565; family UBA9628; genus JAJZAK01. The sequence goes on from DAHVWT010000078.1 coordinate 320, forward strand.
GACCCTCTTCTTGTGCGCCGGCAACATCGCCCATGCCCTCCACAAGCCGACGGCGGACGTCTCGGAGGCGGGCGGCCTGCGAAAGCACATGCCCGTCACCTTCGGGGCCTTCACGGTCGCGGCGTTGTCGCTCGCCGGCGTGTATCCTTTCGCGGGCTTCTTCAGCAAGGACGCGATCATCGGGGCGGCGCTCGAGCGCGGCGGGATCATGGCGGCCGCGGGCCTTCTGATCGCCTTTTTAAGCGCCCTCTATATTTTCCGGATGCTCTTCCTGGTTTTCTGGGGACCGAGATCCTGGCAGCATCCGCCGGAGCACCCGCATGAGGCCGGCGCGGTCATGGCGGTGCCGGTCTCCCTGCTGGCCGCGGGCGCGTTCGCCATCGGCATGTTCGCCGTGTGGGGGCACCATTTGACGGATCTTCTCTTGAGGGGCTGGGCGGGCTCCGCGGTCTCCCTCTCCATTCCGGGGTTTGAATGGCCGTCCTTCCTCGCCGGGACGTCCATGCTCCTTTTTGGAGCGGGGGCGGCCTATTTCCTGACGACGGCCATGCCCGACTGGGATCCGTCCTGGCGCGCGAGCCGTCCGGCGCTCGCGAGGCTCTTCGATACCGACTTCTATTACAAAAGCTTCGTGAGCGGCGTCGTGGACGTTGTTCTCGCCGCGGCGCGGGCGATCGGGGGGATCTTCGACTCCAAGGTGGTGGACGGCGCCGTCGAGGGAACGGGACCCGCCGTGCGGGCTCTTTCGGCGCGGTTCTCCGCCGCCGTCTCGGGATCGCTTAACGATTATCTCTGGTGGCTCGCGGCCGGGGCGGCGGTTCTCCTGGGCGTGGCCTTGAGGGCGCGATGACCGCGCCCTTGACCCTTCTGTGGACGGCCCCTCTCTTGGGCGGCTTCCTGACCCTCCTTCTCGCCGGCGACCGGGCCCCTCGTCTGCCGCGGCGGCTGGCGCTTTTGATCGCGACCGCGCTATTCCTTTATACCGCCGCCATCCCGCTCGCCGCCGGGTCCTTCAATCTCACGGAGCTGGGGCTCGATCTCGCGTGGGGCATCCGCTACTCGCTCGCCCTCGATGGCCTCTCCTACGCCCTGGTCCTTCTCACGGCTTTCCTGACCATGATCTCGCTTCTGGGCTCCTGGAAGGAGGGGCATTCGGCGGGATTCTGGGCGAGCTTCCTTTTTCTTGAATCCGCCCTCATGGGGGTGTTCCTCGCCCGCGATCTTTTCCTCTTCTACATCTTCTGGGAGGCAAGCCTCATCCCCATGTTCTTCATCATCGGCCTTTGGGGGTCGGCCAACCGGCGCCACGCCGCCGTCAAGTTTTTCCTTTACACCTTCGGCGGAAGCCTTTTCCTTCTCCTGGGGGCTCTTCTTCTCGTCAACGAGCGCCACGCCGCGACGGGGCTGTGGAGCTGGGACATGTCGAGGCTGCGGCTCGACGGCGGAGGGCCGCTGTCCGTCTTCATCTTCATCTCGATGGCGATCGGTTTCGCGGTCAAGATCCCGGTCTTCCCTTTCCACACCTGGCTTCCCGACGCCCACACCGAGGCGCCGGCCGCCGGCTCCGTGATGCTGGCGGGAGTCATGCTCAAGATGGGCCTCTACGGCTTCCTTCGCATCCTCTATCCCGTCTTCCCGGGCGTGGGCGCGCAGCTCCTTCCGTGGCTCGGAGGCTTGGCGGCCTTCAACGCGATCTATGGGGCCTTCGGCGCCATGGTCCAGACGGACTTGAAGAGGCTTATCGCCTACTCGAGCGTCGCGCACCTGGGATTCTGCCTGATGGGAATCGCGTCGCTCACTCCCGAGGGAATCGCCGGCGGCTCGCTCCAAATGATCAATCACGGGCTCACGACCGGGGCGCTCTTTTTGATGGTGGGCTTCATTTATGAGCGCAGCCATAAGCGCGGGCTCTCGGATTTCGGCGCGTTGGCGAGGACGGCCCCGGCGCTCGGCTTTTTCTTCGGCTTGGCCTGTCTCGCCTCCGTGGGGGTCCCGGGGATGAACGGCTTCGTCGGGGAATTCATGTCCTTGGCGGGCATGATGCGCGCTCTGCCGATCGCGGCGATGGCGGCGTTGCTTGGGGTCGGCCTCGCTCCCGCCTATCTCCTGCCCGCCTTCGGGAAAGTTTTCTGGAACGACCCCGGCCCCGATTCTTGCGCTTCCAAGGTGACGGATTTGGACGGCCGCGAGCGCGCCATCCTCTGGGCCCTCTCGGGTCTCATGCTCGTCATCGGCCTCTACCCGAGTCCCTGGCTTGATTTCTTCAGGGCCGCGGCGTCGCAGCTTTCTTTATGATCCCGATCGATAAAATCCAGCGCCTCTTCGCCGCGATGGGGCCCCAGGCGGCCTTCGCGATCGGGCTCGCGCTCATCGTCCTGGCGGGCTTCGGGAGGGGCCGCTCGCGTTTTTCGAAAGCCCTGGGCGTCTTGACGCTGCTCGCGGGCGTCGTCCTCGTCCTCCCGCGGGCGCGGCCCGCGCCGGCCGCCGGGGCGCTTCTCGCGCCGGACGGTTTCTCGATCGCCTGGCAGATTTTGTTCTATGTCGGCGCGCTTCCCTTCGCGATCTTGGGCGCCGCCGGCACCGAGGCCCCGGTGCTCCTTTATCTCGGAAGCGCCCTTGGGATGGGGATCATCGCGCTCTCAAGAGATCTCCTGATGCTGTTCATCGGCCTCGAGCTCATGTCCATCCCCGCGTATCTTCTCGTCATGGGGCTCGGACGGCGGGAGAGGGCGGCGTCGGAGGCGGCCCTCAAGTATTTCTTCTGCGGCGGGGCGGCGAGCGCGCTTTTTCTTCTGGGGATCGCGCTGTATTACGCGCGGATGAAGACGCTTGCCTTCGCTCCCGGGGTCGCCCCCGCGGATCCGATTGTCGGCGCCTCCTTGGCCCTCATGGGGACGGCGGCGCTCTTTAAGATCGGGGCGGTGCCTCTTCATTTCTGGCTTCCCGACGTCTACGAGGCAAGCTCTCCGGAGCTCGCCGGGTTTTTCTCGACCGCGCTCAAGGCGGCGGCGGTTCTCCTTTTGATGCGCGTGGTCTCGATCGCTCCGGCGTCCGCTCTCGCGAAAGCTCTTCCCTGGGCGGGCGCGCTCACGATGTTCGTCGGAGCGGTCCTGGCCTTGGGACAGACCAGCCTTCAGCGGCTTTTGTCCTACTCGTCGATCGCCCACGCGGGCAACATCATCCTGGGCGTCGGGGCGTGGGCGGCGATGGGGGCTTCCCCGGCCGCGGCCTACGCGGTTTATTTCTACCTCGCGGCCTATCTTTTCATGAACAACGGCGCCTTCTCGTTTTTGGCTGTTTCGGGGCTCAAGACCCGGGAAGATCTCAAGGGCTTCGCCAAGGCTTCCCCGGTCCTCGCGGGGCTCTTCGCCGTCTTCATGCTCGCCTTGGGCGGGGCGCCGCCGACGGCGGGCTTTCTCGCGAAGCTGCTTATTTTCTGGGAGGCCTTGAAGGCCGGGCTCTACGCCCCTCTCGCCGTCGCCTTGTTAAGCGCGCTCATCGCGCTCGTCTACTACTTGGCGCTGGTGCGGGATGCCTATTTTGAGGAGGGATCGGCGGCCCCCGTCCAGGGGAGTTGGGTCGGCCGGGCCGTCCTTTGGGCCTGCGCCGCTCCCTCGGCCGCGCTCGGGCTTTTCCCGATCGTGCTCGGCCCCATCCAGAGGTTGTTGGGATTATGACCAAGCGGGGGCGCCCGCGAAGCGGGCCTGCGCGGGAATGGTTGAAGCCGGAGGCGAAACCATGAGCGCCCTGGGGATCGCCATCGACGTCCTCCTGGTCCTGGGGGTCGTGATCTTTTTCTCCCAGGCGAGCCGGCTTTTGGGTCCCAGGCCCCGGCATCAGGGCGACGCGGATATTCCCTACGAAACGGGCGAGCGCCCCATCGAGCTTGCGCTGCCGCGCATGTCCGTCCTTTATTGGCGCTTCGCGGTCCTATTTGTTATCTTTGATGTGGACCTCGCTTTTCTTCTCCCCTGGGCCTTGACCCGGCCTCGGCCGAGCGCCGTCGAAATGGCGGCGGTCACCGGCTTCGTCGCGATCGTCGGGCTCATGCTGGGGTATTTTTGGAGGAAGGGGGAGCTCGAATGCCGATAGACGACTACGTTCCCGAGGGCGCGATCGCGACGAAGCTTGACGCGGCGCTCGGATGGGCGCGCAAATACTCGATCTTCCAGTACCCCTTCGTGACCGCCTGCTGCGGCATGGAATTCATGTCGACGGCGGCCTCCCACTATGACCTCGACCGCTTCGGCGCGGGCTTCCCGCGCTTCTCGCCCCGCCAGGCGGACTGTTTGATGGTGGTGGGGACGATCTCGCACAAGATCGCGCCGGTGCTGCGCCGCATCTACGACCAGATGGCCGAGCCCAAATGGGTCGTGGCCTTCGGGGTCTGCACCTGCACGGGGGGCTTTTACAACAACTACGCCACCGTCCAGGGAATCGACACCATCGTCCCCGTCGACCTCTATATCCCCGGCTGCCCCCCGCGCCCCGAAATGGTGCTCCAGGGGCTTGTCATGCTGCAGGAAAAAATCCAGAAGCAGCGGTCGAGGGCCAAGGCCTCATGAGCGAGCCGGCGGCGGCGAATCCCTGCCAGGGGGAGCGGCGCGAGGCGGTGCCCTCCGCGGCCTTCGACGCGCTGCGGGAGCTCAAGGAGCGGGGCTATAACGTTCTCATCGACATGACCGCGGTCGATTATCTGGCTCAAGGCCGCGAACCGCGCTTCGAGGTCGTCTACCGGCTCATGAAGCTCGACCTTTCGAGCGGCGAGGACCGCGGGCGCGTCGAACTCCATGTCAAGGTCCCGGAGGGCGCGCCCGTCCTGCGCTCCTGCTTGAGCCTGTGGCCGATCGCGGACTGGCTTGAGCGCGAGGTCTGGGACATGTTCGGGATCGGCTTCGTCGACCGACCGAAGATCAAGAGGCTTTTGATGTACGAGGAGTTCAAGGGTCATCCCTTGAGGAAGGACTACCCGATCGCCAAGCGCCAGCCGCTCATCGGCCCGGCCTCCGGCGAGCGCCCCGACAACCCGAGCTTCAACACCGTGCGGCCCGCAGTCAAGTATGAATAACGCGCCGCGCGCCCATAAGACCTTCATGCTCAACATGGGGCCGCAGCATCCCGCCATGCACGGGATCGTCCGGCTCGTCCTCGAGGCGGAGGGCGAGCTCATCAGGGACGTGGACGTCGAGATCGGCTATCTCCACCGCGCCTTCGAGAAGCACGCGGAGGCGGAAACCTGGAACAACGTCGTCCCCTGGACCGACCGCTTGAACTACGTCAGCCCGCTCATCAACAACGTGGGCTACGCGATGGCGGCGGAGAAGCTGGCGGGGATCGAGGTTCCGGAGCGCGGCCAGTACATTCGCACGATCGCCTGCGAGCTCTCGCGCGTGACGGACCACCTGACCTGCGTCGGCGCGAGCGCGATGGAGCTGGGCGCTTTCACGGTCTTCCTCTATCTCATCAAGGCCCGCGAGTTCCTCTACCAGCTCATCGACAACCTGACCGGCGCGCGGATCACGACGAACTACGCCCGGGTCGGCGGCGTCAAGGCCGACCTCCCCCAGGGCTTCGAGGAGAAATGCCGGGACGTGTTCAAGAAGGTGCGCGAGGCCGTGCGCGACTCGGATAAGCTCCTGACGAAGAACCGCATCTTCATGGACCGGGTCGACAAGACCGGGGTCATCTCCAAGGCGGACGCCCTCGCCTACGGGATCACGGGCCCGTTTTTGCGCTCGACCGGGGTTCCCTACGATGTGCGCCGCGCCCACCCTTATCTCGTTTACGACCGGCTCGATTTCGATATTCCGGTCGGCAGGACGGGCGACAATTTCGACCGTTACCTCGTGCGCTTGGCCGAGATCGAGCAGAGCCTGCGCATCATGGAGCAGTGCTTCAAGCAGATGCCTCCGGGCAAGCACTCCCTCGAGGTGGCCGAGATGAAAAACGCCTTCGAGTTCGAGGACGCGGGCAAGTTCGGCAACACCGCTCTTTTGAAGAAATACGCGGCCAAGGTCGACCAGACCCTCGAGGGAGGGGGAAGGCTTGAGCGGGGCGGCATCGACAGCCCAAGCCGTTCCGCGGTGCTCCCCGCCAAGGAGGAGACCTACGGCAACATCGAGGGCTTGATGAACCACTTCGAGCTCATCATGTGGAGCTGGGGGATCAGGGTTCCCGCGGGGGAGGCTTACGTCGCGGTCGAGGGCGGCAACGGCGAGCTGGGCTTTCACATCGTGAGCGACGGCTCGGACCGGCCTTATCGCGTGCGCTGCCGGCCTCCCTGCCTCTATATCATGGCGGCCCTGCCGATCCTCCTCAAGGATTCCTATATCGCCGACATCATCCCGACCTTCGGTTCCGTCAACATGATCGGAGGGGAGCTGGATCGATGACTTCTGGAAAGCCCGTTTTTTCGGCGGAGGAGGAAAAGACGCTGAAGGCCTGGACCGAGCGCTTCCCCTATCCGAACATGGGCCTCATCGAGGCCCTGCGCCAGGTCCAGGAATGGCGCTGCCATGTCGGGCCCGCGGAGGAGTCCCGCTTGGCGGAGATGTTCGGGCTCTCCTTGAGCCGGGTCCACGAAGTCGCGACCTTTTTCCCGTTCTTCACCCAGAAGCCGACGGGCCGGCGCCGCATCGGGGTTTGCCGGGGGCTTTCCTGCGAGCTTGCGGGCACGGACAAGGCGGTCCGGGCGCTCAAGGACAAACTGGGCGTGGGTCCGGGAGACGTGACTCCCGACG
>DAHVWT010000079.1 GCA_027327915.1 Elusimicrobiota bacterium
GGAGAAGGGATTGCGCTTCGCGGTGCGGGAAGGCGGGCACACGGTGGGCGCCGGCGTCGTCACCGAGATCACGGCTTAGGCGGAGGCGATCGAATGGGCGACCGCGTCATCCTCACCATGGGCTGCTCCGACTGCAAGTCGCGCAATTATTATTTCCAGCGTGGCAAGAAAAAGGACTTCAAGGTGGAGATCAAGAAGTTCTGCAAGCCGTGCGGCAAGATGACGCTCCATAAGGAAATGAAGTGAACCGCTCCTGGGGGTGTCGGTTAATTGGTAAACCATCGGTCTCCAAAACCGAGACTCCAGGTTCGAGTCCTGGCGCCCCCGCCGGCGACGCATTGTCCGATGACGTCGGGGACGGCTCGCCCTCGGGCTGGACCGCCGCCCCCGCCGCGCGATGTCGATGAACGCCAATTCCGCGATCCAGTTTTTTAAGGAAGCCTATTATGAGCTCAGAAAATCGTCCTGGCTTTCCCGCAAGGACGCCGTCGCCTCCACGTGGGTCGTCGTGTTCCTGGTGGCGGCGCTGTCTCTCTACGTGGCGGGGATCGACTTTGTCCTGTCCGTATTGCTGGGCTCCGTGCTGAGGGGACGATGACCGAACAAACGCAGATGACGACTCCGGACGGCCAGAAGACGATCCAGCGGGGATGGTACGTGGTCCACGCCCAGACGGGCCTCGAGGATCGTGTGCGCCAGCGCCTCGAGCAGAAGATGAAGGAGGACAAGGTCAAGGACAAGATATTCTCCGTCCTCATTCCCTCCGAAGAGGTGGTGGAGGTCCGCAAAAACAAGAAGCGGGTCTTCAAGCGCAAATTCTTTCCGGGCTACCTCCTCGTCGACATGAAGGTCGACGAGGAAACCTATTGGCTCGTGCGCGGCGTGCCCGGCGTGACGGGCTTCCTCGGCGACCCGAAGCCCGCCCCCCTCCCCGACGAGGAGGTCCGGGGAATTTTGGAGCTCGCCGAGGCGTCCGCCCAGTCCAAGCCCAAGCCCGCCGTGCAGTTCGAAAAGGGCGAGAACGTCCGCATCATCGAGGGGCCCTTCCGCCATTTCATGGGCGTCGTCGAGGAGGTCAATGATCCCAAGGCCAAGATCAAGGCCATGGTCACGATTTTCGGCCGGCCGACGCCGGTCGAGCTCGACTTCCTGCAGGTGGAGAAGGTCTAGCCGTCGCATCGAGATAAGAGGATTCCATGCCCCCTAAAAAAGTCAAAACCCAGATCAAGCTTCAAATCCCCGCCGCGGGCGCCAACCCGGCGCCTCCGGTCGGCCCCGCGCTCGGTCAGCACGGCGTCAATATCATGGATTTCTGCAAGCAGTTCAACGAGAAGACAAAATCCATGGAGGCCGGCATGACGATTCCCGTCGTCATCACGGTCTTCGACGACCGTTCCTTCGCTTTCGTGACGAAGATGCCGCCTGTCGCGTCGCTTTTGAAGCGAGCGGCCGGGCTTGCGAAGGCCTCCGGGGAGCCCAATCGAAACAAGGTGGGCAAAGTGACGCTCCAGCAGGCCCAGGAGATCGCCCAGCAAAAGATGCCGGATTTGAACACCCGCGACGTCGGCGCGGCGGTCGAGATGGTGAAGGGCACCGCCCGCTCGATGGGCATCGAGATCGTGCCGTAGCTTCCGAGGATTGAGAGGAACATGGGAAAAAGAAGCGCCGCTCTGGAAAAAGAAGTCAACGTCGAGAAGCCCTACCCCTTGGCCGAGGCCGCGGCCCTGGTCAAGAAGCTCGCGACGGCCAAGTTCGACGAATCCGTGGAGATCCACGTCAAGCTCGGAGTGGATCCCAAGCAAGCCGACCAGCAGGTGCGAGGAACCGTCGTGCTGCCGCATGGCCTTGGAAAGTCCAAGAAGGTCGCCGTCCTCACGCGCGGCGAGAAGCAGCGCGACGCGGCGTCGGCCGGGGCGGACCGAGTGGGCGCCGACGAGCTCATCGCGGAGATCGCGGGCGGCAAGATGGATTTCGACGTCCTGGTCGCGACTCCCGACATCATGAAGGACCTGGCGAAGCTCGGGAAAATCCTGGGACCTCGCGGGCTCATGCCGAACCCCAAGAGCGGCACGGTCACCATGGACGTGGGCCGTACCGTCAAGGAATTGAAGGCCGGGCGCATCGAGTACAAGACGGACGAATACGGGATCGTCCACGCCGTCGTCGGCAAGGCTTCCTTCGACTCGGGGAAGATCGCCGAGAATGCCCGGGCGGTCCTCGAGGCCCTCGTCAAGGCGAAGCCCTCCGCCTCGAAGGGAATTTACCTGCAGAGCGTCACCATGGCCTCCACGATGGGCCCCGGAGTTCCCGTGGACGCTTCGCAGAAGTTTTAGCGCGGAGCCGCCATGTTCCGGCCGGCGGCCTTGACCCTTTGGATTCCACTGGGCCTTGCCGGGGCGACGGGCGCCGCGTATCTGTCGTCCGGGCTTTTAAGCGGACCCAACCCAGGATTCCACGTCCCCGCGGCGGCGGCGGATCTGGGAGCCGTTCCCGTTTTCCATCTTAAGGATTCCGCCGGCCGTGCCGTCTCGAACCGGGATTTCCTGGGCGAGCCTTGGGCGGCCGCCTTCATCTTCACGCGCTGCCGGACCCTCTGCCCCATGATGGCCGAGAGGATGAAGGCGCTCAGAAAGCTCGCGCCTCGTCTGAGGCTCGTCTCCTTGAGCGTCGATCCGGCCGACAGCCCGGAAGTCTTGTCGCGCTACCGCCGCGATCGCGGGCTTGATTGGACCTTTCTCACGGGCGGCCCCGGAAATGTCGCCGATTTGAGCGTCCGGGGCTTCCACCTGGGTGCGCGGGTCCCCGCTGGAGCCTCTGCGGCGATCCTTCACTCGGACAAGCTCGTCTTGGTCGACGCCAAGGGGCATATCCGGGGCTACTTCGACGGCTCGGATCCCGCCTCGGTGGCCGAACTCGCGAGGCAGGCGGCGTCGCTGAGGAAATGAAAATGAATCGAATCGCGGCCGCGGCATTGTCGATGATCCTCGCCGCGGGCATGGGAATCTCCTGCGCCGGCAAACCGGAAAGCCATTCGACGACGGGCGTCATCCAGGAGATCCAAAACGGCGGCAAGACCCTCGTCATCGACCATAAGGACTTCCCGGGCTTCATGGAGGGGATGACGATGCCCTTCGACCTCGCCAACCCCGTTCTCTCCAAGGGCCTCAAGGCGGGCGACCGCGTCCGCTTCACCATCACGCGGCAGGGCGACGCCTGGCCGATCACGGCCATCGAAAAGATCGGGAAGTAGCTTCGACGATCAGCGGAGGCGGAGGAGGGCCTTGGGCCCCTCCACCTTCAGGATGACGAGGCCGAGGATCAAGCTCGCCGCCCCCGTCGCGCGCGATAGGGACGCATAGGCGCCCGCCCAACGTCCCAGCGCCCATCCGGCCGCCCGCTCCATGAGGAGGCTCAGCGCCGCCATGCCGGCCATCGTCCCGAGCCCGAAGACGGCGAGGTAAAAGAGCGCTTCCATTCGTCCCGGGATGAGGGCCAGGACCGCGAGCGCCACCGCGGCGCTGCCGGAGAGGCCGTGAATCAGGCCTACGAGGAAGGATCTTTTGAATGGGGGCTTGATCCCGTGGAGATGGGGATGGGAGTGCGCGTCGGACGCCAGGGGGCCGTGGCCATGCGCGATGTCTTGATGCCCATGGGAATGCTCGTGGGCGAACATCCGGCTTCCTCCCGTCGGCCTCACGAGATTGCCCAGGCCCAGCGCCACCAGGACGAGGCCCACGGTCGATTCGGCGACGGGGGTCCAGAAAGGAGGCAGGCGCAGCCGCAGCATGATGACGGCGCCTCCGACCGTAAACAGCGTCAGGGCATGTCCGGCGCCCCAGGTCACTCCGAGTTTCCAGGCGCGCGCTTGCCGCGGGGCGCTTGCGATGAAGGTGGAAACGGCGGCGACATGGTCCGGATCGGCGGCGTGCCTGAGGCCGAGGAGCAATCCCAGGCCCAATACCGACAGGAACACGGGCTAAGAGGTCAGCTCTTGTTGCCGGCCCGCGCCGCGTCGATCTTGCCGATGAGGTTGACGAAGTAATCGAGCGGATAGGCGCCCGCGACGGGGACGCCGTTGATGAGAAAGCCGGGAGTCCCCATGAGGCCGAATTTCTTCGCTTCCGCCATGTCCTGCTCGATGCGGTCCTTGACCTTGGAGCTTTGGGCGTCCTTCTCGAGCTTGGCGACATCCAAGCCGAGAGTCTTGGCCGTTTTTTTGTAAAAGTCCTCGCCAAGCTCCGACTGATGCTTGAAGAAGGCGTCATGAAGCTTCCATGCCTTCGGCCGGCTCTGGAGGGCCGCGGCGTAGAACCACTCGGCGGCGGGCATCGCGTTGGGATGCATGGGGAGGGGATTGTTCTTGTAGACCAGGCGCATGTCGTTGCCGTACTTGGCGCGCAGCGCATCGACGGTTTCCTCGGCGCGGCTGCAGTAAGGGCATTGGAAGTCCGAGTATTCGACGAGAGTGTATTTCGCCTTGGGATTTCCCTCGGTCATGGACCAGGAGTGGATCTCGGGCTGGAGGGGATGCTTGATGGCTTCCGCGGTCTTTTTTTGATCCTCTTGCGATTGCTTCTCCCGCTGGCGCATCATCTCCGTCTGGTATGCCTTTTGGAACACCGCCATGAACTCCTTGGGATGGTCTTGAATCACGTCGAAGACCAGTTCGGGGTTATTGTCCAAGACCGCCTTGAGATCCGAACGGGAGATCTTGGCCGCGTCGGCGGGGAGGCTCGAGGCAGCAAGGGATAGGACGAGAATCAGGGCTGAAATTAGGTTCACGGGATGCCTCCTTATTTAAAAGCTATCAAGATCAAGAAGCGGCTTGATAAGGCAAGGAAGGATAGCATTTTCTATAATAAATCGCCGTGAGCCACGAGATGGTGTCCGCCACCAAAGCATCCCCTTTGCGCTTCTGCGCGAGCCCTTTCGGCTACGCCCGGCGCAAGACCCGCGTCGTCATGGCGGGCAAGGTCGGTATCGGGGGGAATAATCCCATCCGCCTTCAGTCCATGACGACGACCGACACCATGGACGCCGAGAGCACGTTCCGCCAGACCGTGAGCTTGGCCCGGGCCGGCTGCGAGATCGTCCGCATCACGACCCCGACCGTCAACGACGCCCGCAAGATGGGCGAGGTCAAGGAGCGGCTCGTCAAGGAAGGCCTCGACGTCCCGCTGGTCGCCGACATCCACTTTTCGCCCCAGGCGGCGATGGAGGCCGCCGAATACGCGGAGAAGGTCCGGATCAACCCGGGCAATTTCGCCGACTCGAAGCGCTTCCTCCAGAGGGAATACACCGACGCCGAGTACGCGGAGGAACTGGAGCGGATCGAGGAAGTCTTCGGGCCTTTGGTCTTGAAGCTCAAGCGCTTGAAGCGAGCCCTTCGCATCGGCTCCAATCACGGTTCGCTTTCCGACCGCATCATGAACCGCTACGGCGACAGCCCTCTCGGCATGGTGGAAAGCGCGCTTGAATATCTGGCGGTCTGCGAGAAGCATGGCTTTTACGACGTGGTCTTTTCCATGAAGGCCTCCAATCCCAAGGTGATGATCGAGGCCTACAGGCTCCTGGTCGCCAGGCTCGACGCCGAGGGCCGCGACTACCCGATCCACCTGGGGGTGACCGAGGCCGGCGGGGGAGAAGACGGGCGCATCAAGTCCGCGATCGGCATCGGCGCTCTCCTCGCGGATGGAATCGGCGACACGATCCGGGTCTCCCTGACCGAGGACCCGGAGCTCGAAATTCCGGTCGCCCGCGATCTGGCGCGGCCTTTCCAAGAAAGGCCCGCCGAGAGCCCCTTAAGCGGCGTCGAAAAACGGTCCTACTGCCGGGACGCCTTCGATTTCAGCCGCCGCCCGACTTCCGTTCTCGATCTCGGACCGGTCCGCGTCGGCGGCGAGGAGCCCGTGCGCGCCCTAGCCGGCGCCGGCCGGGGGGCCGAGGCGTCGACGGCCCTTCAAAAGCTCGCCGCGAAGTCGCTCGACCTCCTTCCCGAGATTTTGTCCTTCGAAATCCTGTCGCGCGAGGATCTCGGCGCGGCGCGCAAGGCCGCCGCCTTCCGCGCGACGTCGAAGCTCCCGGTCGCGATCGCCGGCGTCTTTAGCGGCGCCGAGCCGCCCGCTCCCGATGCTCTCGATCTCTTCGACCTGGCCGGTCTGGAGAGCCCCTCCCCGCGGGCCTGGAAGGAATTCTTGAGCATGGCGTCGACGCGGCGCAAGCCCGTTCTTGTCGAGGCCCCCGACGCGGACCGGGCCTTGGACCTCTTAACGCCCGCGCTGCGGCTGGGAGTGCCGGCTCTCGTCGGCCTCGCGGCCGGCGCGAAAGACGAGGCGGGCATGCTCAAGGAATACCGCAAGCTCGCCGCCTTGGCCGCAGACGCGCCTATTCTCATCCGCGCGCCGCGCCGGGAGGAGGAGGGAAGCCGCGTTCTTGGCTCCGCGCTCTTGATCGGAAGCCTCCTGGCCGACGGCATCGGCGATGCCGCGGCTCTCGACGGCGCGCTCGATCCGCTGATCGACGCGCTGGCGACCAAAGAGCGGGCGGCGGCGCTGGGCGCCTGACGCGCGCGGTCCGGGCGCAAGTTCGGCCGATGCCGCCCGGGGAACCTTCCCGCCTGCGCCGGACGATCGGCGCGGCCGCCGCGCGGCTGGCGCGCGCGGGCGTGGAGGGCGCGCGGCTCGACGCCGAACTGATGCTGGCG
>DAHVWT010000007.1 GCA_027327915.1 Elusimicrobiota bacterium
ATATTTGGGGCTCATTCTGTATTGGAAAAGACTAGCCGTTGCAAGTTGGGAGACAACCCTCTATACTCATTGCGCCCGATGAGAAACCTCTTTGAGGATGACCCGCTTTCGGCGGACGAGCCCCAGCCTCCCCTGCCCTCCGGCGGTCAGGCGGCTGGGCGGACTGGAGCCGGGACGCTCTCCATCCGCTATGGGGACCGCTACCTGCCGGGCAATCGTCTGGAGCTCTACGGAAACGGCGGGGAGGCGTTCGGGGAGATGCTCCGGACGATCGCGGCCGCTCGGGAGACGGTGCATCTCGAAACCTACCGCCTCGCAAGCGACAAAACCGGCTGGCGCTTCTGCGAGGCTCTCTGCGCCAAGGCGAAAGACGTCCAGGTGCGGCTTATCTACGATTCGTTGGGCTCGCGCGGCATCTCCGCCGAGATGATCACGCGCCTTCGCAACAGCGGCGTCCAGCTGCTGGAGTATCATCCGGTTTCACCGTGGCGTTCCCGCGGGGCCTGGGGGCGGAGGGACCACCGCAAGATTCTGGCCGTCGACGGCCGCATCGCCTTCGCGGGAAGCCTCAATATCTCGGATGTGCATGTGCCCGCCTCGGAGGGAGGGCAGGGCTGGCGCGACGCCCACGTCAAGGTGGAGGGGCGCGCGGCGCGGGAGATCGACGCCCTCTTTCGCGAGGTTTGGACCCAGGTGACGGGGCGTTCCTTCGACTTGGCTCCCGTCCCGTCGACGGTCGGAAATTCCTACGTCTGGCCCGCGGCGAACCAGGAGATCCTCCACCGCTACCACATCCGATCGAGCTATCTAGCCGCGATCCGCTCCGCGCGAAAAGAAGTGCTGCTCGCCCACGCTTATTTCCTTCCGGACCAGAGATTCCGCCGGGCGCTCGCCTCGGCGGCGCTGCGTGGGGTGTCGGTGCGGATCCTCGTTCCTGGCGCTTCCGACGTTCCGCCGGTTTGGTATGCCTCGCGCGCCGGCTACGGGACGCTGCTGCGCCGCGGGGTGAGGCTTTTTGAGTGGCAGGGCCCCATCCTTCATTCGAAAGTCGCGGTCGTCGACCGGCTGTGGACGGCGATCGGGTCCTACAACATCGACCACCGCAGCCTCCGCCACAACCTCGAGCTTAACCTCCACGTCCTCGACGCGGAGTTCGCCTCGCGAGTCGCCGAGATCGTCGAGGGAGACATGGGCCGCTCGACCGAGATCACTCGGGATAAATGGCGTCTGCGCGGATGGTCTCACCGCGCTTTCGAGAGATTCTTCGCCATGTTTCGGTACCTCTTTTGAATATACCGGCCTGGAACCGCCGCAAGGCCGATGCCGAGGCGGCGCGTGGAGGCCCGGGCCTCCCGCACTATGTCCTTTACCCGGCGATCGGCTTTCTCCTGGGCCTTGGCTCGCCGGTCGGCGCCTTTCTCATGCGCTACTATCTGGCGGAGCCGATCCTGAAGCTCCTTTGGATGCGCCACGAGATGGAATACAACGCCCTCTTTTACGTCTACATGGGCGTCGGGACGGCGTTCTCGTTCGTCCTCTTTGGCTATGTGCTCGGGCTTCGCTCCGAACGTCAGCGCGTGCGCAACCGGGTGCTTGACGCCCGCGTGAGGGACCTGCACTTGAAATCCGTGACCGACGCCCTCACCGGGGCGTTCAGCCACGGCTACATGCAGGAGATCCTCGAACTCGAGCTGCAGAAGGCGCTGACCGAGAAGTCGCCTCTCTCCGTCGTCATGCTCGACATCGATGACTTCAAGCGCATCAACGACACCCATGGCCATCTCTTCGGCGACCGCGTGATCCGGGAGGCGGTGGAGGCGATCTCGACCAGCATCCGCGACCGGGACATCCTGGGCCGCTATGGCGGCGACGAGTTCGTGGTGGTGATGCCCGGCGCCGGACGCGAGGTGGCGGCCCAGGTGGCCGAACGCATCCATCGCGCGATCGGAGGATCGGGCGCGCTCATCACGGTGAGCGTCGGGACGGCCACTTATGACGGCCAGGACGGCGCCCAGGCGGCGGACCTTTTGACCCGAGCCGACGAGAACCTCTACCGAGCCAAGCGCGCCGGGAAGAACCGCGCGGTGGGGGAGACGTAGGCCAAGCCCGCCGGGGCTTGTTCTTGCTAACGCGTAAAAAAACTCAAAAGCGTATCGCCGTATTTTTCCTCGCGCGCGAGCTTGAACCCGGGAGGCGCGAGAAGAGGATCCCGGAGGTGGTGCTGAACGACGGCGATTCCATCGGGCGCCAGCAGAGTCGAGCCGGCCAGGGACGCCAGGGCGAGGTTCCCGAGGGATAGAGGCCGCCTCTCCCGGTCCTTGTAGGGCGGGCCCATGAAGATGATGTCGAATGAAGCAACGCCCGACCGGTGGACGATCCAGGAGGGATCTCCCGTGGCGTCGCCCACAAGGGCCTTGGCGCGATCGACGAGCCCCAGCATCGATAGGTTGCGCTCGATCGCCTCGATCGCCACATTCTCCTTTTCGACGAAGACGGCGACGCGCGCGCCGCGGGAAAGCGCTTCGATTCCGACCGCGCCCGAACCGGAGAATAGATCGAGGAAGGCGGCTCCGGGGAGGCGGGGAGTCAGGATGTCGAAAAGGGACTTCTTGATCCGGCCGCTCAAAGGCCTCAGCCACGGCGCCGCGGGAGAGGCCAGCGTCCTGCCCCGCAGGGTCCCGGCGAGCACCCTCAAATCCAGGCGGCCGAGTTTCGAACTCATCACTTGCAAGCGTAGACAATTTCAGGCTTTAATGTCCCGTCTTAAATTGGGAATATAGGCGAACGTATGCCGCGCAGGGCCGTCGTCGTTGAAGACGATCATATCGCTGGGGAGCTCGCGAAGAGCCTACTCACCCAAGCCGGCTACGAGGTCGTTTCGTTTGTCCGGGGCGACGCGAGCGTCCTTGCCGCGATCGCCGAGCGCAAGGCCGAACTCGTCATTCTCGACATCCTCATGCCCGGGGAGGACGGGCTCACGCTCTGCCATCGCATCAAGGGCGATCCCTCCCTGAGGGCCTGCAAGGTGATCGTCGTCTCGGGAAAGTCGTTCGAGGCCGACCGCCTGCGCGCGCACCGCTGCGGCGCCGATTTTTTTATCGAAAAGCCTTTCGATCCGTCGTCATTTTCGAGATTGGTGGAGGAAGTCATGTCGGGGACGCTCAGCCTTCAAGCGGGAACGATCCCGGAGATCCCGGAGTCCACGCGCCCGGAACTGCGACTCTCGGTCTGGGGCTGTCGAGGGCCGGGGGCGGCTTCCGGCTCCGCGCGTTACGGCTCCCGCAGCTCCTGCGTCTCGGTCGAATGGGAAGGAGGTTTTTGCATTTTCGACGCGGGAAGCGGCATACTCGACTGCGGCGAGGAACTTGCGCGCCGCGGAACGCCTCCCGAAATTTGGCTGTTTTTGAGCCATTTCCACCGCGACCACGTCGAGGGGCTGGGAGCCTTCCTCGCCCGCCTCCCGCCCGGCACGAACGTCCGTCTCGGGGCGTCCAAGGACCCGGATCGCACTCTCGCTTCGCAGGTCGAGGCGGCGGTGTCCCTCTCCGCGACGGGGCCGATCGGAGCGTCGGTCGAGATCTATGAAATGAAGGAGGAGCGATACGAGGTGTTCCCCGGCGTCGCCCTAGCCGCCTTCTACACGAACCACCCCGGACAGACGCTCGGATTCTCCCTCAAGGCCCGTGGAAAAAAGCTTGTCTATTGTCCCGACAGCGAGCTCTACGGCGAGGAGGCGACGGCCTTCGAGGATTACGACGACAAGCTCGCGCGATCCTGCGACGGGGCGGACCTTCTCATCCACGACGGAGCGCATGCGGCGACGGAGCATCTCTCGCTCAAGATGAGCGGACACTCGAGCGCCCTCGACGCCGTGGAGTTCGCGGGTAAGCATGGCATCGGCAAACTCCTTGTCTTTCACCATGACGGCCGGCGCTCCGATGAGGATTTGGACCGCTTCGCGATGGACGCGGGAGCGAAGGCCCGGACTAAAAATTTTCCGCTGTCTCTGGCCTTTGCCCGCTGCGGCCTCAAACTGGGGATTTAAGAAGGCTCCCGGCTTCCAGGAGAGCTCGGCGGCGGATGAAGGTTTGAAGAGAACGGCAGCCGAGACGTTTTGCGTCCTCGAAGGCCCTCTCGTATCCCAAGCGGGTCGGGAGATGAAGCCCCGGCAGCATCAGAGGAAGCGCAGCAGGCTCATTTCGCAGGAAAACCCAGGCCCCATGGCCGTTAAAAGCGCGTGCGAGCCCGCTTGGGGACGCCGTAATCGGAGCGCCTCTTCCAGGATGAAGAGGACGGAAGCCGAGGAGAGGTTGCCGAAGCGCCGCAGACTGTCGCGGCTGAGGCGGGTGTCCTCGCAAGAGAGCCCGAGCGCCCGTTCGAAAGATTCAATGATCTTGAGGCTTCCGGGATGCAGAAGGAATAGATCGACATCCTGAAGGCCAAGGCCCTGGCTTTTGAGGAACGGCTCCACGGCTTGGCGCGCGTTCTCCTCGACGACGCGCATGGCGTCAGGGGAGAGGAGAAGCCGCATGCCCCGTTCCGTGAAATCCCAACCCATGACGTGCAGGGAGTCGGGAATGAGAAAGCTCGCGGAGGCGACGACCTCGGCTACGGGCCGGCCGACCTCGGCGTCGGGGCCCGCGAGAAGGACCGTCGCGGCGCCGTCGCCGAAGAGGGCGGCGGACACGATCTTGAGGAGGGTCGGTTCCGCCGGGTCGAAACAGAGGCTGCAGAGTTCGGCCGACAGCACGGCGGCGACGCCCTCCGGCCGTCCGCGCAGGAACTCGGCCGCCCGCGCAAGCCCCACGGCGCCCCCCGCGCATCCCGCGCCGAAGATAGGGGTGCGCGCCATGGAGCGCGGGAGCGACATCTCCTGGGCAAGCCGGGCCTCGAGGCTCGGCGTCGCAAGCCCCGTCGTGGTCACGGAGACGAGATGGGAGAGGGCGTCCAAGGAAAGTCCGGCGCGTTCCGCGCAAGAGCGTAGGGCCGCTCCTGAGAGCGCGAGGGCGTGCCTGAGGTAGGCGTTGTTGCGCGTCTCGAATCCGTTGCTTTCAAGATAAAACGGGAGCGGTTCCGCCAGGTAGCGCTCGGCGACTCCCGCATTTTCGAAGATGCCTCGATGGGCGGGGCCGCGCATGAGATCCGGGAAAGCCACGGCGCAGGCTTCGAGGATTTCCTGTTGGGTGTAGCGCCGCGCGGGCAACGCCGTCGCGGCGGCGAGGATTTTCGGTTGCTTCATGGAAGACCGGCCGACGGGTCTATTTGACCGCCCTAGAGGAGCGACCAGGTTCTGGCGAGACGGATGGCGAGGCCGGCGGTCACTCGAACTTCCTGGCGCACATGGCCTCCCTTGAGATCCGCCAAGTCGTGCCATCGCCGCGCTCCGTGCTCCCTGGGACTGATCTTGAGTCGTCCATTGATCGGGCGGCAGACGTAGATGAGATCGAGATGCTGGGGATGCGAAGGGATTTCCTCGAGCTGGATGTGAAATGGCGCTGGAAGGAAGCTGACGCCCGGGCTTTTTGACCGGAGCCGCCGCGGCGCCAGGATGGCGGCCTCATAGCCCGTTTCTTCCCGTATTTCCCGGAGCAGCGCCTCGTGGGGAAGCTCGCCGGGCTCGAGATGCCCTCCGGGCGGGAGCCACATGCGAAGCTTCTTGTGCCAAAGGAGGAGGGTCTTGCCGTCGCGCACGACGTAGCCGGTCACGACAAGATGCCGACGGGAGGCAGGTTTCAACATGGAATGCTTCTGACTTTCCGAGGAAGTATCTGTTGATGGTTGAGATCCGACTCCCAAACGGCGTTCTTGAAGCGGCGGTGGACCCAGAGCCATTCCTGCGGCCTTTGGCGAATCCAGCCCTCCACGCGGGAAACGAACTCCTGGGTCAGGGCCTCGGGCGTTTGGGGCAGGGAGGAATAGTCGATTTCAGGCTCCAACGTGACATGGATCATCCCATCCGGACCGCGCTCCTGGCGCACGGGAATGACGGCGGGCTTGAAGCGCAAGGCCAGGACTCCGACGATTCCCAGCGTCGCGACCGTCGCGGTCAAAAACCGCGCCGGGACCGCCGCCTGGGAGGACTCATATTGGTCGAGGACGAAGCCCACGGACTCCCCGTTCTTGAGAGCCTTCACGATGATGCCCATGATCCGGGAGCCGTATGCGGAGCGCACGCCGCAGGCCTCCCGTGTTCCGACGATTTTTCGGTTGAGCCACTCGGGTTTGAGATGGCGGGTGGCCATGGTGAGAGGGACGACGCCCCGTTGAGCCGCCTCGACGACCATGAACTCCCAATTGGCTAGGTGCGCCGAAATGAAGAGAACTCCGCGCCCCCGCGCCTGGGCCGCCTTCCAGTGCTCCAAGCCATGGAGACGGGCGTTCTTGCGTACGTAAGAACGGTAATGCGAGGGGAAAGGCGAGAAGAGATGGAGGATTTCAAGCGCCAAGGCGCCATAATGGGCGTAGTTCTCCCTTAGGATGGCGGCGCGCTCCTCGGGAGATAATTCAGGAAGGCAGCGGCGCATGTTTTCCTCGGCGATCGGGCGGCGTTTGCGGTCGAAGCGTCGAAGCCCCGAGCCTATCGCGGCTCCAAGACGCAGCTCGACGCCGCGCGGCAGCAGCGTCACCGCGAAGCCCGCAAGGCCCAGGACGGCGCGCAGGAGAAGGGAGAGAAGGGGGTCCAATTAATCGGCGACGGAGGCTGCTGCCGTGGCGGAACGTCCGGGGCCGGTGGGTCCGCCGCGCGGGCTCAAACCCAACCCGAATTTTTGCGAGGATTCGATCTCGAGCAGAAGGTCCTCTACGGAGCTTCTCAGGGGGATGCGCTGAGCGGCCTTCCTTTCGAAGGCGAGACGAAGGGCGCCGAAAGGATCCCAGGAATTGAGCGGACCCTCCAAGAGAGGCGTTAGGATGAAGCCGATGCCGAGGAAGCCGCTGGCGAGAGTGGCGAGAAAATGGAATAGAGAATGCATAAAGACGGTATTTTACCTTTTTCCGCCCCCGGAGCGCTCGGCGACGGCTTTCCCCTCCACTTGGAGCGTCACATGAGAGAGGCCGAAGCGCCCCGTGAGATCCCGGCGTGCGGCGTCGAGGAGCGCGTCCCGGTCGACGCTCTCTTCGGCGACGATGTGGCCGCTCATGAATTCGTACCCTGGGGACAGCGACCAAAGATGCAGGTCGTGGACCTCGCGGACGCCGGGAATCGCGGCGAGGGCGGCGCGGATCTCGTCGATGTCGAGATGGGGCGGCGCGCTCTCTAGGAGGATGCTCGTCGAGTCGCGCAGGAGCCAGAAGGCGGTGAAGATGATGCCCGCGGAGATGAGGATGCCGGCGACCGAATCCGCCTGAAGCCAGTGGGTTTTCAGGATCACGGCGGCCGCGGCGATGGCGGCCAGGGATCCCAGGGCGTCGGCGCCGACGTGAAGGAAGGCGCCGCGCATGTTGATGTTCTGACGCGAAGGGGCGTAGAGAAAAAAGCCCGAGGCGATATTGGAGACGAGGCCGAAGGAGGATATGAGGAGCATTCCCTGGGCGTTGATCGGATGGGGGTGGGCAAGCCGTGCCAGCGCCTCGCGCAGGATGAAGCCCGTGAGGACCATCAGGCCGATGCCGTTGCCGAGGGCCGCCAGCACCTCGACGCGCTTGTAGCCGAAGGTCCGCCGTTCGTCGGCGGGCTTGGCGGCGGCGACCGTGGCGAAAAGCGCCAAGACGAGGGCGAGGGCGTCGACCGCCATGTGCATGGAGTCTGCGATGAGGGCGAGGCTTCGCGTCCACAGGCCTCCCCCAAGCTCGATGAGGCAGAAGCTCGCCGTCAAGGCAAGGGCGTAGACGAGCGGCCGTTCATGATGTTGGTCCGCCGGAACCAAGTGGTGGTCGGGAGAGCATTCTCGGGGAGCTGGGGAAGGGGGAAGGGGCACGGGTGTCATCGTTGTTTATCTTCCGCCCTCTTTCCCATGAACCCCTTCGAGCGATTGGCGTCTCGCGAGCTCGTAGAGGACGATCGCCGCCGCGCAGGAGGCGTTGAGGCTTTCGACGCCTCCCTCGGCCTGCGGGATCGAGAGGAGGCCGTCGCAAAGGGATTTGACCAGAGGGCGAATGCCCGACTCTTCCGAGCCTATCACGAGGAGAAGGGGGCGGGAGATCGGGGCGCTCCAGAGAGGCGCGCCCCCCTGGTCGGCGCCCAGGATCCAGAAACCGTGCTTTTCCTTGAGCCGACGGATGCTCGACGCGAGATTGGCGGCCGTGAAGACCGGGATTTTCTGGATGGCGCCCGCCGAGGCGCGCACGGCGCCGGGGCCTACCGGCGAGGCGCGGTGGGAGCAGAGGAGAAGTCCGTCCGCGCCGAGATTGGCGGCCGCCCGGGCGACCGCCCCCAGGTTGTGGGGGTCCTCGATCTGGTCAAGGGCGACGAGGAGAAGGGCTCGACGCCGTTCCTCGTCGAGAGACCCGAGAAAGGGCTCCAAGTCCCCCGAGGGGGTGCGCGCAACGAGAAGGACCGCTCCCTGGCGGCCGCCTCCCGGCAGGCGCTCGATCTCCTGGCGGGTCTTGAAGCGGACCGTGACTCCGGTTTTGCGGGCGAGCCGCAGCATTTCCCCGGTTTCCGGAGAGCGGGCGCGGCGTCGGTCCTCGGAAAGCCACAGTTCCCGGGCCTCTCCGGAACGGGAGCGCAGGGTCTCGAGAACGGCGTGGAGTCCGGAAAGCCAGGAGGAGCCGACGGCCGTCGGCGGTTGCGGTTTGATCACGCGCGCTCCCATTTAGAGCCGTCGCGGGTCTCGAAGACGCGGATGCCCTTGTCCAGCAGGTCCTGCCGGAGCCTGTCCGACGTCGCGAAATTTTTCTTGACGCGCGCGGTGCGGTAATCCTCGAAGAGTCTTTGGAGTTCCGGCGAAAGCGGGGACGATTGCTCCTCCTCGAGAAGCCCGAGGTCGAAGACCTTCTCGGCGAGCTCGGCCATCGTGAGACGCGAGCCGGGGGGCAGATCCTCGCGCCGCAGGCACTCCCACAGGGAGGCCAGAGCCTCGGGGGCGTTGAGATCGTCGGCGAGATGCGCCTTGAAGGCCGTGTCGTAGTCGGCGCAGGCGGGCTTGTCGGGGGCGCCTCGCAGAGCCCGCGCCATCTCGCGCAGACGGCGCCTGGCTGTTTTGGAGGATTCGAGGGATTCCCACGTGAACTCGAGCTGCCGCCGGTAATGGGCGGTGAAGACGTGGTAGCGGAAGTCGAGCGGCGAAAAACCCCGTGCCTCGAGCTCCTCCATGTTCACGCCGCCGCCAGCCGATTTGGCCATCTTTCCGGCGTCGGTGATGAGGAATTCACCGTGAAGCCAGTATCGGACGAAGGGCTTCCCGGTCGCGCCCTCGGATTGGGCGATTTCGTTGGTGTGATGGATCGGTATGTGATCGACCCCGCCGCAGTGGATGTCGAAGCTTTCGCCCAGGTATTTCATCGACATCGCGGAGCACTCGATATGCCAGCCGGGAAAGCCGATGCCCCAGGGGGAGGGCCATTCCATCTGGCGCTTCACGTCCTTGGGGGAGAACTTCCAGACCGCGAAGTCAGAGGGGCTTTTTTTTTCGGGATTGGACTCGACCCGGGCCCTCGCGGGGGCTGCCGCGCGGCCGCCCGCGAGCTTGCCGTAGTCCTTGAATCGGCTCGTGTCGTAGTAGAGGCCGTCCGAGGTCCTATAGAGGAATCCTTTGCGATCGAGGCGCTCGATGAGGGCGACTTGCTCGGGGAGATGCTCGGTCGCTCGGCAAAGGATGTCGGGAGGGAGTATGCGCAGCGCTCGGCAATCGGCGAGGAAGGCATCGGTGTAGAGGCGCGCGATGTCCCAAGCGGATTTGCCCTCGCGGCGGGATCCTACTTCCATCTTGTCCTCGCCTTCGTCGGCCTGGCTCGTGAGATGCCCCACGTCGGTGATGTTCATGACGTGTCGCGCCTCGAAGCCGTTGAGGACGAGAACGCGCTTTAAGAGATCCTCGAAAATGTAGGTCCGGTAATTGCCCAGATGCTGGCGGCCGTAGACCGTCGGGCCGCAGGTGTAGAGGCCGACCTTCGGCGGGGCGATCGGGCGGAACGCCTCTTTGCGCCGAGAAAGCGTATTGAAGAACTGTAAAGTCATGGCCCTTCGCGGCGTCCGTCAGTCGGCCAGGAACAGGGTCGCCGTCGCGTAGCAACCGATCGCCAATCCCTGACCCAGGGCGTCCAAGCCCTCGTGGGTCTTTGCCTTGAGGTTCACGCGTTCGGGTGGCAGGCCGAAAAGGGAACTCAAGGATTCCTTGATCTTGGGGTAATGGGGGGATAGCTTGGGCTCCTCGGCGACGACCGTCACGTCCAGGTTGAGGATGGTCCCTCGGCGACCCTTGAGCTTTTCCAGGACCGCGGCGACGATTTTGCGGCTTTCGATCCCCTTGGTCGCCGATTCTCCCGGTGGAAAGAATATTCCAATTTCGCCTTCACCCAGGGCTCCCAGCACCGCGTCCGAGGCCGCGTGCAGGATGACGTCCCCGTCCGAGTGCCCCAGAAGGCCCTTGGCGTGCTCGATCTGGACTCCTCCGAGCCAGAGAGGCCGGCCGACGACGAGCTTATGGATGTCGAAGCCGAACCCCACGGCCGGACGGTCCGATAGGCCCAGGCGGCGCTTGAGCAGCGCCTCCGAGACCACCATGTCCTCGGGATAGGTGATCTTGAGATTCTCGGCGGTCGACGGGACGACCTTGACCTTGTGCCCCGCTCGTTCGACCAGTTGGCTCTCGTCCGTGGCGTCCTTCTGGGAGGCGAATTTCTCGAGAGTCTCGGCTAGGACCTCCCGGCGGTAGCATTGCGGTGTTTGGGCCGCCCAGAGCAGGGAGCGCGCCGGAGTCGCCGTGATCCAGAGCTGTTTATTGGCGACTTTCTTGAGCGTGTCGCGCACGGGGACCGCCGGAAGGGCCGCCCCGGAGGCCTGGGCCTCCTCGATGACGGCTTGAATGATTTCGGGCGTGATCAGGGGCCTCGCTCCGTCGTGGATGGCGACGACGTCGGCGTCCTCGGGGACTTCCCGGAAGCCGTTGCGAACCGATTCCAGTCGCGTGGCTCCGCCCTCGACGACGCGCACCTTGGCGGAGGCAAGCGCCGCGCCGCGCTTTTCCAGGTCAGCGCGGCCCAGGACGAGGACGATCTGCTCGACCTCCGGGACGCCGAGGAAGGCGCCGAGCGACCATTCGACCACGGAACGTCCGAGAAGAGGCAGGAACTGCTTGGGTCCGCCCATGCGCGAGCCCGAGCCCGCCGCCACGATCAGGGCGCAGCACTTCATGCGACCGCCGCCTTTTCGGCCCTGGGCTTGCCGAAAATCATGCGGCCCGCCGAGGTTTGCAGGATGGAGGTGACGGAAATCTCGATGCGCTTGCCTATGTGCTTCTTGCCGTCCTCGACGACAACCATGGTCCCGTCGTCCAGGTAGCCGACGCCCTGCTCGCGCTCCTTGCCGTCCTTCATGACGAAGAGGCTCATGCTTTCCCCGGGAAGGACGATGGGCTTCAAGGCGGCGCCCAGGTCGTTGATGTTGAGGCAGACGACGCCGTCGAGGGAGGCGAGTTTGTTGAGATTGAAGTCCGTCGTGACGAGACGGGCGCCCATCTCCTTGGCGAGGCGCACGAGCTTGCCGTCCGTGTCCGGAGTTTCCGGGATGTTTTTCTCGATGATCTTGAGAGGGATGTCCTGGCTTTCCTGGAGCTTGGCCAAGATGTCGAGGCCCCGGCGCCCGCGGGCGCGCTTGAAGTTGTCGGGAGAGTCCGCAAGATGGTGGAGCTCGTCGAGGATGAAGCGGGGAACGATAAAGGAGCCCGAGAGAAACTTGGTTTCGCAGATGTCGACGATCCGGCCGTCGATGATGGCGCTCGTGTCGAGGATCTTCAAAGCCGAGCCTCGGCGCTTGCCCAGCCGGAGAATGTCCTTGTCGAGTTCCTCGAACTCCGGCGACTTGCGCAGCGCCAGCACGAGTCCCAGGACCCCGAAGGCGACATAGCGAAGCACCGCATACTGGGACCAAAACTTGACAACGGTCGGCGAGCCGACCTGGTAGACAAAGGTGTCGAGAAGACGCGCCAGGATGATCGCCACCGTCGCGCCGAGAAAGGCCGTGATGATGTTAAGAAGGGAGATGGCCGAGGCGGCGATCTCGAGCGCGATGACGACTGCCGCGACGCCCACTCCGATCTCCAGCCCGCGCAGGGTGTGTGAAATCTGGAAATAAACGAGAAGCGGCGCGCCGACGAGAAGGAGAAACCGGTAGATCCAGAGCCAACCGTTTGATTTCATGATCCTAGTAGCACCGCCTTGGCGGCGCTCGCCAGATCCCGGGCCTCCACGAGCTCCAAGCCGGAGGCGGTTTTCCCGGAAAGGCCCTTGACCGAGCGGCCCGGGACGAGCGCCCTGCGAAACCCTGCCCTGGCCGCCTCTTTGAGGCGCGTCTCAAGGTGGGCAACGCTTCTTAATTGTCCCAAAAGTCCCACCTCGCCCACAAGGGCCCATTCAGGGCCTATGGGAACATCGCTTAGGGCGCTCGCCACCGAGAGACAGACGGCTAGATCGATGGCCGGGTCCTTGAGCTTGAGGCCTCCGGCCAAGCTCACGAAAACATCTTGGTTTTCTAGCTTGAGCCGCAGGTGTTTCTCGCTGGCCGCCAAAAGGACCATCACGCGGTTGAGGTCGATCCCCGTCGCCATGCGGCGCGGCAGAGGGTAGCGGGTGTGCACGGCCAGGGATTCCACCTGCACGACGAGGGGCCGAGTCCCCTCGATGGAGATCGAGCTTGCCCGTCCCGCCACAGGCTCGTCCGTTGCGCCGAATCTGAAAAAGGAGGAGGCTTCGGGGACGTCTCGGAGACCCTCGGCGCCCATCTCAAAAAGGCCTATTTCATCGGTCGGCCCGAATCGGTTTTTGGTCGCGCGCAGGATCCGCAGCGCGCCTTGGCGTTCCGAGTCGAAATAGAGCACGGTGTCCACCATGTGCTCCAGCAGTTTGGGCCCCGCCAAGGCCCCGTCCTTCGTGACGTGGCCGAGAAGGAAAAGCGGCATGCCGGCGGCTTTCGCTCGGGCCAGCAGAGCGAAGGCGCACTCGCGCACCTGGACGACCGAACCGGGGCTCGCGGGGAGTTCGGGGTGGAAAATCGTCTGGATCGAGTCGACGACGAGCCCTTCGGCGGCGGCTTTCTCGGCGTGGGCCAGGATGCCGGCCAGGTTCGTTTCCGAGAGAAGAAAAAGGCGCTCGGAGCTTAAACCCAGGCGCCGGGCGCGTCCCAGGACCTGCTCGCGGGATTCCTCGCCTGAAACATAGAGAAAGCGCCTCTTGGCGCCCAGGCTCGCCGCGGCCTGGAGGACGAGAGTCGATTTGCCGATTCCGGGCGGCCCCGCGAGAAGGATCACCTGGCCTGGAAGGGCCCCGCCGCCAAGGAGCCGGTCAAGCTCCGAAAAGCCGGTGGCAAGCCTCTCGCCGTCCGCGGCTTGGGGGCGTTTCAAGGCCTCGTCCAGGGAGAGAGGAGAATCGGAGGAGCCGTTCCGGAAATCCGGAAAGCCCGATAAGCCGCGCTGCCAAGGAGCCTCCGTCCGCGCCGCCTCGATCTCTTCCGACATGCTGTTCCAGGAGAGGCATTGAGGGCATTGGCCGTAGGGCTTGGGGGCTGAATATCCGCAGGAGGCGCATCGGTAGACGGCTTTGGCTCGGGACAAGGCGGTTCGTCCTTCCTACGGCCCGCCGCTGTTATTGGGGGAGCGGGATTTCGCGCCCGCCGCGCCGAAGGTCGCCAAGCCGAAGAGGTAGGCGATGTCCTTGTCCTCGAAGGGAACGTGAACCCAGGCCTCGAAGCGCTTCTCGGTCGTCGTGACGTCGTCAACCCGCCAGCCCAAGGAGAGCCATCTCGTGATGCGGGTCAGGGCCCCCACGTCGGTTTCGGGCTGGTTGAAATGAACCCCGTTGATGATGAGATTGCGGTTGAAATTATAGGACTGGCCGAAAAGGCTCACACGATTGGTCCAGGCCGCGCTGTTATAGAACGGCGTCCAAGTGAGGCGGACGCCTCCGGCGGAGCGGATAATGCCCGCCGCGAGGTCGATCGGCCCCGTCGTCCAGCCCAGCAGCCCGTCGATCGTGTTCGGCTTCCCGAAGTTTTGAGGGCTAATCGCGTTGTTGGTGACGCCCGCGTTTTCAACGCCGATATAATAATAGCGTCCCTCGCGCGGTTGGATCTTGATGCCGACGTCGGTGTGGGAGATGGCGGCCCCGTTGTTGTATTGGTAGCGCTCATCGAGATTCCACCAGATCCGGAACTGCTGGAGCCTGGCGAGGACTTGGTTGACCGTGCCGGCCGCCTGCTTGACCGATGTGACCGTCTGCTTGACGTCCTCCTTGACTTTCTTGTCGTGCAGGAGGGTTCCGACGGTTCCTTCGGTGGTGTTGAGGCTCGCGACGAGCTTGTTGGAGTGATCGAGGAGTTGATCGAGCTTGGAGGAGATCTCGTCGGTCTGACGCATCGCTTTTTCAAGATGGGGCTTGGATGCGGCCATGAGGTCGTTGAGGTTCGCGGTGAGCTCCCTAATGTTGCGAACGGTATCGCGGAGATTTTCGGTGAGAGTCTGGCCGTGCTGGTTTGTTCCCTCCAGGTCGTCAAGAAGCTTCTCCACCTTCTCGAGGGCGGTGGCGACCTCCTTGTCCAGGGGGACCGACTCGACGCCGGCGACAGTTTCTCCCGGCTCGATGAGCCCCGACGCGGGGCTTCCCTGGGTGATGTCGAGGTATTTGCTGCCGATGATCCCCGTCGAGCCGACCGTGAACGCGGCGTCGCGGTAAAGGGGAACCCCCTTGCGGATCGCGAGCTCGGCCTTCGCGAGGCGACCGCTCAACGCGAGTTCCTGGACATTGCCGACTTGGACGCCCGACAGCTTGACGGGAGCTTGCTTGGCCAGGTTGGCGGCATCTTTGAAAGTGACGTAGACGATGTATCGTTGCCCGAACGTGTAGTTCCCAAGAAGGAGAATCGCGAGCCCTAGAAAGGCGAGGCCCAGGAGAACAAAAGCGCCGACCCGCGCCTCAAGAGACATGGGCGGCGGTTAAACGGCTCCGATGGGGCCCATGCTTCGGCCCTCGATGAATTGTCGAACGGCGGGGTCGCGGCTTTCGCGGATCTCCTCGGGGGATCCGGCGGCCAGGACCCGGCCCTCGTGAAGCATGGCGATGCGGGTGGCGATCTTGAGGGCCGACTTCATGTCGTGGGTCACGGCGATGGACGTCACGCCCAGCTTTTTTTGAAGATCAAGGACGAGGTTGTTGATCACATCCGACATGATGGGATCGAGCCCCGTGGTCGGCTCATCATACAAAATATATCGCGGCGAGGCCGCGATAGCCCGGGCGAGGGCCACGCGCTTTTTCATCCCCCCCGAAAGCTGGGCGGGCTTGAGGTCCTCGACATCCTTCAAGCCCACCAGGGCGAGCTTCTCGGAAGCGATCCGCCGGTAACGGGAATGGGGCATATTCGTCATGTATTTCAAGCCGAAGGCGACGTTTTCCCAGACGCTCATGGAGTCAAACAGCGCTCCCTCCTGGAAGAGGTAGCCGAATTTTCCGCGCCATTCGGAGCGTTCCGCCTCGTCGTGGACGGACCGCAGGTCCCTGTCGTCCACGATGATCGTGCCGCCGTCCGAGGGGATAAGGCCCACAACGCACTTAAGCAATGTCGATTTGCCGCAGCCGGAGCCTCCGATGACGACGAGGGTCTCGCCCGTCCCGACATCGAGGTCGACCCCTT
This sequence comes from Elusimicrobiota bacterium, assembly GCA_027327915.1. Taxonomy (GTDB): domain Bacteria; phylum Elusimicrobiota; class Elusimicrobia; order UBA1565; family UBA9628; genus JAJZAK01. Next base: position 15,782 of record DAHVWT010000007.1, read on the forward strand.
GGAGCACCGGGCGCCGTCCAAAGCTCTTGAGCAGGCCTCGGATCTGGATCACGGAATCCCCATGGCGACAAGGATGGAGCTCGCAAAATAGTCAAGGAGAAGCACGGCGACCATGCTTGCGACCACCGCGCCGGTGGTCGAGCGGCCGACGCCTTCCGCGCCCCCGGTCGTCGAGAGCCCTCGGTAGGAGCAGATGAAGCTGATCGCGAAGGCGAAGACGGCGCTTTTAATGACGCCGTGGTAGAAGTGCTTCGTCTCCATATAATCGATGATGTCGTGCCAATAAGTGTTCTCGGGGATGCCGAAGCGCATCACGGAGACGACGAGGCCCCCCGCCGTCCCGGAGAAGTCGCTCAGCACGGTCAGAAGCGGCAGAACGAGCATGAAGGCGAGGAATCGAGGGATGACGAGGTAGCGGACGGGATCGGTCCCCAGGGTGAGAAGGGCGTCCACCTGCTCGGTGACGCGCATGGTGCCCAACTCCGCGGCGATCGCCGCGCCGGCGCGACCCGCGACGACGAGGGCCGTGAGGACCGGGGAGAGCTCCATCACCATCGAGAAGCTCACGACCGTCCCGACGAAAAGCGGCTCGTTGAAGAGGCGCTGGGAGGAGATGGCGGTCTGAAGGGCCAGCACCATCCCGGTAAAAAAGCTCGTCATGACGGTGACGGGGAGGGAGTCAGCGCCGATCTTCGCCATCTGGATGAGGGTTTGGCGCAGCTCGAGTCGGCTTCGGAAGAGCCAGTAAAAGCTCGCGCGGACGAGGAGGGCGAGGCCCCCTAGGGCGGCGCTGACGGCGAGGACCTGGCGGCCCAAAACATCGAGGAAGCCGTTCATGCGGCAAGCCTGGGAACCCGCGCCTGGATGGCGCAGACGATTTCGTAGGGGCTCATGCCGAGAAGGCGGACCCAATCGGACACGCCGATGCGGCAGGCCCTTTGCCCGCCGAGGAAGACGGCCTCGTCCCCGGCTTGGACGCCGGGGGCCTCCGTGGCGTCGATCATGGTCATGTCCATGGCGACTTGGCCGATGATGGGGCAGAGGCGGCCGCGAACGAGGACGCGGCCCTTGTTGGAGAGCGCCCGCGGGACGCCGTCTCCGTAGCCCATCGGAAGAGTCGCCACCACGGTGCGGCGCTTGGTCGTGAACGTCCTGCCGTAGCTGACGGAGGAGCCCTCCGCCACGACCTTGAGAAAGACGATCCGGCATCGGAGGCTCATGACGGGCCTAAACCCCGGCAGAAGCCCGTAAAGGGCGAGGCCCGAACGGACCATGCCGAGCCGGCTCTCGGGATGGCGAAGCGCCGCCTCGGAGTTCGCCGCGTGAAGGAGGAGCCCGCGGCCGAGGGCCCTTTCAAGCGCGGCGCTTCCCTCCGCGAACGCTTTGAGTTGGCGACGGGTATAGGCCCGGTCGGATCCGGCCGATGAAAGCTGGGTGTAGGCGCCCGAGAGCCGGACGAAGGGGTCTCGGCGCAGCTCGCGCGCGATCGCAAGCGCCGTGGGGAGCGTCACTCCGATCCTGTTCATCCCCGTTTCCAGCTTCAAGTGGCATTCGACTCGGGAACGGCGGCGTCGCGCCAGAAGTTTGAGCGCCCGGGCGGCGTCGAGGCTCGCGATCGTGGGGATGAGACGAGCGCCCATCGCGGCGACGAAGCTTTCGAAGGGGTAGAGGCTTCCCAGGATGAGCGTCGGAAGGCGCACGCCCGCGCCCCGTATCGCCAGACCCTCCTCGACGGAGGAGACTCCCAGGAAGTCGCAGAGATGGCGATCCCTCGCCGCCCGGGAGATTTCCGGAAGACCGTGGCCGTAGGCGTTGGCCTTGACGACGAAAAGGAGCTTGGTCGACGCCGACAGACGCGCTCTCAGGCGCCGGGCGTTGAAAGCCAAGGCATCGAAACTCACGTCGGCCCAGGCCGGGCGGAAAAACCGCCGTGGCTTGGCCATGGATTAGACCGTGTGACTGAAGGGGGCGTCGAAAGAGGACGACGCGATGTCAGCCGGAGCTTTGTCCCGGGCGGCGTTGCCAAATCGCGTGTATTCGCGGTCGAAGGAGACGACGACCATGTCGGTCGGGCCTTGACGCTGCTTAGCGACGATGAGTTCGGCTTTTCTCTCATCGACCGTCGGGTCGTTGCGCTTGTAGTAGGACTCGCGGTGGATGAAGATGACGAGATCCGCGTCCTGCTCGAGCGCGCCGCTTTCGCGCAGGTCCGAAAGCTGCGGGCGCTGGTCCGCCCGGCCCTTCTCTTCGGGCCGCCTTGAAAGCTGGGAGAGGGCGATCACGGGCAAATGGAGATCCCGCGCCAGGAACTTGAGCCCGCGGGATATGTCCGAAACCTCCTGCTGCCGGCTCTCGCGGCGTCCCGGGTCCCGTATTAGTTGGAGGTAGTCGACGACGATGAGGCCGAGGGGCTTCTGAGCTTTGCGGAGGAGCTCCGCCTGGAGCTGCCGGGCGATGGAACGGATGCGCAGCACGGTCATGCCAGGGGTGTCGTTGATGTAGAGCGGGGCGTTGTAAAATTTCTCGGCGGCCTCCGTGATGTGCGGCCAGCGATTTCGCGGCAGGAATCCCGTGCGCAGGTCGGAAAGCTTCACCGACGCGTCCGACGCCAGGAGCCGATGCATGAGCTGGTCCCGAGACATTTCCAGCGAGAAAAAGAGGACGGGGTGGGGGTCCTTGCCAAGGACGATATTGGCGGCGATGTTGAGGCCGAGAGCCGTCTTGCCTTGGCTGGGCCTCGCCCCGATGAGGATCAGATCCGACTTTTGAAAGCCGCTGGTGAGCCGGTCGAGCTCCGAGAGGCCCGACGGGACGCCCGTCACGGCGCGCTTTTCCTTGACGGCCTTCTCGATATTGTCGATGGTCGGGTGGACGAGATCCTTGGCCTGGATGTATTCGTTGGTGACCTGGCGCTCGGAGACCTTGAGGATCGCCGTCTGGGCCTCATCGAGCAGTTGAGAGGGCTCCTTGGCCTCCCGGTGGCAGTCTCGGATGATCGTCGTCGCCGCGTTGATCATGCCCCTCAAGATCGCCTTGTCCTTCACGATCCGCGCGTAGGTCTCGACATGGGCGGCGGTCTCCACCTTGTGGACGATGTCGCGCAGGTATTCCATGCCGCCGACGTCATCGAGCCATCGCAGCCGTCGGATCTCCTCCCCGAAGCTCATGAGGTCGATCGCCGCGCCCTTTTCAAAGAGCCCCTTGATCGCGGAGAAGATGCGGCGGTGGGCCTCGACGTAGAAGTCGTGCTCCTCGAGGATGTCGAGGGCGCGCTCGACGGCGTCCTTCTCGATGAGCATCGAGCCCAGGACCGCCATCTCGGCCTCCGGGGCCTGGGGCGGCAAATCGACGGGGTTGACGTCCGGCATCAGAAGGGCCGGCCGTTAGGCGGGCTTGGCGCCGATGGCGAGCTTGATCTTGGCCGTGACCGATGGAGCGAGATTGATTTCAATCTCGTAGTCGCCGGTTTTTTTGAGAGCCGAGGGAAGGACGATCTCCTCCTTGGCCACGGCGTAGCCGCAGGCCTTCAGGCTTTTCAAAATGTCCCCCTTGCCCACGGAACCGAAGAGAAGGCCTTCGTCGTTGGCGGTCTTCGCGAAGGAGAGGCTCACGCTCGCGAGCTTTTGGGACAACGCCTGCGCGTTCTTGATCTTCTCCTCGCGAGCCTTGGCCACGGCGGCCTGCTTCTTGCTCCACGCCTCGACGGCCGCGGAGGTCGCCTGGATGGCGAGGCCGCGGGGAAAGAGATAGTTCCTTGCGAAGCCGCGGGCGACGTCCTTGACCGCCCCCGCATCCCCGAGATGGGGCACGTCGGTCCGGAGAAGAACCTTGGTTTTAACGGATGACATAGGGTAGGAGAGAAAGGTTCCTGGCGCGCTTGATCGCCGTCGAGAGCTGGCGCTGATGCCTGGCGCACAGGCCCGTGACCCGCGCGGGCAACATCTTGCCGCTTTCCATGAGGTAATTGCGCAAGATTTGCACCTGCTTGAAATCGACGTCGCGGATTTTTTCGGAGCAGAATCGGCAGACCCGGCGCCGGGGAGCAAGACCGGGCCTGCGGGAAGGCGGGCGCGAAAAGCGCTTCGTCCTGTCCCCGGCCGCGGCCTGGGGGACCGCCGGAGCCGGCGATGGCGGCATGGAGACTGGTATCTCGACGGAAACGGATTCTGTGGTTTTTTCCTGGTTCATGGGAGTCCGGGTTATGGTTGTTTTTAATTTCTAAAACGGCACGTCCTCAATCTCGGTATCCGTCTCGGCGGCGGCCGCGACGGCAATGGGCTCGCCTGCGGGAGCCCTGTGCGATGGGGCGTCCCCGGCCGGGCCTTCGCTCTCGGATGCGGCCAGGAACTGCACGCGGCGAGCCTCCACCTCAAGCACCGTCCGACGCCCGCCGGTCTTTTTATCCTCGAATTCGCGGCTGCGCAGCCGGCCCTCAATGTGGACGGGGCTTCCCTTGCGCAGCTTGTCCTTGCAGCGCTGGGCGGCGTCCCTCCAAACGACGATCGGGATGTAGCTCGCCAGGGACTTCCATTCGCCGCTCGTGCGATCCTTGTAATTTTGATTGACGGCGATGGAAAAAGCGCATTTGGGGATTCCCTGCGATGTGACGAAGACCTCCGGGTCGCGGGTGAGGCGACCGGCGAGAAAAACCTGGTTTTGCTCGAAAAGGCGAATGCCCGTCATGCCGTCGGAGCTTCCTGACGGACGTCCGGCGAGCGCCTGCCGGAAGGCAGGGGCTTGGGGGCCTTGACCTTTTCGGGGCGAGGCTTCCGCTCGACAGCCCGCGATGTCATGTGGCGCAAAACGTTCTCGGCGAGGGCCCAATCGCGCTCCAGACGCTTTAAGAGGCCGGGGGCGGCCTTGAAGCGAATGTAGGCATAGAGGGCCTCGTGATTTTTGCCGATCGGATGCGTGAGCTTGCGGCGCCCCCAAATCTCGTGGGTGTCGACGGCGCCGCCGTCTTGGACGACGGCTTCCTGGGACTTCTTGACGAACTCCGCCACCTCCGCGTCGGAGAGGACGGGCTTGAAAACGAGGATGCTTTCGTAGGTCGTCATGGCGGGCATTGTAGCAAACGGCGCGGCGCCGAGACAACACGCTCACGCACGATCATGCGGCGGCGAAGAGCGCGGCGGCGTGATGGCCTCTAAAAAAAGGGCAACCGCAGCCCGGCGCTCCCCAAATCCCGTCAGTGAGGCGCCCACGTACGATGTCTTGAAAGCGCGGCGCGGGGCTGGTAGACTTGATTTCAGAGTCCCTGCCGATGGCCGACTTTAACCGCCAGGAAGATGTTCGCGCCGCCCGCCGGAAAAAGACCTTTCTGCTGGTCATCGGCGGGGCGGTCGCCGTGTCGATCCCGCTTGCGGGAATCCTCTATCAACGGCTCAAAGCCATGTCGATCGGCGACCCTAGGGATTGGCGCCCTGGATTCGAATCGCGAGCCCCCGTCGGCGCGCTCGCTCCCACGGGGGACCCCGCGAGCTTGGGCGAGGCGGCGAGCGCCGCGCCCACTCCCTCCGCCAGGCAGGACCAGGATTCGGTGCAGTTCGTCAAATCCGCGCCGCAAGACGCCGTTGCCCCCAAGGCCGCGGCGCCGCCGAAGCCTCCCGCCGCCCCTTTGAAACGAGCAAGCCCCGCGCCCCGATTAAAAAAATCTCCAATCCTCCCCAAGACAGCCCGGAAGGTCTCCGCGGCCTATCAAATCCCGCAATTGCCGCAAAGCGTCAATTTCTCCCAACGCGGGATGGGGGGCGGCGCGGTCCCATCGAGCGGCGGCGTGCCCTTCCGCAACGGATCGCCGATCATGGGAGGGGCGTCTTCGGGACGGAGCGCCGGCCAGCTTCCGTCCACGGTCCTTCAGGGGCCGCCTTCGGGCGACTAGCTTTCGAGCCGCCGGCGGATATCCTCGGGGATTCTCGTCGGGCGCCAGAGGGAGTTCAAGACCGCGTGGCGCGTGAAGCCTTCCGCGACCTTGGAGCGATCATTCCCCTCTTGGATGAAGACGTCATTGCGTACCGAGAGGCTCGCCGACTCCAGGGCCGAAATCCAGCTCCTGACGACGACCAGGTCGTCATAGCGGCAGGGAGCGAGGTAGCGGCAGTTGGCCTCGATCACGGGCATGACGATCCCATGGTCGAGCTCGAGATCCCGGTAGCTGACCCCCATCGAGCGCAAGAGCTCGGTCCGGCCGCGTTCGAAATAACGGAAGTAATTGGCGTAATAAACGACGCCGGCCTTGTCCGTGTCGCCGTACGAGACGCGCAGGCTGATTTCGTGGTATTGGGCCGGGGAATCTTCGGAGGTCGTCACGACCGCCGGGATTCGATGCGGCCCCTGCGGCGTTCCTCGGCTTGCCGGAAACGCGTTTTTTCCTCGGGAGTCTCGATAAGGACTCCTGGGACACGGCTGGGGCGGCCCTCCTCGTCGATCGCGACCATCGTCACGAGGCAGGAATTGGTATGCCGGCGGACCCCGCGGCGCAAATTTTCCGCATAGACCTCGACGCCGATTTCCATGGAGGTGCGGCCGGCGTAGTTGATGCGGGCCTCGGCGATCACGAGATCGCCTATCTGGATGGGAACCAAGAACTCGACGCGCTCCATGGCGACCGTGGCGCAGGGCTTGGACGAGTGGCGCATCGCGCAGACCGAGGCTGCCTTGTCCACCATCTGGAGGATCTTGCCGCCGAAGACCGTGCCGTTGATGTTGCCGTCCGGGGGGCCCATCAAGTCGGACAGCGTCGTCGTCGACGCTCGGACGGGCTTGGAGGCGGAGGCCGAAGCGGATTTCAAAAGGGGCGCCCCGCTATTCGAAACGCCGGAGGTCGGAGACGGCCCGGAACGGGGGCTCGATCACGCGCTTTAAATCGTCGACCGAGGTCTCCCGAGCGATGGCTTTGAGAAGAAGCCCCTCGGGCGTCACGTCGAAAACTGCGAGTTCCGTCACGATCGTCGTGACGACCCCCTTGCCGGTCAAGGGGAGGCGGCACTCGTTGAGGATCTTGGGATGTCCTTCCTTGGTCGCGAGCTCCATGGCGACGATGACCTTTTTGGCGCCCGCCACCATATCCATGGCGCCGCCCATGCCCTTCACCTTCTTGCCTGGGATCATCCAATTGGCGAGATCCCCTTTCGCGGAGACCTCCATCGCGCCCAGGATCGTCGCGTCAAGATGCCCTCCGCGAACCATGGCGAACGACTCGTGGGAGCCGAAATAGGAGCAACCCGGGAGCTCCGTGATGGTCTCCTTGCCCGCGTTGATGAGGTCGGGGTCCTCGTCTCCCTCATAAGGATACGGCCCGTAGCCCAGCATGCCATTTTCGGTATGGAGGGTGATATGGACGCCGGGGGGGATGTAATTGGGGACGAGAGTCGGGATGCCGATGCCGAGGTTGACGACGTCGTCGTCCTTGAGCTCCAGGGCCGCGAGCTTGGCGATCGTGATGCGCTTGTCGAGATCCTTCGCGGGGCGAGGCGCGGCCTGGCTCATCGGGCGGCGGCCTCCCGGTTCCTCACCGTGCGCTTCTCGATGGGCTTGACGTAGCGGGGACCCTGGAAAATCTTGTCGATGAAGAGTCCCGGCGAGTGGACGGCGTCGCCGTCGAGTTCTCCCGGCTCGACAAGCGTCTCCACTTCCGCGACCACGGTCTTGCCGGCGGTCGCCATGGCCTGATTGAAATTGCGCGAGGTCTTCCGGTAGACGAGGTTCCCGTGACGGTCTCCCTTCCAAGCTTTCACGAAAGCGAAATCGGCGATCAAGGGGCGCTCGAAGACGAAGGGCTTCCCGTCGATGACGCGCGTTTCCTTGCCCCGGGCCGCGAGGGTGCCGTAGCCCGTGGGGGTGTAGAAGCCTCCGATGCCGGCTCCTCCCGCGCGGATGCGCTCGGCCAGGGTTCCCTGCGGCGTCCACTCGACTTCGAGGCGGCCGCCGAGCAACCACTCCTCAAACGCCTTGCATTCGCCTCCGTAGGACATGATCATTTTTTTGACCTGGCCGTTCTTGATGAGCGGGCCGATGCCGTACTCGTCGGTGCCCGAGTTGTTCGCGATCAGCGTGAGGCCGCGCACGCCCTTCTCGCGCAGGGCGGCAAGGAGGTTTTCGGGGATGCCGCAGAGCCCGAAGCCGCCGATCATGATGGAGGCGCCGTCTTGGACGCTTTGGACGGCCGCGCGGGCTCCGCCGGCGAGGGTCTTATCCAAGGATGGCCGCCATCTCCTTAGGCGGCGACGAGCGCGTGCCGGGTCTTCTCCGAGCCCAGGAGGTCCCGGCGCAGCGTCTCGGCTCTGTCCGTTTTTTCCCAAGTAAAGGAATTATCGGCCCTTCCAAAGTGGCCGTAGGAGGAGGTCTGGCGGTAGACGGGGCGGCGCAGCTTGAGGGCGGCGATCATCTCACGAGGCGTCAAGGGGAAATGCCTCCGGACCGCGTCCTCGATGCGCGACTCGTCGACAAGAGCGGTGCCGTGGCTGTTGACGTAGAGACTCACGGGCTCGGCGACACCGATCGCGTAGGCGATCTGGACGGTCGCCCGTTCGGCCAAGCCGGCGGCGACGATGTTCTTGGCGATATAGCGCGCGAGATAGGCCGCGGAGCGGTCGACCTTGCTCGGGTCCTTGCCGGAAAAGGCGCCGCCGCCATGGGGGGCGTAGCCGCCGTAGGTGTCCACGATGATCTTGCGCCCGGTCATGCCGGTGTCGGAGGCGGGGCCGCCCAGGACGAACTTCCCCGTCGGGTTGATGAAAAAGCGGGTTTTGTCATCCAAGAGCCTGGGTCCCATCACGGGGCGGATGACCGCGTCGATGATTTCTTTTCGGGCCTTGGCGGTGATGGACTTGCCCGAGCGGTCGAGAATCTCCTCCGTGTGCTGCGTGGAGAGCACCACGGCGTCGGCGCGCAGGGGCCTTCCGTCGAGGTACTCGATTGTGACCTGGGACTTGCCGTCGGGGCCCAGGTAGGGAAGGATATTTTCCCGGCGCACGGTCGATAGCCGGCGCACGAGCTTGTGAGCCAGGACGATGGGGAGCGGCATGAGCTCCGGCGTCTCGCGGCAAGCGAAGCCGAACATCATTCCCTGGTCCCCGGCGCCGCCGGTGTCCACGCCCTGGGAGATGTCGGGCGACTGGCGACCGATGGCGTTCAAGACCGCGCAGGAATTATGATCGAAACCGTATTGAGGATGGGTGTAGCCCGCATCTCGGATCACCTGCCGCGCCAAGCGGTCGACGTCCACGAAAATCTTGGTCGTGATCTCTCCTCCGACGATCACCATGCCGCGCGAGATGAAGCTCTCGCAGGCGACGCGGCCCGAGGGGTCCCGGCGCATCACCTCGTCCAAGACGGCGTCTGAAATCTGGTCGCAGAGCTTGTCTGGGTGGCCTTCGGTCACGGACTCGGAACTGAAATAGCGGCGTCCTTCGAATTGGTTCATGATCACTCCCTTACGTTGAGGATGGCGGCGCCATAGATCGCGATGTCCGAATGGACGGAGCTTTTCTCGCCCACGATGCAATCCGAAAGGTATCCTTGGCGTCCGACGACGACATGGTCAAAAAGTATACTATTTTTAACGGATGCTCCCGCCCCGATCGAACAGCCGTGGCCCACGACCGTGAAGGGACCCACCTTGGCGCCGGCTTCGATGTGGGTGCCTTGACCGATGAGGCATGGCGGCAGGAGCTTCGCGTGGGGGTGGATGCGGGTCCCGCCCTCGATGTGGACTCCCTTTTTGATCTCGCGGCCCGGCAGGTCGACGCCGACGTGGCCGCCGAGAGCGTCCATCTGGCAGCGGCGCAACTCGCCTAGATTCCCCACGTCGCACCAATAACCCCGCCACTCGTAAGCGTAGAGGGGCTTACCCAGTTTGAGAAGCTTCGGCCAGAGCTCCCGCGCGAAGTCGAACGGGACATTCTTTGGAATGTACCGGAGCACCTCGGGCTCGAAGACATAGATCCCGGTATTGACCTTGTTGGAGAAAACCTGGCCCCACGTGGGCTTTTCAATGAAGCCCCGTATGCGGCCCGTTTTCGAGGCGAGAGTGATGCCGTAGTCGAATCGCGAGTCCACCTCTTTGACGGCCATGGTCGCCATCGAGCCGCGACGCCGATGGAACGCGTAGAGCTCGTCTAGGTCAATGTCGGTAAACCCGTCGCCCGAGAGCACGAAAAAGGGGCCTTTTTTAAGGAAGCGCTCGGCCCTCTTCACGGCGCCTGCCGTCCCCATGAGCCGGGGCTCATAGGAGTAGGAGAGATTGATTCCCCAGCGATCGCCCGATCCGCAATAGCGCCGGACTTTCCGGGGATGGGCGTGGAGATTGGCCACGACATCCCTAATCCCGTGGCGGGCGAGATTGGCGAGAGCATAATGGATGACGGGCCGGTTGAGAACCGGGGCCATGGGTTTCGGGATTTCGTAGGTGAGGGGGCGCAGTCTCGTGCCCGCTCCGGCGGCCAGCACCATGGCCCGCACGGGCCGGGCGTTCGGCGGATTTAACTTAGGTTCGGCGCGACCCACTTCTTCGCGAGGTCCAGGAGTTCTTGAGTGCGCTTCTCTGAATCCGACTCGGCGTAGAGTCTCATGAGGGGCTCGGTGCCCGAGGGGCGCATCAGGAGCCAGTGATCGGAGGCCAGGATGATCTTGAGTCCGTCGAAGCCCAGGGTCTCGCGGATCTCCTCGCCGAGGATTTTTTTGGGCAGACGTTTCGTAAGGCGCTGGGCGAAGAGCGCCTTGTCCGGGACCGGCCGGTGAAGGCGGATGTCGATGCGCTTGAAATGCGAACGGCCGTAGGCGTCCTCGGCCTCCTTGCGGAGCTGGGAGAGGGTCTTGCCGCCCACGACGCACATTTCAAGGAAAATGAGCGAGTTCAAGAGTCCGTCCCGCTCCGGGAGGCTTCCTTGCCAGGCGTAACCGCCCGACTCTTCGCCGCAGATCACCGCGCGGCCGGCGGCGAGTTCCTCCGCCACATGCTTGAAGCCCACCGGAAGCTCCTCGAAGGGGAGCCCCTCCGCCTTCGCGATGCGCTTGCCGAGATAACCCAGGGAAACGGATTGGACGATCCTGCCGCGGATCTTCTTTTTGCGCAGGAGATACAGGATGAGGATGGGGAAAAGTTGGCAGGGGGTCAGGTAGTCGCCGTTTTCGTCGACCGCCGCGAAGCGGTCCGCGTCCCCGTCCACGGCGAGCCCCATGAGGGCCTTCTCCGATCGCACTCGGGACGCCAGCTCTTTTAAGTTCTCCTCGATGGGTTCGGGGTTGACGCCGCCGAAGAGCGGGTCGCGCTCGGCATGGAGGGGGATGATATGCCTGCTGGGAATGATCTGTTCGAGCAGTCCTCCGGCGGCTCCGTGCATGTACTCCATGACGACGGAGCGCTTAAGACGCGAGCGGATGGGGGCGGGGTCGACGCGTGAGCGTAGGTAGGCCAGGTACTCCTTGACCAGGGACTTCTCCTTATAGTCGCCGCCGCGGGGAATCGAGGCGGTCTGCCCGAGGCAGCCCTCGACTGCGGCCGTCAGCGGCGGCAGAGCCGCGCGGCCGTCCCATTTGATCTTGATCCCGTTGTAGAGAGGAGGGTTGTGGCTCGCCGTGATCATGAGCCCGAGACCCTTGAGGCGCCGGGTCGCGAAGCTGACCGCCGGGGTCGGCAAGGCCTCCGAGAGAAGGATGGTAGGGAGCTTGTTGGCGCCCAGGACGCCCGCGACCTCCTTGGCGAAGTCCTCGGAGTTGAAGCGGCGGTCGTAGCCCACGATGATCGGCCCCCTGAGGTCGATCTTGCGTTCCGCGGCGGGGCGGTGGGACTCGGCCTTCACGCAGTCGGCGACGGCCTGAGTCGCCAGGCGCACGTTGGGGAAGGTGAACTCGCGGGCCATCATCCCCCGCCAGCCGTCGGTTCCGAATTTGATCTCGGGCGCTTGAGCCATGGCGGGATTGTATCAAAATGCCGGAAAGTTGGCTCTGGAAATCTACACATCTTCGTTTGACAAAATAGTTAGGAAAAGAGAATATATAGCTTAATTAAAATATGTCCGAGCGCTCCTTGTCGCCGGCCGCGACGGGCCGTCTCATGGCCCGCCTCGTTCCCCACCTGTGGCGCATGTCCGTGGCCGGCGCGGGCTCCACGGCGGAGCTCACGCGCACGCAATTTCTCGTTCTTTCGGCGCTCCAATCGGGAGACAAAGTCCCGATGGGCGTTCTCGCGGCAAGTCTCAAAAAGAGCTTGCCGACCCTCACGGGCCTCGTCGACCGCCTCATCGACTGCGGCTACCTGGCCCGATATCACGACGCCGCGGACCGAAGGCTCGTCCTCGTGGGTTTGAGCCCCAAGGGAGAGGCCCTTTTGCGCCGTTTCGAGGAGGCGATCGGACGAGTCTGGGGAGAGATCCTTTCCGACCTTCCGGAGGGGGAACTCGCGGTCTTCGGCCGCATCATCGGCAGGCTGCTCGGGCGCTTCTCGTCCCCATGAGACTCAAGCCTTCCTTATATATAGGAATCCTTTTCTTCGTCCTGGCGCCGTCCCCATGCCGGGCGCTGGATATCCTGATCAGCACGGCGATGCCTCCCCGCCCGATCGGGCTTGAGGAGGCGTATCAACTGGCCCTCAAGCGCTCGGAGACTCTCGCGATAAGCTCCGAAGCCGTCATCCAGGCGCTGACCCAGCTCGACAACCTGTGGGCCGCGGCCAAGCCGACCATCACCTCGAACCTGTACCAAAAATGGGAGACCGCGATCCCGATTCAGTTCCAGCCCTTCAGCCCCCCGAGCCAGCAGTACGCGAACTTCAACGTCAAGCAACTCGTCTTCTCGGGGTTCCGGGAAATCCTGGCGGTCCAGGCGGGGCGGGCGAACAAGCGCCAAGCCGTCTACAACAGGCTGAGGGCCGAGGACCTGCTCTATCAAAGCGTCGCGGCCGCCTATTACAACCTCTGGAACGTCCAGAAGAACGCCTCGATCGACGAGGAGATGCTCAAAATCCTAAAGGACCGGGCGAGGGATCTCGCGTCCTGGGTGCGCATCGGCCGTTCGCGAGACAGCGATTTTCTCGCGACGGATTCTCAACGAGCGCAGACAGCGGCCCAAATCCTGGCCATGAGGGCCCAGGAGGGGGCGGCCCAAGAGCTGATGATCTTTCTAACCGGGGTCGAGGCTCGCTTCATGCCCAAAGACGAAACGTACACACATCCCCTGCCGCTCGCCAATTACGTCGAGCGCGTCTCCATGCGCCCCGACGTCAGGGCTCAAAAGCAGGCTGTGGAGAGCGCCCAGTTCTCCTTAAAAAGCGCTCAGCGCGCGATGATCCCTCTCATCACCTTTCAGGGCAACTATTACCCCGTGCAGCCCGGATTCCTTGACGTCATCAAGTGGGATGCCGGATTCTTCGCCTCGATCCCCCTGTACACGGGCGGCCAGATCGCGGCCTCCATCCGCATGGCGCGATCGCAAGTGCGCAGCGCGGAGCAAAACTTTTCCATGGCCCTGAGGACCGCCATCCAAGAAGTACGCACCTATTACGGGAACCTCGTCTTCGGGCTCGATGAAGTTCGGGCCTACGATACCGCGGAGGCGCTCGCGGCCCAATCGGCCGAGGCCCAGACGAGGGACTACCGCCGCGGGCTCGTGACGAACATCAGCGTCCTCGACTCCCTAACGACATTGCAGCAGACGAGGCTGACCTTGGCCGCCTCGCGGGCCCAGACTTTTCTTGCCGCCATCCAACTCGCGGTCGCGGCCGGCCGCTCGACGGAGAACCTTCCCAAGGCCACCCTGCCATGAGCGCCAACGGAAAGCCCGCGGCCGGCGACGGGCCGAGCAAGGTCGCCAAGATCTTCGCTGCGGCGCGCGCCTTTTCCCTCTCCGACATCTCCATTAAGAATCCGGTTTTCGCCTGGATGCTCATGACCGGGATCATCGGCTTCGGGGCTTTGTCCTTTTCGCGCCTGGGCATCAGCCAGCTTCCGGACGTCGATTTTCCCGTCATCACCGTGACCGTCACCTGGGCCGGGGCGCCTCCCGACGTCATGGAGGCGGCCGTCGCGGACATCATCGAGGACGCCGTCATGAGCGTCAACGGCATCAAGCTCGTGCAATCCGTCTCCCAGGAAGGGATGACGCAGATCATCATCCAGCTCAACCTCGACTCCGACATCGACGCGGCTCTCGAACAGGTGCAGTCCTACATCTCGTCGGCGCAGAAAAACCTCCCTCAAACGATCGATCCTCCGACGATCACGAAAACGAACCCGAACGACCAGCCGATCATGTGGACGGCGGTCTACGGAGCGTCGACCACGCTGCGCGATATATCGCTTTTTGTCCGGGACCACTTGAAGGACGCCATCACGACCATCAACGGAGTGGGAAACGTCTTTTTAGGGGGCTACGTCGATCCCCAGATGCGGGTGTGGTTCCATAACGACGCGATGGTCAAGCGCGAGATCGCCTTCGACGACGTCATCAACGCCATCAACACCGAGCATCAGCTGACCCCGACGGGATGGCAGGACAAGGGCCCGAAGGAGACCTATGTCCGGGTGCATTCGCAGTTCCACAACGCCCCCGAGTGCGAGGAGCTTATCATTCCAGCCCGCTCGGTCCTGGGGCCGGTGTGGCGCCGCATCCGCCTGGGGGACGTCGCGCGCTGCGAGGAGGGAACCGACGAGCTGCGGCGGATCTCGCGGTTCAACGGGGTCTTCCCGACGATGGGCGTCGGGGTCATCAAGCAGCACGGCACGAACGCCGTCGCGGTCGCGGACGCCGTCAAGGCCAAGGTCAAGTTCCTGGAGCAGGTCCTCCCCAAGAACATGCACATGGGGATCGTGATCGACGCGACGAAGTTCATCAAGGACTCCGTCCACGAGCTCATCTTCACGCTCGTCATGGCGGTGCTGCTGACCTCGGTGGTCTGCTACCTCTTCCTAGGCACTTGGAGCGCGGCGATGAACGTCATCCTCGCGATCCCCGTCTCCCTGATCGGCGCCTTCATGTTCATCGCGCTTTGGGGATTCACGTTGAACAGCTTCACGCTCATGGCGCTTTCTCTCTCGATCGGCATCGTCGTGGACGACGCGATCATGGTTCTGGAGAATATCGTGCGCTACCACGAGTCGGGCATGAGCCGCGTGCAGGCGTCTCTTGTCGGCGCCCGGGAGATCACGACCGCGGCGACCGCGTCGTCGCTCGCCATCCTCGCGATCTTCGTCCCGGTCGTCTTCATGCGCGGGATCGTGGGAAAGTTCTTCTATCAGTTCGGCATCACGATGTCGGCGACGATACTGCTCTCGCTTCTCGAGGCCCTCACCCTCGCTCCCATGCGCACCTCGCAATTCCTGACGCTGCGGGGGGAGAACTGGGCCACCCGCAAGGTCAACGAGGGGATGGAGCGGCTTTCCGGCGTCTACCGGCGGCTCCTGGCTTGGTGCCTTGATCGGCGCTGGACCGTTCTCGGGACGGCGATCGCGATCTTTGCGTTGTCGCTTTCGACCGCGAAGTCGCTGCGCAAGGAATTCATCCCGCCGCAAGACCAGAGTCAGTTCATGGTGACGATGTATACGAAGATGGGCTCGTCCCTGGCCTACACGGACGGCGTCTTCCAGGAGGCCGGAAAGATTTTGAAATCCCGGCCCGAATTGCAAAACTATTACCAGGCGGTGGGCGGCTTCGGCGGCGGCCTCGTCAATCAGGGCATCCTTTTCGTCACGCTCAAGGATTTTTTGGACCGCCCCGTGGCGCCGCCCTTCCGAAAGCGCCCGAGCCAGCAGCAATTCATGGGCTACCTGCGCGGCGCCTTCGCCAAAATTCCCGGCGTTCAACGCGTGGCGATCCTCGACCTCTCCCAGGCCGGCTTCACGGCGCAGCGGGGCTACCCCATCGAGTTCGAGGTGCAAGGGCCCAACTGGGACAAGCTCGTGAGTTACGCGATGGAGATATTTAACCGGCTCAAAGCCTCCGGACTGATGCAGGATTTGGACACGGACTACAATCCCAACATGCCCGAGACGGAGATTTATCCCGACCGCGCCAAGGCCCTCGCCCGCGGCGTGGAGGTGACGACCGTCGCCAACGCGGTCGCCGCGATGGTGGGCGGCATGAAAATGCTTCCCAACAAGTACACGGACGCGACGGGCCACCGCGACGACATCCAAGTCAAGCTCACCGCCGACGAAAACGAGGACCCCGCGGACATCGACCGGATCTGGATCCGGAACGTTCAAGGCGAGATGGTGCGCTTGAAGGACGTCATCAAGATGGAGCCGGGAAAGACCCTCCTCACCATCACCCGCTATAACCGCGAGCGCGGCATCGGCATCTTTGGGAATTTCCGCAAGGACAAGTCCCAGTCGGACGTGATTGACTACATCCAGCGCCTGGCCTCGGGAATCCTTCCCAAGGGGCAAGGCTACCACCTCGCCATGTCAGGGAGCTCCGAGGCCTTCCAGCAATCTTTCCGGAGCCTCTTCTTCGCCCTCGCATGGGGAATCTTCGTCGCTTACATGGTCTTGGCGAGCCAGTTCAATAGTTTCCTTCATCCCTTTACGATCTTGCTTGCCCTGCCCTTCGGCGTGACGGGAGCGCTGGGGGCCATGAGGCTGACGGATACTTCCCTCAATATCTACAGCTTGATCGGCATCCTCCTCGTCATGGGAATCGTCAAGAAAAATTCGATCCTGCTTGTCGATTTCACGAACGTGCGGCGCTTGGCCGGCATGGAGACTCGATCGGCGCTCCTGGATGCCTGCCCGGTGCGGCTTCGGCCCATCCTGATGACGTCCGTCGCGACGATCGCCGGGGCGATCCCCGAGGCTCTGGCGCTTGGGCCGGGAGCGGAAATCATCCGTCCGATGGCGATCGCGGTGATCGGAGGGGTCTCCATTTCCACGCTGCTAACCCTTTTCGTCGTCCCCTGCGCCTACAGCCTGATCACGCCCCTGGAAAGCCACCGCCACGACCGGGAGTTGCGCGAGGCTCTCGAGGTCTTGGGAGAGCTGCCGCCGGGGGGGCCCGCGCCCGAAGCCCCGTGAGCAAGCCGGAGACGCCGGAAATTCCCGGTGAATCCGAGCTCGTCGGGCGTGCCCGGAAGGGAGACCGGGATGCCTACGCGGAACTGGTGCGGCGCCATTCCCCGAGGATCTTCGCGTTGTGCCTTTCGATGCTGCGCCGTCGGGAATCCGCGGAGGACGCGGCTCAGGAAGCCTTCGTCAAGGCTTGGAAGGGCCTTCGACGTTTTCGAGGAGGAGCGGCGTTTTCGACGTGGGTTCATCGCATCGCCGCCAACGCCTGCCAAGACTTTCTGCGGCGACATTCGCGGGCCCGGGAGGAGTCGATCGAAGGGCCTCCCTTGGGGGATGAACGGCGTCTGCGCCAGGCGGCAAACGCTCTAGGCGATCAAGCCGCGAAGGTCGAGGCCGCCGACTTGGTCGGGAAAATCCTCGCCCGCCTATCCTCGGAACACCGCTTGATACTCGTCCTGCGCGAGGCGCAGGGCTTCAACTACGCCGAAATCGCGGAGATTCTGGATTGCAGCCTGGACGCCGTCAAGGGAAGGCTCAAGCGCGCCCGCCAAAGCCTCGAGGAGAATATGCGACACTTTTCATCGCGCGGCGGCGTCTAATTCCTGATGAATCACGACGAGCTCATGTCGGCGCTGGATGAATTTCATGACGGCGAGTTGGACCCGTCCGCCCGAGCCGAGCTCGAATTCCATCTGCGTTCCTGCCAAGATTGCCGCGAGGCCCTGGAGGCCCGCCAAAGGGCCGCCGAGTTCCTTTTATCGAGCGCCGCGGCGGCGTATGAAGGATTCGACGCCGAGCGATTCTCGCGCGGCGTCATGAGCCGGATCTCCGGAGAGGAGTTGCGCGCGCGCCTCCCGACATGGCGGGCCCTGTTGTCATGGCGCGGGTGGCTGGTTCCGGCCGCCTCCTTCGCCGCGGCCGCCGTCGCCATGTGGTTTTTAGGGGGCTTTGCCGACCGGGGGAGCCTGGCGGCGGACATGCTCGCCGAGCAGCGGGGAGGGGTCGTGATGATGGATTGGTTGGACGAGCCGACGGCAACCAGCGTCGGCGATCTTGAAAGCTCGGCTCTAGCCTTGCGATGACCTCGCGCGCTTCCTGGTTGATCGCCGGGGCGATCTTGGGATTTCTGGGCGGCGCTTGGTGGGGCGGACGCCATGAATTGTCGGCTCACCGGCGGTTTTGGCGCGAAGGGCCCGATACCCGGCTCATGATCGCCAAATTGACCAATCGCTTCCAATTGGACCCGTCCCAGCAGGCCGCCGTGAAACAAGTCCTTGAGTCCTACAAAGGAAGAATCGCGGCGCTCCATCAGGAAACCCGATCGAAGTTCAGGGCCGTGCAGCTCGCGATGCGTGCCGACATTGAAAAGGCGCTCAATCCCGACCAGCGCCGACGATTCAAGGAAAGGACGGCCGCCTGGGATGCCCGGCACCCCGATCTGTCTGGAAAAACGACCTCGCGTTGACTTGCGGGGGAGGCTCTGGCTATCTTAGGGTGATTCCATGATCTCCTTGGTTCTCGCGACGTGGGCGCTTTTCGGGCCCCCGGCCGCCGCCTCGGTGGCCGTGGCGGCGGCCGGGGCGGCGGAGCCGCTCACATTCGATATCCCGTTGTCGAGCGCCACGGTGCCCGGAGCCGTCTATATCATGCCCCAGTTGGAGAAGCCCCAGGTCAAGCTCAAGTGGGAGGACTGCGTCAAGATCGCGCTTAAAAATGAGCCCAGCCTGCTCGCCGCCTGGAAGACGCAGCAGGAGCAGTTGGCGTCCTATTACGACAGCTACAATGGTTTTCTCCCGAACGTCCAGCTTTCGGATACCTACAACAAGTTCCAAGGTTTGGCGGGAGTCAGCTACTCCCAGGGTTTCGTCGCGAATTTCCCTTACGAGCCGCAGGCGGCCGCCGGCATGAATATTTTCAGCTATTCGGCCTTGGCGAACATCTGGTCCGCCCGGGCGTTGTGGCTCTCCTCGATCGCCGGCCGCCGCGGCGCCGCTCAAGCCCTACGCTACAACCTGAAAACCGCCTTCTCGAACCTTCTTTATTCTCAAGCCTCCATCAATGTCAACTGGATGATCCAAGACCTTTGGCACAAAAACTATGACATGATCTATCTGCGCTATCAATCGGGGCAGGAATCGAAGGGCAATATGCTCGTGATGCGAGGGTTTTTTCTCAACGCCTTGGAGGGTTATTATCAGTCGTTGCGCAATTTGCGGAGAAATCAGAAGGCCCTCGCCCAGTATTTGGGCTGGGGGGACTTCCGGCCGTTGGAGATTCACGCCTCTTTCCCGGCGGCCTACCAAATCAGATCCATGCCGGGTGATGCCGCGCTCGCCAAGATCCTGGAGAACCGGCCGGACGTGGCCACTCAGAAAGCCGCCATTAAGAGCGCCGAGGCCTCCCTCAGCCAGGCGCGATCCCTCCTCATTCCCGAGGCCAAGGTCACCGCCAACTACTCGCAACTGGGCGCTGAATTGTGGCACCAAGACGCTCAGAGCAACTACAGCGTGGTCGGGATGGTGAGCATTCCCTTGCTTTCCGGGGGCCTCACGAACGCGTGGTATCAAATCAAGTCCGCCATGAAAGCGCGCGACGCGGCCGTTCAGCAGCTGCGCACCGTCGAATACGCCGCGAGGCAGGATCTGGAGAACACCTGGTCGGCTTTCGCGACGGCCCAGGATCAGCAGATCAATCAGCTCAACTTGCTCAAGGCTTGGCGTCAACGGAATGCCGAGGACGACGTCCTCTATCAAGCGGGCCTCATGGTTTTCGACATTTGGGAGCCGATCGTGGCGCAGCGCCTCTCGCAGGAAATCATCTACCTGCAAGCCGAGAATACCGCCCTCCAACAGGAGGCGAATTGGGAGAGAGCCCTTGGAAAGGAGTTGGGACAATGAAAAAAGGCGCGAAGCTCGGAGCGGCCGCCGTCGCGGTCGTTTTGATCGCGGGAGGCATCGTGGGATGGCGCCGCTTCGCGTCGAAGCGCGACGGTTCCTTGGATTTTAAGACGGCCGTGGTCGTCGAGGGCCCGATCGAGGGGGCCGTCGTCACGACCGGCTACGTCACGCCCTTGAACCGCGTCGAGCTCAAGCCGCCGACATCGGGGCGCATCGACGTCCTTCTCGTGAAAGAGGGGGACGCCGTGCGCCAGGGACAGGTCGTGGCAAAGATGAGCTCCACGTCGCGGGCCGCGATCCTGGACGCCGCCAGGGCGCTGGGCCCCGCGGAGTATAGGAAATGGCAGGACGCCTACAAGCCGACCCCCATCGTGGCGCCGATCAGCGGAGTCATCATCCTTAAAAACGTCGTCGTCGGACAGACGATCGACCAAGCGACCGTCGTTTACGCGATGGCGGACAAGCTCATCGTGATCGCCCAGGTGGATGAGTCCGACATCGGGCATGTGCGGCTGGGCCAGAGGGCCCGCGTGGCCCTCGATTCCTACCCCGACAAGTCCGTGGAGGGCCGTGTTTTCGACATCCTCTACGAGGGGACGAACGTGGCCAACGTCATCACCTACAACGTGAAGATCGCTCCGCTTCATACCCCGTCCTTTTTTCGCTCTCAAATGACGGCCAATATCTCCATCATTTACAAGACGGCCAAAAACGCCCTTTTGGTCCCCGCCATCGCCGTCAAGACCGGGACGGACTCCGAGCGCTATGTCCTAGTCCCCGGCCCGGGCGGCACTCCCGTGCGCCGCCCGGTCGAGATCGGGATCGAAGGGGATTCCCGGGGCCAGGTGCTGTCAGGGCTTGAGAAGGGAGAGGTGGTCGTCGTCTCCAAGAAGTACGTCCCGCAAAAAGAGACCGCGACGAGCCCCCTGTCGTTCGGGCGAAAGAAGAAATAGCCTTTCCGGCGCTTGCCCTCATGCCCCTCATCGAAGTCTCCGGCCTGACGAAGACCTACCGCGTCGACGGTTCGGTGGTGCCCGTCCTCAAGGGGATATCCCTGTCGATCGAGGAGGGGGAGTTCGTCGCCATCGTCGGCCGTTCGGGTTCCGGCAAGTCCACGCTGCTTCAGATTCTAGGCCTTCTTGACAAGCCGAGTTCCGGGCGCTACCTCCTCGCCGGCAGGGACACCTCGATGTTGGACGACGAGGAAACGGCTTTTCTGCGCTCCAGGACGATCGGTTTTGTTTTTCAGATGTTCAATCTTCTCGCGCGCACGAGCGCGCTCGAGAACGTGGCGCTTCCCATGGTGTATGCGGGCAGCCCGAACCGCCTCGAAAGATCAAAGGAGCTCTTGGGCCTGGTGGGCCTTTCCGACCGCCTGGAGCATGCCCCGAACCAGCTCTCCGGAGGCCAGCAGCAGAGGGTCGCGATCGCCCGGTCTCTCGCCAATTCTCCCCGCATCGTCTTCGCGGACGAGCCCACGGGAAACCTTGCCACCGAGCAGGCCGACGATATCATGCGCCAGTTGGAGGAGCTCCACTCCCGGGGGATGACCGTCATCATCGTGACCCACGATCCCGAGATCGCCGTGCACGCCGAGAGAGTCCTGCATATCAAGGACGGGCTCCTGGAAAAAGACGTCAAGGGCGCCCCGCGCCGGCCGCCGGCCGCCGCCGCGAAGGAAACGCCTCCGGTCCCGCTCGCCCGACCGCCCGTCAGCCTCGCGGCTTTCGCGGAGTACGCCAAGAGCGCCTTGCGCGCCACCGCCGCGAACAAGACCCGGAGCTTTCTCTCCATCCTGGGCATTTTGATCGGCGTCGGGGCCGTCATCGCGATGCTGGCGATCGGGCGCGGCGCCCAGAAGGCCATGGAGGCGCGCATCCGCAGCTTGGGCTCCAACCTCATCATCATCTATCCCACGGCCGGCTCCAAGGGTCCGCACGGCTTCCAGCCCATCACCTGGGGGGACGTGCGGGCGATCTCCAAGCTTCCCCATGTCACGGCGGTCGATCCGAATTCCAACGGCCAGGTGCGCGTCGTCTACGGCAACAAGAACGCCGATACCTCGGTCGACGGCGTGACGACCGCCTACCCGGCCATGCACGACGCCCAGCCATACTACGGGCGATTCTTCACTGAGGCGGAGAACCTCCGGATGGCCCGCGTCGCTCTCCTGGGGCAGACCGTCGTCGCCGAGCTGTTCGGAAAGACGGACCCCGTGGGCAAGACCGTCACCTTGAATCGCATCGGCTTCAAGGTGATCGGCGTCATGCCGGCGAAAGGCGCGTCGGGATTCCGCGACCAAGACGACGTCGTCGTCGTCCCTCTGATGACGGCGTTGAGAAGAGTCCTAGGCCAGACCTATCCCGGCATGATGTACGTCCAATGCGACGATGAAAGCTCGGTGGCGAAGGTCACGGCAGCCATTCATAAGCTCTGGCAAAAACGGCACCACGTTCTTCCGCAGCAGAGCGACAGTCTCCTTGTCCGCGACCTCTCCAGCATCAAGGAGCTTTTGACGGGGACATCGAAGACCATGACCCTTCTCCTGGGCATCGTCGCCGCGATCTCGCTTCTTGTCGGAGGGATCGGCATCATGAATATCATGCTGNTCTCGGTCTCGGAGCGCACGCGCGAGATCGGCTTGAGGAAGGCGATCGGCGCCTCCCGTCGCGCCATACTCCTTCAGTTCCTCATCGAATCGACGGTCCTGTCTTTTCTCGGGGGTGTGGCGGGAATACTGCTGGGTTGGTCGGTCGCCTTCGGGATGTCCCATTTCGCGGGATGGGCCGCGATCGTGTCGCCGGAGTCCGTGATCCTCGCTTTCGGCTTTTCGGTCGGGGTCGGCGTCGTTTTCGGCTTCTGGCCCGCGCGCAAGGCCTCCCTCCTCTCGCCCATCGAGGCTTTGCGGTATGAATAAGAGCCGGCGGATGGCTTTCGCGGCGGCGCTCGGGGCGTTCGTTGCGGCGATCCCCGCCGCCGCGAGTTCCCACCTGAGCCCCGCCATCGCCGCCGCCCGAAACGGCGACCTCGATGCTCTGCGCGCCGCCATCAAGAAGGGCGCGGATGTCAATGCCGTCGACTCGGAAACCGGCAGGACGGCCCTCATGTACGCGGCGGCGAAGGGCCATGTCCGGCTGGTGGAGGCGCTCGTCGCCGCGGGGGCGGACGTCAATCTGGAGGATAGCTTCGGGGAAACGGCTCTTCTCGACGCGGCCCGGGAGGGGCGGGCCGATGTCGTGAAAGTCCTCGTCGCCGCCAAGGCGCGCGTCGACGCGAGAAATCACGACGGGGACACGGCGCTCGTCCTCGCCGTATCGACGGGCTGCGCCGCGGCCGTGGGAATTCTCGCCTCCGCCGGGGCGAACGTCAACGCGATCGATCGCCGCGGCTGGCGGCCGCTGATGTACGCGGCTAGCCGAGGCCATGCCGAAGCGGTCGCGGCGCTCCTGGCGGCGGGGGCCGACGCGCGCGCCACATCTTCCGATGGCGACACCACGGCCCTCTCATTGGCCGTTTTAAGGAGGCATAAAAACGTCGCCGTTCTCTTGAAGAAGGCCATGGACGCGCGAAAGTAAGATAACATGCCATGATGGAACGACTCTTGCGGTGGGACGAGAAGGCGTTCGTCCTCCTCAACGAAAAGCTCCGCTCGGGCCTCCTCGATTCCCTGATGCCCCTTGTGTCGAGCGGATCATTCTGGATTCTCGTCATGGGCGTCTTGGCTGCCTGGCTTTGGTGCTTCAAGGGCCCCCTGGGTCGGCGCGTGGTTTTGAAATCGGGGCTGGGAGCCGCCTTGGCCTATCTTGTCGAGCATCTCATTAAATTCTGGATCAAGCGCCCGCGCCCCTTCTTGGCGGTCCCCGGCGCGCGGCTCCTCCTGGAGTTCAAAAACTCCCCGTCTTTTCCATCGGGTCATGCGGCGGTCGCTTTCGCGATCGCGCTGACGGTCGCGCGCTTCTATCCCCGGCGGGCTCCGTGGTGGCTCGGATGGGCGCTTCTGGTTTCCTACACGCGGGTTTACGTGGGGGAGCACTACCCCGTGGACGTCCTCGGGGGCGCGCTGCTTGGCCTTGTCGTGGCGGCGCTTTCATGGCTCGTTCCGATCGAGGAGAGCCTGAAGGGCCTTGTCCGGCGGTTGCTCCGAAAGCTGCCGGAGCCGAGATTTGCGATCGTGAAGGCGGGAGCGGCCGTGCTTGTGTTCGCGGCCGCGATCTACGCGACGGCTTCGGCTGCCTGGCGGCTCGACGAGACCACGAAGCGGATCGACGACCAAGCCGCGGCGCTTCTAGGCCAGTCTCGCGAATTGACCAGGATCACCGACGACGTGCTCGCGCAGTCGCGGGAGATCGAATTTCTCCAAGGCCTTCCCAACCTCCTTCCCAAGGACAAGGGCTACCTGCGGACCCAGAAGGCGATCTTGGACGACGTCGAGGCTCTTGAGAGGAAGCTCGCCTCGAAGCTCAAGAACAGGCTCTATCTCGTCATCGACTCCAAAGTCAACAAGCTCTACGTCAAGAAGGGTTTCGCCTCGCTTTGGGAGGCCGACTGCTCCGTCGGGCGCGGGAACTTCCTCGTCGATAAAAAGACCGGGCGGCGCTGGCAGTTCTCGACGCCTCGGGGGGAATTTCATGTTCTCGCGAAGGCGAAGAACCCCCTTTGGAGAAGGCCCGATTGGGCTTTCGTCGAGACACGGGAGCCCCTCCCGCCGCCCGACGACCCGTCGCGCTATGTGCGCGGGGTCCTGGGGCAGTACGTGCTGAGCCTCGGAGACGGCTACCTCATTCACGGGCTTCAAAACGAGAAGCTTTTGGGGCGCGCGAGCTCTCACGGCTGCGTCCGGGTCGGCGCCGACAACTTGAAAAAACTCTATGATACGATCCCTTTGGGAACGCTGGTCTTCATTTTTTAAGGGCGACGGAGCGCCCCCCGGGGGGCCATGGCTCGCCCCCGCTCCTCGGGGCTTGGCTTTGTTCGCGGCGCTCGCCGCCTTCGCGGGTCTCGTCGCGGCCGAGCAATGGCTGCGGGCCCATGAGGCCGAGAGTTCCCGGGCCCTCGCGCGCGTCGAGGAATACCGGCGTCAAGCCCTCCAATCCCGTTCCGAGCTTCGATCCTTCGCCAAGCTGAAGAGTCAGGGCGTCGAGCGGTTCAAGAAGGGTCTATCGAGCTTGGCGCGGTCCCGGCGAAGCCTCTTCGAGGCGGGCATCGATCTCCAGGATCAAAAAAGGGTCCTGGAGAAGGTTTGGGAGATCGCGAGCACCTATGTCTCGATCGACGTCCCCGGCCGGAAAGTCCGGCTCATGCGGGGAGACCAGGCCCTCCAGAGCTTCCCCATCGCCTACGCTCCTCCCGCCGCGTTCGGCGGGGAGAAGGCCGCTGTGGCGAATTTTGAGCGCATCGTCTCGAAAGAGCGCTTCGCCGCTCCCGAGCGCGGCCAATACGTCGAAACGAACGGGCGGCTCTTGTGGGAGCCTCCGCAGGTGGGAAGCTCGCGCCGTGCCAACGCCCTGGGCGCCTATGTCCTGTTCACGAACGGCCCCCTGATCCTCCACGGCCCGCCCCAAAGCCGCTCCGATCACGAGGCCTTCGCCCACGATTGCCTGGGCCTTTCTCTTTATGCCGCGACGAAGCTTTTCGCGGGGAGCTATATCGGGACGCGCGTCGTTTTCGACCCGCCGCTTTCGTCTCTCAAAACCATCGTGCCCTCTCCCGCGGCGAAGAAGATGTCGCGCGCTCCCAAGAAGGCCGTCGCCAGAAAAAAGCGCCGATGACCCAAGAGGGGCCAAGCGGCCGCAAACCCAACCGGCTTTTCAAGGAGAAGAGCCCCTACCTCCTCCAGCACGCCCACAACCCCGTCGACTGGCATCCCTGGGGGGAGGAGGCGATCGCGAAGGCCCGGGCCGAGGACAAGCCGCTCTTTCTTTCGATCGGCTACTCGACTTGCCATTGGTGCCACGTCATGGAGCGCGAGAGCTTCGAGAAGGAGGAAATCGCGTCGATCCTCAACGCCGAGTTCGTGCCGGTGAAGCTCGACCGGGAGGAGCGCCCCGACCTCGACCGCATCTACATGAGCGCGGTGCAGGCCATGACGGGAAGCGGCGGCTGGCCGCTCAACGTCTGCCTGACCCCGCAGCTCAAGCCCTTCATCGGCGGCACCTACTTCCCGCCCGAGACCCGCTACGGCCGCACTGGCTTCTCGGATTTTTTGAAGGGCGTCGCGAGGATCTGGAGGGCGCGAAGGGCCGACGTCGAGCGGCAGGCCTGCGCGCTCTGGGAGGCGCTCTCGGTCCAGGCGGCCGGCTCCGAGGGCCGCGGGAGCCTGAACGAGGCTCCGCTTGAGAGGGCTTTCCGGGCTTTGGAGGGAGCGTCCGACCCCGAGCAGGGGGGCTTCGGCGGCGCGCCCAAATTCCCGATGCCGGTCTACCAGGGCTTCCTGCTGCGCTATTTCGCCCGCACGGGCGAGCAGCGGGCGCTCGACATCGCCCTCAAGGCTCTCCGCGCGATGTCCCGGGGAGGACTTTTCGACCAATTGGGCGGGGGCTTCCATCGCTACTCGACGGACGAGTCGTGGCGGATCCCGCATTTCGAGAAGATGCTCTACGACAACGCCCAACTGGCCGTCAATTTCATCGAGGCCTGGCAGGCGACCGGGGAGCCGGACCTGCTTGCGACCGCCCGAGAAACCCTGGATTATCTCCTGCGCGACATGCGCGACCCGGCGGGAGGATTTTACTCGGCCGAGGACGCGGATAGCGAAACTGCTTCCGGCGCCGAAAAGAAGGAGGGGGCCTTCTATCTTTGGAAGGAGGCGGAGCTGCGCGCGCTTCTGGGCGAGGAAGCGGAGCTTTTCATGTTCGTCCACGGCGTCCGAACCGAGGGCAACGCCCTGTCGGACCCCCAGGGGGAATTCTCTGGCCTCAACGTCCTTTATCGGGCGCATGATCCCGCCGAGGCCGTGCCGCGCTTCGCGGCAAGCGTGGAGGACGCGTTGCGGGCCCTCGAACGCTCCAGAAAAGCGCTTTTCGAGTTCCGCCAATCCCGGCCTCGGCCCTCAAGAGACGAGAAAATCCTGTCGAGCTGGAACGGCCTCGCCATTTCGTCCTTCGCGAGAGGCTTCCGCGCGTCGGGTGAGCCCCGATACCGGGACGCCGCGCGCGCCGCCGCGGCCTTCATCAAGATCGAGCTCTGGGCGCCTGATTCGGCGCGGGGCCCGAGGCTTTTCCATCGCTGGGCGCGGGGCGAAAGGAAAATCCCGGGGATGGCGGACGACTATGCCTTCCTCACCCAAGGGTTGTTGGACCTTTTCGAGGCCACGGGCGAGGTCGAACATATCGCCTGGGCGATCGAGTTGGCCGAGGAGGCCCGGAGGATTTTCGAGTCGGGGGGCGGGGGTTTTTACCTCGCTGCGGAGGCGGAAGGCTTCGAGTCGGGGCTATTGCGGACCTTGGAGGAATCGGACAACGTCGAGCCCTCGGCGAGTTCCGTCATGGCGCTCAATTTTCTGCGCCTGTCCCGTTTGACCGGCAAGGAGGAATTCAGGCGCGGCGCGGTCAGGACGATCGAGCGATTCGCCTCCCTCATGGCCGAGCGGCCGATGGCCGCGGCCCAGATGCTCTGCGCTCTCGACTTCGAGCTCGCCGCTCCTATCGAGATCGCCGTCGTCGGCCGTCGCGGGGACCCCGAGTTCGCGGCGATGGCCGCGGCTCCCGGAAGGCGCTTTATCCCGAACGCCGTCGTGGCGCCCGTCGAGATCGAGTCTCGGGACGAATTGGCGAGGGCGGTTCCGTTCGTCGAGCATCTGACCTCCGTCGAGGGACGCGCGACGGGTTATTGGTGCGAGAATTACGCCTGCCGCGCTCCCGCCGTCGGACAGCAAGCCTGGGAGGATCGCTTGAGGGAAATGACCAAGCACAAGGAGGCGCCGCGATGCTGATTGCCGCCGTCGTCCAATGGCTTCACGTGATGTCCGCGATCGTTTGGATCGGGGGGACCATTTTCGCCTCGCTCGTCCTCCAGCCGATTCTCGCGAAGAACCTTCCTCCCCAGCAGCGCATGCCGCTTTATCACCTGATGGGGAATCGCTTCAAAATGATTCAGATGGGCTGTCTCTTGACCTTGATCGCTACGGGAAGCTTCAAGCTCTGGCCGTTCCGCCACCAGCCCGAGGCCTTCGCGACCTTTTACGGCCATGTTTTGGAGCTCAAGTTGACCCTCGTCGCCTTGGTCACGCTGCTCACCTATCTTCACAGCTACGTCTGGGGGCCCAGGCTCACGGCGCTCGCGCAGAGCCCCGGAAGCCCCGAGTTCAAGGCCGTCTTGAGGAAGCTCTACTTATGGGGCCGGATTAATCTCGTTTTGATTATGACCATTGTTTTCTGTGCCGCGCTTTTACGATTCGGCCCGTTTTAAAATGATCGTCCCGCGCGCGGAAGCCGTTCCGGATGAGATCGAGTGTCATCAGCGCATAAGTCCTTATATCACATGCGGGCTTCCGCTCGAACTTTTCGACCCGCTCCGCGTATTGCTTTAATAAGAGGGCATCGCGCGGAGGCCGTATTGTCCGCAGAGGAGGCGTCCATGCGTTTGAATAAGGCGGATTTGGCGTTGCTGGCCATCACGGTCGCGGCTGTTTGTTCCGGAAAAGCGAGTTGGGCGCAGGGGCAGGGCTCAAGCGCGCAGGGCGCCCCACCACAATCCGCATCTTCAAAGGCCGCCTCCCCGGCCCATCAGACGCCCATCCCGCCGCAAAGCCAAATCTCTCCCCTTGCAGCTCCGGCCGTTCAAGCCGCCATGGTCTCGGGAACCGCCGCTCCTGGGGCGCCAAAAAAAGCCAAGAGCCAGGTGGTCCCCGAGGGCGAGGCGCGGATGGCGGCGCTCAAGGCGGTGGCCGGCATCGTCAAAAAGTCCAAGCTCGAAAAAGAGCACGGCCAGAGCGTCTATGAGTTCAAGATCAAGGCGGAGTCCGACGGCGCCGTCAAGAAAATCCGCGTCAACGCCAAGACCGGAGCCCTCATCGACGTCAAG
This sequence comes from Elusimicrobiota bacterium, assembly GCA_027327915.1. GTDB lineage: Bacteria > Elusimicrobiota > Elusimicrobia > UBA1565 > UBA9628 > JAJZAK01. The sequence goes on from DAHVWT010000007.1 coordinate 44,697, forward strand.
AAGGCCGACTAGGCGGCTCGGGACGCCGGATCGCCCAGGGGACGTCTATAAATAAACGTTTTTCTGGGTTCAATCTGATATAATCCCCCGCGACCAAGTCATGCTCTATCACCTCTTGATGACGGTGCATGTGACTGCCTGCCTTCTGCTCATCCTCATTATTTTGCTCCAAACGGGGCGCGGGGCGGGGCTCGCCGTGTTTGGCGGCGGGACGGATTCCCTCATCAATACCCCCACGGGTTCGAGCTTCATGAGAAAGGCGACGGGGATTCTGGCCGGGACTTTCGCGGCGACCTCGCTCGTCCTGACGCTTCTGTCGAGCCGCTCCGAGATGAGAAGCGTCACCAACCGATTTCCCGCGCCGACGGCCCCGGCGCCGCAGTCGGCCCCGACGACTCCGACGAAGCCGGCCCCCGCGCCTCAAAAATAAATTTATGCGCGGGTGGCGGAACTGGCAGACGCGTACGTTTGAGGGGCGTATGCCTCACGGCGTGAGGGTTCGAGTCCCTCCCCGCGCAACGGTTTGTTGACATCGGGCCCCCGTGGTCCGTCCATGAAAGGAATCCTATTGGCCGGCGGTTCCGGCACGCGTCTCTACCCGCTCACTCGTTCGGTCTCCAAGCAGCTCCTTCCCGTCTACGACAAGCCGACCATCTACTATCCCCTCTCGACCCTCATGATGGCGGAAATCCGGGAAATCCTCGTCATCAGCACTCCCCAGGACCTGCCCCTGATCGAAAGGCTCTTGGGAGACGGCTCCCAATGGGGGCTCCGGTTCCATTACCGCGAGCAGCCGCGGCCGGCGGGCATCGCCCAGGCCTTCATCATCGGAGCCGACTTCATCGGGGATGACCCCGTGGCGCTTATTCTGGGGGACAACGTCTTCTACGGCCAGGACATGGCCGGAGCGCTCCAGGGCGCGGCGCGGCTTCGTTCCGGGGCCGAGATCTTCGCTTACCAAGTGGATGACCCCGAGCGCTACGGCGTGGTCGAGTTCGGGGAGGACGGGAAGGCCTTGGGTCTGGAGGAAAAGCCCGGCCACCCCCGGTCTTCCTGGGCCGTGACGGGGCTTTATTTCTACGACGCGCGCGTCGTGTCCGTCGCCCGCGCCCTCAAGCCCTCCGCCCGCGGCGAGCTCGAGATCACGGACGTCAACCGCGACTATCTCGCGCGCGGGGAGCTGCGCGTGCGGCGCTTGGGACGGGGCTACGCCTGGCTTGACACCGGCAATTTCGACTCCCTGCTTGCCGCGTCCGTCTTCATCCAGACCATCCAGAAGCGCCAGGGGCTCCGGATCGCTTGCGTCGAGGAAGTGGCCTACCGGATGGGCTATATCGGCGCGGAGGATTTGAAGCGCCTGGCGGCCTCGTACGATTCGAGCGGTTACGGCGCCTACCTTCGGCGGCTGGCTTTGGAGAAGCAGGCGCATCCTTCCGCGGAGCGCCCCTCCCATCGATGATCGACCCGGGCCGGCTTTTCATGTTGGGGGTCGAGGGCACGCGCCCCCGGCCTCAAGCGGTGGCGCTTCTCAAGGCGACGAACGCCTCGGGAGTGCTGCTGCTCGCCCGCAATATCCAAAACCCGCTCCAGACCCGCGCCCTGACCCAGGGCCTCCAGGATAGGCTCGGACGCAGGCTTCTCTTCGCCGTGGATCACGAGGGGGGGAACGTCCTTCGTTTTCAAAGGGGGATCACCGTCTTTCCGGGGAACGCCGCGCTGGGCCGTCTGGACAGCGAGCGCGCCGCCCTCGAGGTGGGCCGGCAAATGGGATCCGAACTGCGCGCCCTCGGCATCGAGATGAACCTCGCGCCGGTCCTCGACGTGCTGACCGAACGCTACAATCCCGGAATCGGCCTTCGTTCCTTCGGCTCGGATCCGGGGCTCGCCGCGCGGTTGGGCGCCGCCATGATCCGGGGGCTCGAGGCGCGGGGGGTGCGCGCCTGCGCCAAGCATTTCCCCGGCAAGGGAGCCGCGACGAAGGACGCGCATGTCGAGCTGCCGACGATTCATCTTTCAAGGCCCGATTTCGAGAAAGGCCATCTTCTTCCATTCAAGGCCGCGATTCGCTCCGGAGCTTCGGCCGTCATGAGCTCTCATGTTCTCTACCCTTTCTTCGATTCGCTTCCGGCCACGTTTTCCAAGAGGATCGCAACGGGACTTGTGCGGGGCGAACTGGGTTTTGAGGGTGCTCTCATCACGGACGATCTCTGCATGGGGGCCGTTCTTCAGGATAGGACGATTCCGGCGGCTGCCTTGGAAGCCTTCCAGGCGGGCCACGACATGCTCCTCATAGCGTTCAACCCCAAGGAGCAGCGCCGCGCCGTCGAGCGGCTTAGGGAGTCCTGCGCGAAGGGCGCGGTTGAAGCGTCGCGCCTGACCGAGTCCCTGGGGCGCGTGGAGAGGCTTCTTGAGCGAAGGCCCAAGCCTCGCGGCCTGCCCGATTTCGAGAAGGGCGCCCGCCTATGCCGGATGATCGCCCGGGAGGCGCTCCGGGTCTGGCCCGGCCAGGCGCGGCTTCCCGTCTCCAGGCGGGAGTCCCTCCTCGTCTTATTCCCCGACTTGAGATCCGTGACCGCCCGATTCACCTTTGAAGGAGGGGCTCTCGCGCCGGAACGGATGATCCGCCGGGCCTTCGCAGCTTGGAAAATGCGGCGGTTCGAGCGAGTGCCTCTCGAGGGGAGCATCTCCGAGGAGAGGCTCCGGATGGCCGTCGCCGAGGCCGGCGCCGTCGTTTGCTTCTGCTTCGAGGCGGCGAGATTCGCGGCCGAAAAAGCGGTGCTGGAGTCTCTGCGTCGCCTGGCTCCGTCGAAAACGGTCGTTTGCTACTTGCGTAACCCTCTCGACCGAGAGGCGGCGCCGGAAATGACGGCCGTCGTGCCTTACGGCTATCACGCCGCCTCCCTGGCGTCCGCCCTCGCCGTCATCGTCAAGGGCGCTCGATGACGGCGATCCTCCTGGGATTCCTTGCGTTTTTCCCGTCGATCTCTTTCGCCGCATCCACCGGGACCGCGACCCTGCTCGACCTCCACGACAGCTTCGTCTCGGCGACGACCGATCGTGCGCGCGTGGAGATACTCGATGAGATTTCAGCCTCGACGCCTACGTCGCTGGCGGACGTATCCGCCATCTACGATCTCTTCATGCGCTATCGAAATCCCCATGTCTTTGCCGCGGCCTTGAAATCCCTTTCCTTGATGCGGCCCGGAGGGCGGCAGGGCGCCGTTTTCGTCGACGATATGCGGGACAACGATCCTCTGGCTGTCTTTTTCGGCATCAAGGGAGCCTTGATCCTGCGCTACCCCCCGGCCCTCCCGGTCATCGAGAAAATCGCCGGCCGCCGCTTCGCCTACCCGAATCCCGTCAAAGCCGCGGTGCCGACGGACAAGAACCAATGGTGGGTCCAATACGAGGCTTTAGTCGCGCTCGCGCAGTGGCAGGGAAAGAAGGCGTGGCCGCTTCTGATGAAGAAAGCTCGCGAGGCGCCGCGGGTGGCCCGGATCATGGCGAGGTATTTTTGGCGCGATTCTTTCCATTTGTTTAGAGGGTGGGCGAACTCCTGGTTCGCGAACCGGCGCCGCATGGCGGCGGAGGGGTTTTCGGGCTACGTCCCGTGCCGGGAATTGCGCGAGACATGGCCCGGCCTTCTGCGCCTATTCCGGAGCCGCCGTATTCCCAAGGACATCCAAGCCTCGATCGCCGTCAAGATCGGGGGTTGCGCGACCGACGAGGAGCTGCTTCCGTTTGAAAAGGAATACCGGTCCTCGAAGGACCCCGTCCAGAGGCTGCTGGACGCGGACGTTTTATTCTCAGCGATGCGTCCCGCCGTGGTTCCTTTCCTCGAGGACTACATGAAGACAAATCCGGACCCGGACCAGAGAGCGGCGGCGTTGAGCGAATTAGCGGATATGCTCTCCCCCCAGAAGTTCATGAAACTCCTTGAGTGGGTTTCCGTCAACGATCCGGACCCGGACAATCGACAGGCGGCGGCTCGTGAATTGCGGTCCTTGGCCGACGCGGCCGCCCTGAAGCCGAGGCGGGCGGGACAGGCTCCCGAGGAGCTGATGCCCTCATTCGTGCCTTAGAGTAAGGCTGTTTTCGCCTCAAAATTGTAAAATCCTATCAATGACGGCATTAGCGCTGGCTGGAACGGGGACGGCGGCTCTTTTGGGATTCGGGGCCGGAATTTGGGCGGCGCCGAGTCTCGGGGCTTGGCGGCGTAAAGAGGTCCGGGACCCGTCGTCGGCTCAGGCCCTCGCCGACATGGAGGAGTTTTACCTCGAGATGGTCAAAACGCTGGCGCGGGCGGTGGACTCCAAGGATTCCTACACCCACGAACACTCCGAGCGCGCGAGCGCCAAGGCTCGCCGCCTGGCCGCCCGATTGGGAGTCGCCGGGACGGCGGCCCGTTACGTCGAGTACGCCGCGCTTCTCCATGACATCGGCAAGATCGGCATCGACGAGGCGATCCTCCTCAAGCCGGGCAAGCTCACCCCCGAGGAGTACGAGGTGATGAAGAAGCACCCGATCATCGGCCACCAGATCTTATCGCCGGTGAAGTACCTCGGACCCGTCGCCGAAATGGTTCTCTATCACCAGGAATGGTACAACGGCCAGGGTTATCCGGAAGGCCGCAAGGGCGAGGAAATCCCCATCGGGGCGAGGATCGTGGCGGTGATCGACGCGTGGGACGCCATGACCTCGGATCGGCCCTACCGCAAGGCCTTGCGCCGCGACGCCGCCATCTTGGAGTTAAAGCGTGGCGCCGGCACGCAGTTCGACCCCAAAGTCGTCGAGGCCTTCCTCGCGATCGAGGAGTCCTTGGAGGCGGAGGAAGCGCGGCGCGGCAACGGCGCCGCTCCGCCGATTCCCTGATGCTCTACCTGGTGCCGACGCCTCTCGGCAATCTGGGGGATATGTCCCCCCGGGCCGTCGAGGTCCTGCGGGGGGCCTCCGAGGTCTATTGCGAGGACACTCGCCGAACCCGCATCCTTTTCACGCATTTCGGCATCGACTCCCCTCTTCTGCGCTACAACGACAAGGATCCTCGAAGCGAGAACCGCCTGCTGGAGAAGGTCCGCTCCGGAGCTCCGGTCGCCCTGGTCTCGGACGGCGGCCTGCCGTGCGTCTCCGACCCCGGAAGCCGCGTTGTGGAGCGCGCGCGGCGCGAGGGTCTCGCGGTCACGGCTCTTCCCGGGCCGAGCGCCTTGACCGCGGCCGTCGCAGGCTCGGGGCTTCCCGCCGATTCCTTCGTTTTCCTCGGCTTTTTGCCGAGACGGCCGGGCCCCAGGCGCCGGGCGATCGAGGAGGCGGCTCGCCTCGGCAAAACGATCATCGTCTACGAGTCGCCCTATCGCGTCGTGAGGCTGCTCGATGAGGCCGCGACGGTGCTGGGCCGCTCCGCCCAAGGGGCGGCCGTGAGGGAGCTTTCGAAGATCCACGAGGAGTGGTTTTGGGGCACTCTGGGCGAGCTTTCGCGGTCGCTTGCCGCGCGCGAGAGCCTTTTGGGAGAATTCGTCGTCTTGATGCGGCCGGGGCGCGAAGGAGGAATCGAGGAGGGCGATGGCGAAGAGGATTAAGGCGGCGACGCTCTCGGACTTGGATGAGGCAACCCTCTCGGAACTCGCCCAAGCCGTCAAGTCCTGCCGGGTTCTGGCCTTCCCGACAGACACGGTTTACGGCCTGGGTTCGACGGCCCTGGTCAAGGCCGCATCCCGGCGCATCTACCAGATCAAGGATCGTCCGGACGCCAAACCGCTCCCCGTCATGGTCGGTTCGACGGAGGACGCCGGGGAATGGATCGAGTGGACGCCGACGGGCCGATTGCTCGCCCGGAAATTCTGGCCGGGACTCCTGACGCTCGTCCTGAAGCCCACGGCCAAGGGCCGCGCGCTCACTTTCGCCGAGTATAAGACGATCGGCATCCGCGTGCCCGGCCACCCCGTGCTGGCCGAACTTTTGCGGCGCTCGGGGGTCCCTTGGGCGACGACGAGCGCGAATCGCTCGGGCCGCCCCGCGATCGTGGAGGGGCAGGCGGTGTGGGAGGAGTTCAAGGACGAGGTGGATTTCATTTTGGACGGCGGGCGCGTTCCAGGCACGGAATCGACCGTCGTGGACGCCACGGGACCGACGCCCCGGATCCTGCGGGAGGGAGCGGTTCCGGCGAAGGCGATCATGGAGGCGTTCGCGCCCGCGGGATCGCAAGCCGCGGACGGGCCGCGAGGGGTGCGGCGGGTTCTGTTTGTCTGCACCGGCAACACCTGCCGGAGCGTCATGGCGGAGCAGATATTTAGAAAGCTCGCCGGAGAAAGAAGCCTCGACGTGCAGGCGTCGTCCGCGGGGCTTGCCGCCGATCCCCGATACGGAATTCCCGGCCAGGTTCGGGAGGCGCTGGCCCGCGAGGGCGTGACGGGCCTCTCTCACACGCCGACTCTCGTCTCCCGGGATCTCGTCGAACAGGCCGATCTGGTCTTTGCGATGACGGAGAGCCAGCGGCAAAAGCTCGTCGAGCGCTTCCCGGGGGCCTCCTCGAAGATCTTTCTGCTGGGAGGGTATGCGGGACTCGGGGAGCCGGAGGTGGGAGATCCGATCGGCCTTGGCGCGGAGGTTTACGGCCAGTGCCTGGAGCAGATCAAAGAGGCGCTCTTGCGAATCGTCGCGAGGGCGCCCCTGGCGCCCCTGGAGAAATAGCGTGGAAGAGCTTGAAAACATCAAGATGCAGGATCGTGAAGTCTACGAGGCGATCGCGTCGGAGGCGATCCGCCAGTCGGACCGGCTCGAGCTCATCGCTTCGGAGAACTACGCCTCCCGCGCCGTGATGGAGGCCCAGGGCTCGGTCCTCACGAATAAGTACGCGGAGGGCTATCCCGGGAAGCGCTACTATGGCGGATGCGAGTTCGTGGATGTCGTGGAGCGACTCGCGATGGACCGGGCGAAATCGCTTTTCGGAGCCGAGCACGCCAACGTTCAGCCTCACTCCGGGACCCAGGCGAACATCACGACCTACTTGTCCGTGCTCCAGCCGGGCGACGCCGTCATGGGGCTCAATCTCGCCCACGGGGGGCATCTCTCGCACGGCCACCCGCTTAACTTCTCCGGTAAGTTCTTCAAGATCGTGCCGATGAACGTTTCCCGCGACACGGAAACGATCGACTATGACGAAGCCGAACGCCTCGCCCTCGAGCACCGGCCCAAGATGATTTTCGCGGGCGCCTCCAACTATTCGCGGGTCTTCGATTGGGCCAGGCTCAGGCGCATCGCGGACGAGAGCGGCGCCTACCTCGCCGCGGACGTCGCGCACTACGCGGGCTTGATCGCCGCGGGGATCTATCCCTCGCCCGTGCCCGTGGCCGACTTCGTGACGACGACGACGCACAAGACTCTCCGAGGCCCCCGCGGAGGGATGATCCTCTGCCGCGAGAAATACGCCGCGGCCGTCGACAAGCTGAATTTCCCCGGGACCCAGGGCGGGCCCCTCATGCATGTGATCGCGGCCAAGGCGGTCTGTTTCGGCGAGGCTCTCAAGCCCGCCTTCAAGGCGTATCAGCAAAGGGTGCTCGACAACGCGCGGACGATGGCGGAGGCGCTGGCGGAGGGCGGTTTTCGGATCGTCTCGGGGGGGACGGACTGCCATCTTTTCTCGGTGGACCTGCGCCCCAAGAACGTCACGGGCAAGGAGGCGGAGACGGTGCTCGAGACCGCTGGGATCACGGTCAATAAGAACGCGATCCCCTTCGATCCTCAAAAGCCCGCGATCGCCTCCGGCATCCGCATCGGCACCCCGGCGGTGACGACGCGCGGGATGGGGGCCCCCGAGATGCGGACGATCGCCGGCTGGATCGGTTCGGCGATCGCGGCGCGTTCGGAGGAGAAGAAGTTGCGGGCCATCGCCTCCGAGGTCAAGGCCCTGTGCCGGAAGTTTCCGATTTATCCAGAACTGATATCGGCGGTCGAGGCAAGATAAATCCAAGGAGATCTCACGATGAAAACAGGTCGCGCCGTCATCGCGGTGATAGGGGGCAGCGGACTCTACGAGATGAAGGGCGTCTCCAACGCCCGCGCAGTCCGGGTCAAGACTCCTTTTGGCAGGCACTCGGAGCCCTTGATCGTGGGCGAGCTGGGCGGCGCGGGCTGCGCCTTTCTTCCACGCCACGGCAAGGGCCACGTCGTGCTGCCTTCCGAGATCAACGCGAGGGCCAATATCTACGCCCTCAAATCCCTCGGCGTCGAGCGGATCGTCGCGGTGGGCGCCGTGGGCTCGCTCAAGGAGGATCTCGGGCCGGGGGACCTTTTCCTGCCCGATCAATTGGTGGATGAAACCAAGGGCCGGGCCTCGACTTTTTTCGGCGGGGGACTCGTCGCCCATGTCGCCTTCGACAGGCCCTTTTGCCCCGAAAGCCGCCAGTTTTTGTCCGATCGGGCGCGGGAGAGCGGCATGGCGCTTCGGGCGGGGGGGGTGCACGTGTGCATGGAGGGGCCCGCCTTCTCGACCAGGGCCGAATCCGAATACCACCGGCGGCAGGGCTATGCGGTCATCGGAATGACCGCCGTTCCCGAGTCCAAGCTCGCTCGCGAGGCCGAGATCTGCTACGCGCTGATCAACTTCATCACCGATTACGATTGCTGGAAGGAGGGATCGGAGGTTTCCCAGGACAAGGTCCTGGAATACCTGGCCTTGGGGGCCGGCAAGGCGAAGGCCCTTCTCGAGAAGGCGCTGCCGGCTCTCGCGCGCCTTCCCAGGGGCGGCTGCTCCTGCTCCGAGGCCCTCAAAAGGGCCATCGTGACGGACCCCAAGGCCGCCTCTCCCGCGGCCGTGCGAAAACTCGATCTTCTCGTGGGCAAATACCTGCGGCCCGCGAAGACCGCCGGGCGGCGCCGGGAGCCCGTCCTCTCATGATCTCGGCGAAGGATCTCTCCAAGCTCATTCAAGCGGCCGTCGCGGCGAGAAGGAACGCCTACTGCCCCTACTCCCGATATCCGGTCGGCGCGAGCGTCCTGACGGGCGAGAGCAAGATTTTCGCGGGATGCAACGTGGAGAACGCCTCCTCGGGGCTGAGCCTTTGCGCGGAGAGAAACGCCATCATGAACGCCGTGGCCCAGGGGCATACGACGATCCGGGCGGTCTGCGTCGTGTGCCGGTCGGGAAAGCCCTGCGGCGCCTGCCGGCAGGTGGCGCTCGAGTTCGCCGCCGACGGCGCGGCGTTCTATATCGTCGACGTGGGCTCTCACTCCCGCCGCCATCGAATGCTCCGGCTCCCCATCCACAAATCCCTGCCGCACCCCTTTGACCCGCTGGAGGCGGAACTCATCCCCAAGAATCCCAGCAATCTCCTGCGCTCGGCCGGGGCGTCGCGCGGACGCTCCGGGCCGAGGCGGGCACGGAGGATCGCGCGATGACGATGAAAAACGGCGACATGAAGTCGGTCTTGGATTGGCTCAAGGGAACGGATCTGGCTGAGGTATCCTACAAGGAAGGCCGCGAGGGGTTCTCGTTTTCCATGCCGAGCGCCGCGCCCATCCCGGCCTTCCAGCCAAGCCGTTACGTGCCCGTGCTCTCGCCGGCTGTCGGCGTTTTTCGCAAAGGCTCGGTCGGGAAGGCCGGGACGGCGGAGGGGGGCGCGGTGGCCCGGGAGGCGGTCCTCGGCATGGTGGAGCAGGCCAGGGGAAAAGCGGTCCCGGTGCCCGCGCCGCGGGCCGGCAAGATCGCCCGCTCCTTCGCTTCGGACGGCGAGGCGGTCGAATTCGGCAGCTTGCTGTTCTTCATCGAACCCTGATGTTCAAGAAAGTCCTCATCGCCAATCGCGGGGAAATCGCCCTGCGCGTCACTCGCGCCTGCCGGGAAAT
>DAHVWT010000080.1 GCA_027327915.1 Elusimicrobiota bacterium
AATTTTGCGTGTAGGTCGACACGAGCTTGAGGAGAAAGACCCCCGGGATGAGAAACAGCAGCAGCTTGAGCGTCCGCATGTCCTTGTTGAGAAAAACGCGGTCGACCGTGGGCTTCAAGAGCCATACCGTGGCGCCGTTCAAGGCCGCGACGACGGCCATGAAGACGGCGGCGATGAAGAAGCGCCTTTTCCAGGGCGCGGCGTAGGCCGCCAGCCGTCGGAGATTTTGCATCGGAGCCCAGTTTAACATTTTGCCCCGCGCGGCGCTCCGGCGCCCTCCCCATGGGACTTTCGGGCCCCCGAAGTCTGCCCCTTGGCCTCATGCGCGGGAAGGCCGCTTCAGGCTATCCTTTGGGTATGGTGCGAGTATCTCGAAGCAAAAAGGAGGTCGGCATGAAGAAATTGATTTTGACGATGACGGCGATGGCCCTGGGCGCGAGCTGGAGCCGGGCGGCAAGCTTGGAGCAGACGGCGGCGCTGGGGAACGGCTCTCTTGAAGGGGCTATGGCCGCCGCGTCGCAGGCCGCGAAACTGACGGGCGCCTCGCTGAAAGCGGGCGAAACGCGGGCGGACTCTTCCGTGGTTCTCAACCCCGCGCCCAAGGCCACCCCGGTTCACATGCAGCTGGGCCCCGAGGAACTGGCCAAATTGCTGGCGGTCGCGCGCTACGTCCAGGACTATTATTATGACTCCCTCCCCGCGCTGAAGGGATTATTCATCCTACGCTACCATGAGTTTCAACTCGTGGGGAAGACCGACCAAAACGGCCGGATGGCCCTGGAAGAAATGCTCCTGATCACCGACAGCCCGGACTTCCTTGCGAAGTATCGTATTAGCTATCAAATTCATATTTCCCCTCAGGGCGAGATTTCCTCGGTGGAAAGAGTCCGGAAGGAGGCGCCGACCTTGTCCGTGGCGGACGCCGAGAAGCTGGTCCGCAAGGAGATCTCCTTCTGGATGGGATTTAAGATAACCAGCGGCGCGTAAAAGACAGCGGCGCCGTCAAGCGCCAAATCGCCGCCCCACCGGTTTTACGGACGAATTGACTCATTTCCGAAGGGAATGATATCGTAAGCTAAATCCACTCGGAGGTCGCCGACCATGCCCGCCGTTCTCGACAATCCCGTCCACCCATCCGTCCGGGAGTTCCTCTCCCGCAAAACCCACAAGCTTTTGATCGGCGGCGAGTGGCGGGAAGCCCTCTCCGGCAAGACCTTCGAGACCCACAATCCGGCGACAGGCGAGGTCCTAGCCCGCGTGTCCGAGGCCAACAAGTCAGACGTCGATTTAGCCGTTAAGGCGGCCCAAAAGGCCCTCGAGGGTCCCTGGTCGAAGACGACCCCGGCCGAGCGCGAAAAGCTCCTGTGGAAGCTCGCGGATCTTATCGACAAGAACGCCGAGGAGTTGGCGCAGCTCGAAACCTTGGACAACGGAAAGCCCATCCGCGAGAGCTTGAAGGGCGACCTTCCCCTCGCCTCCTCCCTCATCCGCTATTTCGCGGGCTGGCCGACCAAGATCCACGGCGAGACGACTCCCGTCAGCGTCCCCTACGCCCCGGGGGCGCGCTTCCTCCACTATACCGTGCGGGAACCCATTGGGGTCGTGGGCGCGATCATCCCCTGGAACTTTCCCCTCCTCATGGCGATCGAACGACTGGCCCCGGCCTTGGCCTGCGGGAACGCCTTCATCCTCAAGCCCGCCGAGCAGACGCCTCTCTCGGCCCTGCGCCTGGGCGAACTCATCCTCGAGGCGGGAATCCCGGCCGGCGTCGTCAACATCCTTCCCGGCTTCGGCCCGGGGGCTGGCGCCGCGATGGCCCAGCACCAGGAAATCGACAAGATCACCTTCACCGGCTCGACCGAGGTCGGCCGCGAGATCGTCAAGGCTTCGACCGGCAACTTAAAGCGCCTCTCCCTGGAACTTGGCGGCAAGTCCCCCAACATCGTCTTCGCGGACGCGGATTTGGACGCCGCCGCCAAGGGCATGTTCATGGGCATCTTCTACAACCAGGGCCAATGCTGCTCCGCGGGCTCCCGCGTCTTCGTCGAGCGCTCGAAGTTCGACGAGATGGTCTCCAAGCTCTCCGAACGCGCCAAGACCGTGCGCCAGGGCCCGGGGCTCGACCCCAAGACCCAGATGGGTCCTCTCGTCTCCGATGAGCAGAAAAAGCGCGTCCTCTCCTACATCGATTCCGGGCGCCAAGAGGGCGCCAAGATCCTCTCCGGCGGCGAGCCGGGGCCCGGCAAAGGCTATTTCGTGCAGCCCACCGTCTTCGCCGACGTCAAAGACGAGATGAAAATCGCTCGGGAGGAGATTTTCGGCCCCGTCGTCTGCGTCATGCCCTTCGAGAGCGCGGACGAGGTCGTCCGCCGCGCCAACCTCACCCGCTACGGTCTCGTGGCCGGAGTCTGGACCAAGGACGTCAAGAAGGCCCACCAGATGGCGGCCTCCATGAAAGCCGGCACGGTCTGGATCAACTGCTATCACTTCGTCGACGCGGCCGCGCCCTGGGGCGGTTTCAAGGAAAGCGGCTGGGGACGCGAGAAGGGCCCCTACGCGATCGAACACTACACCGAGCTCAAGAGCGTCTGGGTCGATCTCAATTGATGGAACTCGTCATCGTCGAGCGCTCGGGGGCCGTCGCGACCCTGACGCTCAACCGCCCCGAGGCCAAGAACGCCCTGAGCCACCCGCTCATGAAGCGCCTCCACGAGGCCCTCTGGGATCTCGAAAAGGACGGCGCCGTGCGCGCGGTCATCCTCTCGGGCGGCCCGGGCGGCTTCTCGGCCGGCGCCGACATCAAGGAGATGGACGGCGCGAGCGCCCAGGCTCTCGCCCGCGACCCGCATCTCTCTCATTGGGACTATGTCGGACAATACCCCAAGCCCTTGGTCGCGGCCGTCTCCGGCTTCGCCTTCGGAGGAGGGCTTGAGTTGGCGCTCGCCTGCGACATGATCGTGTGCGGCGAGACGGCGCGGCTGGGCCAGCCCGAGATCAATATCGGCGTCATCCCCGGCGCGGGCGGCACCCAGAGGCTCGCGCGCGCCTTGGGAAAAGCCTTGGCCTCGGAGCTCGTCATGACCGGCCGGCCCCTCTCCGCGCGCCGCGCCTACGACTTGGGCCTCGTCAATCGCGTCGTTTCCGACGAGACGGTTCTCGCCGAGGCCCGGCGCCTCGCCGCCGAGATCGCCGCCAGGCCCCCCCTCGCCGTCCAGGCCGCCAAGCGCGCCATCCTCGCCGCCGCCGAAAAGCCCTTGAGCGAATCCCTCCAGATCGAGCGCCGGCTCTTCTACTCTTTGTTCGAGACCCAGGACCAAAAGGAAGGCATGCGCGCCTTCATCGAGAAGCGCCAGCCGGTCTTCAGCGGAAGATAACGTGGCCAGCGCGACGGCGGATCCGGAACTCCTGGTCGAGCGCCGGGAAAACGTCCTTGTCCTGACCCTCAACCGCCCCGGCGTCTTGAACGCCTTGACCGGCGCGATGCTGGCCGGGCTCGCGGATTCTCTGCGATCGGCCGAGAAGGACGCCGGCGTCCGCGCCGTCATCCTGACCGCCAAGGGCCGCGCTTTCTGCGCCGGCGCCGATCTCGCGGATCTGAAGGCCCGCCAACAAGGCGCCGGCGTTTCGCTGGGCGACGAGCTCCGTCGTCATTTCAACCCCCTCATCCTCCAGATCCGCCGGCTTGAGAAGCCCGTGATCGGCGCGGTCAACGGGCTCGCGGCCGGGGCGGGAGCGAGCCTGATCCTCTCCTGCGACGTCAAGTTCGCGACGCCGCATGCCCGGTTCATCCTCGCCTTCGGCCAAGTCGGACTCGCCCCCGATTCCGGCATGACCTATTATTTGCCCCGCCACCTGGGGCTTTCGCTCGCGATCGAGCACGCCTGGACGGGACGCCCCATCACCGCCGACCGCGCGCTCGAGTTCGGGCTCGTCAACCGCGTCGCCTCCTCCGAGGAGGAGGCCCTGGCGCTCGCGTGGGACACGGCCCGCGAGCTCGCGAGCAAGGCGCCTCTCGCCCTCGGGAGGGCCAAGCGCGCGATGAATGCCGCCTTGGACCATGATTTGGAGACGCAGCTTGAGTTCGAAGCCGAACTCCAGGAGGCGCTCGGGAAGACCCAGGACCACGCCGAGGGCGTCGCGGCCTTTCTCGAGAAGCGAAAGCCTGTTTTCAAAGGAGAATGACCCCATGACAAGCGCGAAGGAACTCGAGGAGCGCCTGGCGAAAAAGATCGCCGACGGCGGCAAGGTCGAGACTCTGGAGGAAATGACGGACGAGTACCGGGAACATCTCACGCATCTCATGATGATGCAGGCGGACTCCGAGCTCGCCGGCGCCTTCGGCTACGTCCCCTGGATCATGAAGTCCCCGGACATCCGGGAGACCCTGCAGGTGGCCCAGATCGTGAAGGACGAGGTCCGCCACGCGCGCGTCATGTACCGGCTTCTCGAGGGCATGGGGGTCGATGTCGACGGCTACTACAAGAGCCACAACTTCAACCTGCGCGTCAATCTCGAGGACATCGGCACGCAGCGGGTCGCGGACGACAAACGGGTCAACATCTTCTACTATCCGATCGAGACCTGGTACGACTTCATCATGTTCAATTTCTGCATGGACCGCGGCGCGGGCCATCAATTGGAGGACGCCCTCGACTGCTCCTACAAGCCCTGGTGCGACGTGATGGACGGCATCTTCAAGGAAGAGGCCATGCACATGGCCCACGGCGACCAATGGGCGAGAAAACTCGCCTCCGACGAGAAGACGCGAGGGCCGCTCCAGGAGGCGCTCGACAGGTGGTATCCCCGCACGATGAACATTTTCGGCCGCGCGGGCTCCCCCAAAAACAAGATTTACCGGCGCCTGGGCCTGAAGAAACGCGACAACGACGAGGTCCGCCAGGCCTTCGCGAAGGAGATCGCCGAGAAGTGCGCCGCCTTCGGCCTCAAGGTCCCCGCCTGGACTCCCGAGGAGCGCAAGATGCCCGAGGAGCCGTTCATCCCGGGTTGATGCCGATCCGGAAAGTCGCCGTCGTCGGGGCGGGAGTGATGGGCGCGGGGATCGCCCAGCTCTGCCTTCAAAAAGGCATCAAGGTCTCCCTTTATGATGCGAGCCCCGAGGCTTCCTGCGGGGCCGCGGGCAGGATTAAAAAGGGGATCGAAGAAGCCGCCGCCCGTGGCAAGATCGCCTCGGGGGACATCGCTCGGATCCTCGGCTCCGTCTCCTACGTCAAGAGCCTCTCGGAGCTTTCGAGCGCCGATCTGATCATCGAGGCCGTCGCCGAGGATCTGGCGGCGAAGAAATCGCTCTTTGAGCGGCTCGGCCGGATAGCCCCGGGCGCGATCCTCGCCACCAACACCTCTTCTCTCAGCGTCGCCGCGATCGCCGAGGGCGCCGCCGCTCCCGAACGCGTGCTGGGCCTCCACTTCTTCAACCCTCCGGTCGCGACGAAGCTCGTCGAGATCGTCCGTGCCCCGAAAACCTCGGCCGACGCCTTCAAAGCCGCCAGGGATTTCGTCGCCTCGCTGGGGAAGATCCCGATCCAGGCGAAAGACAAGCCGGGCTTCATCGTCAACCGCGTCATGCGCCCCTACTACCTCGCCTGCCAGCGGCTTGTCTCCAAACGGTGCCCCCCCGCCCTCCTCGACCATGCCGCGCGCAAGACGGGGGGAGTCCCGATGGGCCCCTTCGAGTTGATGGATCTCATCGGGCTCGACGTCAATCTCGCGATCACGAAGGTGATCTACGACTCGCTGGGTCGTCCCGAGCGGCTCAAGCCGCAGCCGCTTCAGGAGACCCTCGTCGCCCGCGGCCATTGGGGCCGAAAGACGGGGAAGGGATTCTACCTCTATGCCGACGGGAAGATCGCGGGCGAAAACCCCGAAGCCCTCTCTCACCTTTCCGAACTTGGTCCGCCGCCCGAGGAGGCCTGGGACAAGACCATCGGCGCCGTCATTTTGGAAGCCCAGCTCGCCCACGATACGGGCATCGCGAGCCGCGAGGACATCGACACCGCGATCAAGCTCGCGATGAATTTCCCCCGGGGGCCGTTCGAATGGCGGCAAAGGGCGGCTCGTTGAGCCGGGCGGCTCCACCAGGCCGCAGGACCCTGGGCTCGCTTATCGGGGAGAACCCCCGGGTCTTAAAGGTTCTCGACCGCTACGGGATCGTCTTCTGCCCCGGCTGCTACCTAACGCTGTTCTCCACTCCGGCCAAGGCCGCGGCCTACCACGCGGTCGAGGACAAGAAGGCCTTCCTCGAAGACCTCGATCATCTTCTAAGCCGTCACGGCCCCCCTCGCCGCGCTAAGCGCCGATCTCGAAGCGGTGGCGGGCGATGAAGTCGTAGGCGGGGACGCCGACGAGACGCATCCCCGGAATATAAAGGAAGGGCGCCAAGGGCCATAAAAGAGGCAGCTTGAGGCTCAGGCGCCGAAAGGCGTCGAAGCCCTCGCTGAGCCTCCCATCCCGCTCGACGAATTGAATGCGGCGCATGCAGGCGTCGCGGGTGAGGCGGGGATCGATTCCCTTCAAGTCCTGCTCCCGGAAATCAACCAAGGCGACGCGGGCGGTCGGGTCAAGCGCGCCTAGGGCGCGCACCGACCCGCCGCAGAACGAGCAGCCCCCATCAAAAAGCAGGCGGCCGCGAGGCTTGGCCCCGTTAG
>DAHVWT010000081.1 GCA_027327915.1 Elusimicrobiota bacterium
TATGCGGGCACCTAGACATATTGAGGGTAAGGCGGGATTCCTGAAAAATCAAGGCTTTTTGGGAAGCTATTACTTCCCCTTTATTGCCCGCTTTCCCGAGTTCGCTCCCGAAGTTCAGGCCCTCCACAAAAGATTAGAACCCCGCAAAACCCTTAATTCTCAAGGGGATTACGAGGTTCTCTCTGCTCGAAATAAAATCTGGCGGGGTCGACGGGATTTGAACCCGCGGTCTCCGCCTTGACAGGGCGGCGTGTTGGACCAAGCTACACCACGACCCCAAATCGGGAAAGGCGGACTATTCTAACAGTTTTTCCAGTTTTTCGGGGCGAACTCGCGCCCTAGGCGGCTTCTTCCGGGCCCCGCGTCGGGCGCAGCTGGAGCTGGCGCTTCCAATGCTCCCGGCCCTCGTTGGGGAGCGTGTCGATCGGATCGTAGTACTCGTAGCGGCGGCTGAGGGCGTTCGGATCCTCCGCCTCGATCCCGGTGCGGTAGTTCTTCGTCCAAAAGGAGATGCCGAGAGTCCGGTCGTAGTCCGCGACTTGATGCACCCAGCGCTTGCCCACGTACGGGACGTCGCAGACGATGCGGGGCGTGGCGAAGCCGGGAAGGTAGCCCATGATATCGTGCTGGAGCTTCTGCGCCTCCCAGACCGCGATCCGCCAGTGCTCCGAGTTGGGGATCATATCGCACATGTAGAAGTAATACGGCATGATCTTGCCGAAATCGAGCAGCGAAAAGCAGAGATCCAGGAGATCCTTCGCCGTCGCGTTGACGCCGCGCAGGAGCACGCCCTGGTTGCGCACGTCGCGAAATCCCATCGCGAGATAGGCCTTCGCCGCCTTGGCGACCAAGGGAGTCACCTGGCTGGCATGATTGACATGGGTGTGGAGAGCGAGATCGATTCCCCGCTCGCGCGACTTCCTCGCGAGCCGCTCCATCGCCTTCAACACCTTGTCCTCGAGGAAATGCTGGGGAAGCGCCTGAAAAGCCTTCGATGCCAGCCGGATGTCGCGGATGTTCGGAAGGTCCATCAAAGAGGAAACGAAGCCCTCCAGCTGCTCGATCGGGACGTTGGCGACGTCGCCCCCCGAGACCACGACATCCCGGACCGAGGGGGTCTTCCTCAAATAGTCGAGGATGAGCTCGTAGCGCTTCTTGGGAGGCTGCACGAAGCGGACCTTCTCGATCTGCGCGGTCGAGTTGCCGACCAAATCCATGCGCGTGCAGTGCCCGCAGTACTGCGGGCAGGTCGAGATGAGCTCGGCCAAGACCTTGGTCGGGTAGCGGTGGGTGAGCCCCTCGACCGCCCACATCTCGCTTTCATGGAGGCTGTCGCGGGAAGACTTCGGGTGGCTCGGGAACTCGGGATGGCGGTCGTCGTAAGAGGGAAGCATATACCGGCGCACCGGGTCGTTGCGCAGATCCTTCTCGTTCATGGTGTTGATCATTTGCGGCGGAACGAGAATCGACATCGTGGCTCGCTCGTCCTGGTCCCGGAGGATGCCCTCGGCGAGATCGTCCGGAAGATAACGGCCCACGGCCTCCTTGAGCTCGGCCACGGATTTGACGGTGTGCTGCCGCTGCCAGAGGGCGCTTTCCCATTCCTGGCGCGTCACGTCCTTGTATCCCGGGAGGCGCCGCCAATCCGGCTCGACGAAATCCCTTTTCAAGGGATAGACGAAGGGCTGGTGCTCGGGGGCCGCTTGGACCTTGGGGTTTGGTTCCTTGATCATGACGAGCGAACTCTTCCTGACTCCTATGACCTTTATATTTTAGATTATTTGCCCTGCTCAAGACCGAAAGCGCGATGCAGATGCCGCAGAGCGGCCTCGCCCTTGGCGGCTTGAAGGCTGCACCAGACGAACCGGTCCGTCCCGACGCCAAACCGCGCCGCGATCTTGCGCGCGACAAGAGTCCGCTTCATGAGATCCCGGGCCCAGCGTCTTCGGCTCAATCCGGAGCCGACGGCGGCGATGCGTACGGCCGAGCGGGCGCCGTTTTTGCGAGGGCGAGCGCCGCGACGCCGCGCCCGCCGCGCGCCTCCCCGGACGGGACGATCCAGGTGCCCGGCCCCGGATGGAAAGCCGAGCGAACGTGGATGCGCACTCCCCGGCGCTTGGCAAGCTCGATCGAACGCGGCTGCATGACCTGCGCGCCCGCCGCCGCGAGCGCGATCATTTCCGAAAAGCCGACGCGGGAAAGCTTGCGCGCCTCGGAGACGATCCGGGGATCCGCCGTATAGACGCCCTTCACGTCGGTGTAGATCTCGCAGGATGCGGCCTTCAGAGCGGCGGCCAAGGCCACCGCCGTCAGGTCCGAGCCGCCGCGGCCGAGCGTCATCGTCTCCCCGCGGGAGTTGGCGCCCTGGAAACCCGCGACCACCGCGATCCGGCCGCGAGAAAGCTCCCGGCGCACGGCCGACGCGTCGATACTCAGGATGCGGGCGCGGCCCGGCTCGCCCCCGACCCGGATGCCGGCCTGGGCTCCCGTCAGCGAAATGGCTCGAGCCCCCTGGGACTCGGCCGCCATCGAGAAGAGAGCGATCGCCACCTGTTCGCCCGTGGCCAGGAGTTGATCGAGCTCCCGTCCTCCAGGCCTTCGGGAGACTCGATGGGCCAGGGCCCAAAGCTCATCCGTCATCGTCCCCGGCGCCGAGACGACGACGGCGACGCGGCGGCCGCGGNGGCGCTCGGCGACGGCAATCGCCGCGGCCCGCCGGATCTTGTCCGGGTCGGCGACGGAGGTCCCGCCGAACTTCATCACGACGGTGTTCGAGCCGGGCATCACCAGGGAGTGTATAAAATGCCGGGCCGCAGTTCGGTATAATGGCCCTCATGGACATCCAAGAGGCGGCCGTGATCGGCGGGGGCACGATGGGCTCCGGAATCGCCCACGTGCTGGCGCTCGCGGGGATCAAGACCGCGCTCGTCGAGGCGGATAGCGCGGCCCTCAACCGCGCCCTCCAGACGATCGAGAAGAACCTCGATCGCCAGGCGTCCAAGAAGATGATCTCCGCCGAGGAGAAAGCCGCGGCGCTCAAGCGCCTAGCGGGCTCCATGGATCTCAACGGTGCCCGATCGGCCCAGATCGCGATCGAGGCCGTCCCGGAAAAAGCCGAGCTCAAGAAGTCCGTCATCGCGAAGCTCGCCTCCGTCATGAGCCAGGACGCCATCCTCGCGACGAACACCTCCTCCATCCCGATCACGGAGATCGCGGCCGCCGCCTTGCGCCCCGAGCGGGTGGTCGGCATGCACTTCATGAACCCGGTCCCCTTGATGAAGCTCGTCGAGATCGTGCGCGGTCTCCAGACCTCGGAGGGGACCCGCGAGGCGGCGACGGAACTCGCCAAGCGCCTCGGCAAGACCCCCGTCCTTTCCAACGATTTCCCCGGCTTCATCTCGAACCGCCTTCTCATGCCCATGATCAACGAGGCCTGCTTCGCCCTCATGGAGGGCGTGGGGACCCGCGAGGCGATCGACACGGTGATGAAGCTGGGCATGAACCATCCGATGGGCCCCCTGGAGCTCGCGGACTACATCGGCCTCGACGTCTGCCTCGCCATCATGGAGACCTTGCATTCGGGCTTCGGCGATCCCAAGTACCGGCCCTGCCCGCTGCTCAAGAGCATGGTCGCCGCGGGGCGGCTTGGGAAAAAATCCGGGAAAGGCTTTTATGACCATCCCGCCAAGCCCTGAGGCCGCCGAGATGCGCGAGATGGCGCGCAAGACCGCGCGCGACTTCGCGGAGAAGCGCTTGAAGCCCAACGCCGCGGCCTGGGACGAGGCCGAGGAGATCCCTCGGGAGTTCTACGGCGAGGCGGCGGAACTGGGCTTTTTGGGCATGATGGTCCCCGAAGAATTCGGCGGCCTCGGCCTGGATTATGCCTCCTACGCGGGGGCGATGGAGGAATTGGCGCGCGGGGCCGCCGCCTTCCAGGTGGGGCTCACGGTCCATAATTCCCTCGTTTGCGGGGCGATTCTCGCGGCGGGAACCGACGAGCAGAAAAAGCTCTATCTGCCCCGGCTTGCCTCGGGAGAGTGGATCGGCGCCTACTGCCTCTCCGAGCCCGGAGCCGGCACCGACGCGGGGAGCCTCAAGACCGCCGCCGTCCCCGCGGGCGACTCCTACATTCTCAACGGCGCCAAGGCCTGGGTGACGAACGGAGGCTTCGCCTCCCTCTTTCTCGTCTTCGTCTCGACCGATCCCTCGCGCGGCAACAAGGGGATCAGCTGTCTCTTGGTCGAGCGCGACCGTCCCGGCATTCACGTGGGGAAAAAGGAGAAAAAACTCGGCATCCGCGCCTCGGACACCCGGGAAATCCGCTTTGAAAACTGCCGCGTGCCTCGATCCGCCCTCGTGGGGGAGGAGAACCAGGGCTTCAAGGTCGCGATGAAGGTCCTGGACCGAGGCCGGGTCGCGATCGCGGCGCAGTCGGTGGGGATCGCCCGCGCGGCTTTCGACGAGGCCGTCGCCTACGCCAAGGAGCGCCGCCAGTTCGGCCGCCCGATCTCCGAGTTCCAAATGATCCAGATGAAGATCGCGCGCATGGCCATGGAGATCGACGCCGCCAAACTCCTCGTCGAGCGCGCGGCGGGGCTTCTTTCCGCGGGGCTCCCCTGCACGAAGGAGGCCTCCATGGCCAAGCTCTTCGCCTCCCAGACCGCCAACCGCGCCGCCTTCGACGCGATCCAGATCCACGGCGGGAACGGCTACACTCGCGAGTTCGCGGTCGAACGGCTCTACCGCGACGCCCGCATCACCGAGATCTACGAGGGAACCTCCGAAATCCAGCACCTCATCATCGCCCGGGAAGTGCTGGGCGCGGCTACGCCCCGAGAGCGTTGAGGCAGTCGTCCAGGATCGAAAGCCCCGCGTCCACGTCGTAGGGCGTGAGGACCAGGGGCGGCGCGATCCGGATCACCGACTTGCCGCAGGAGAGGAGCAAAAGCCCCTTCTCGAAGGCGCGCAGTTCGAGCTTCTCGACCAAGTCGTGGTCGGGCTCCTTGGTCTTTCTGTCCTTGACGAACTCGACGCCGATCATGAGCCCGACGCCCCGCACGTCGCCGATCGAAGGGTGCCTCGACTGGAGCTCCTTCAAGCCCTTTAAAAGCCTCTCCCCCATCGCCTGGGCGTTTCTCAAGAGCCCCGATTCCATGAGATCCAGCGTCTTGAGCGCGGCCGCGCAAGAGACGGGGTTGCCGCCGAAGGTCGTCCCGTGGGAGCCCCGAGGCCAGCTCATCCACTTCTCCTTGGCGATGATCGCGCCGATGGGGAGCCCCGAGCCCAGCCCCTTCGCCGTCAAGATCACGTCCGGCTCGACGCCGGAATGCTGGAAGGCCCAGAGCTTGCCCGTGCGGCCCATGCCGCATTGAATCTCATCAAAAACGAGCATGATGCCATGGTCGTCGCAGACCTTGCGCCAGGTCTTCAAGAATTCGGCGCCGGGCATGACGTAGCCGCCTTCCCCAAGTATGGGCTCCATGATCACGGCCGCCACCTCCTTGGGGGAGGTCCGGGTCTCAAAGAGATCCTCCATGCGCTCGCGCCAGGGGGCGGGGCGGTAGGGGTTGTCGTAGGGCATATGGACGACGGGCAGGAAGGGCCCGAAACCCTCTCGATATTTCACCTTGCTCGCGGTGACGCTCATCGCGGCGTAGGAGCGGCCGTGGAAGGCCCCCTCGAAGGCGATGATGTAGGGGCGGCGGGTCGCGTAGCGGGCGAGCTTGATCGCGCCTTCCACGGCCTCGGTTCCGGAATTGGACAGGAAAACCCGTTTTTTGTCCTTGCCGGGCCAGCTCTTGGAGAGCCGCTCGCAGAGCCGCGCCATCCCCTCGTAGTAGAAGTCGGTCGAGCAGATATGGAGGAACTTGCCGGCCGCCTCCCGCACGGCGGCGACGATCTCGGGATGGTTATAGCCGGTCGCCGAGACGGCGATCCCGGTCATGAAGTCGATGTAGCGGTTGCCGTCCACATCTTCCGCCATGGCGCCGCGACCTCCCGCCATCACGAAGGGGTATTCCTTAATATAGGAGGGAGACGACCACTCGCGGTCCCGGGCAATCACGGCCCGGGCCTTGGGGCCAGGGGGCGCAATGACGATTCGCGGATACTCCGCCATCCCGTCCCGGGAAGACTGGGCTCGTTTCGACGCCGTCTTGCCGGAGGCCGCCATTATCCCGCGACGAGCCGGCTCTGTTCGCGCATGAACTGAGCGACGTAATACGGGCCGAGCCCGTTTTTGCCGGTCGAGCCGGAGGCCTTCCAGCCGCCGAAGGAATTGACCCCGGGCCAGGCGCCGGTCGTCGCCCCGCCGCGGCGGTTGGCGTAGCAGACCCCCGCCTGGACCTCGTCGAAGAAGCGCTCGATCTCCTCGGGCTTGCCGGTGAAGATCCCGGCGGTGAGCCCGTATTCGGAC
>DAHVWT010000082.1 GCA_027327915.1 Elusimicrobiota bacterium
CGCTTCCCGGCCCAGGCGCTTTGCCTGGCATGCCTGGGATTGGCGCGGCTCTCCGGCGAAGGATTGGAGGAGACGCTGGGCCGGGGCCTTGTGCGGCCGCGCATGGCGTTCCTCTTGATCCTGGCGGTGTTCGCGGAATATGGCTTCTTCGCGGCCCGCGCGGTGCGGACGATCGACGCTTCCCTCTACGCCTACCGTTCGCCGGTCGCTGAATTCATCAAAGCGCGCGGCGGCTTCGGCCGCGTCATGATGACGCCCAGGACCCGGGCCGCCCTGCGTCGGGGAGGCGCCAGCCAGCTGGCGGCGTGGCGCGGGTTTCGGGACTCTCTTCTTCCCAATCTCGCCGCGGCCGAGGGCCTTGACGACGCGGATGGCTTTGAGGTGATGCGTTTCGCCTCCTACGACCGCGTGCTGGATAAGCTTGACACCGACCCGCGTTCCCGATGGATGGACCTGCTGGACATCCGCTATCTCTTGACGTTTTGGGATTTGCCCAAGGATCAATTCGCCCTGGCGCGCAGCTTCGGCCCTTTGCGCCTCTACGAGAACACGAAGGCGCTTCCCAGGGCGAGGATCGAGGGCGCGCCCGGCCTGGCGATCATCCGGTCGTACGAGCCGAACCGCGTGCTTGTCGAGGCGTCCGCCCAGTCGTCGGCGCGCCTCGTTCTGGCCGATGTCGACGCCCCGGGCTGGACCGCGACGGTCAACGGTGTTGGCGCGCCCATTGTTTCCCATGAGGGGATTCTGCGCTCGGTGATCATGCCGGCGGGACGAGCGCGCGTCGAGTTTTGCTACCGTCCTCCCTATTTCATGGCCGCAGCGGGGCTGTCATTGGCCGGCTGGCTTTTGGCCGCCGGTCTGGGCGCTTTTACCCTTCGCTGTCGACGGCGAGCCAATTAAAGGCGGCGTCGCCGGCGGACGCGGAGCTTGCGAGAAAGACAGCGGCGGCGGCAAGGCACAAGAACCCGCCTATGCCCACGGTCATCGGCGCCCCGAAGCTCCTGGCGCCGAAGCCCGCGAGAAGGCTGCCGATGGGAGAGGTCCCCATGAAGGTCATGGCGAACAGGCTCATCACGCGCCCGCGCAGGACATCGGGGGTGAGGGTTTGAAGCAAGGTGTTGCTCCCGGCGTAGGCCCACAGCAGGCCCCATCCGGCCCCGGCGCAGGCGGCGAGGCTCAGGGGGAAGCTTTTCGAGGCGGAGAAGACGACGATCGAGAGTCCGTAGACGACGACGCCGAGGGCGATTTCCCGGCAACGTCCGGCGCCGTTCTCGCGGGCCGCAAGCATGAGCGCGCCCGCGGCGGCTCCGAGCCCCGAAGCGCCCATCATAAGCCCGAGCCCGCGAGCCCCGACGCCCAGGATGTCCTCGGCGAAGGCCGGCATCAAGGTCGAGAAAGGCGCCATGCAGGTCAGGCCGAAGAGGGCGAGAACCGCCGTCATGACCGGCCGAGACCGGACGTAGGCCAGGCCCTCCCCCAGGAAATGCGCGTAGCTCCCGGTGCGAGGGCTCGCCGCCCGGGGCATCAATCGCATCAAGGAGAGCGCGACGAGAACGGCCAGGAAGCTCAAGCCATTGGCTAAAAAGCAGCTCCACTCCCCATAGGCCGCGAGCATGAGCCCGGCGAGGGCGGGGCCGATCGTCCGGGCGATGTTTCCCAGGGACGAGTTGAGGGCGATGGCATTGCCCAGGTCGGCGGGGCCGACCATCTCGACCACGAAGGCTTGGGTTGTCGGCATGTCGAAGGCCGTGACGGCGCCGAGGAAGGAAGCCAGGGCGAAGATCTGCCAGATGCGCACGGCGCCCGAGGCCGCGAGATAAGCGAGGACGAAGGCCTGGAGAGCCGCCAGGCTTTGCGTGACGAGCAGCACGTCGCGGCGTTTAAAGCGGTCGGCGATCACGCCGCCGAAAAGCCCGAGCAGGAAGATCGGGATCTGGTCCGCGAAGGCGATGAGCCCGAGGAGGAAGACGGAACGGCTTAGCCGGTAGACGAGCCAGCGCTGGGCGGTCATCTGGGTCCAGGTGCCGACGAAGGAGACAAGCTGCCCGAAAAAATAGAGCCTGTAGTTGCGGTGCTTGAAGGAGCGCAGGGCGCGCGAGAACGCCGGGCTCACGGAGCGGCGGCGCCGCCGCCGGGCGCCCGCGACGGCGGACCTCCGGCGACTTCCAGCAGATTGATCCCCAGGAGCTTGCGCCGGGATTGGGCGTAGCTGGCGAAATAGGAGTCGGCCTTCTCGTCGACGACATGTCCCAGCCTCTCGGAGGCGTGCCGGAAGTAGAGCATGCCGTCCTTGCGGATGAGGAATCCCTGATGCGTGACGAGCGTCGGGGCCTGCGGGGCGTCTTCGCGGACGAGGCTGGCGATCGTGCCGCTGGGAATCCGGGACTCCAGCGCCGCGAGGCGGGAGAGGGGGAGATAGGGCAGGCGGACCGTCTCGTCGGGCATGTCTCGGCCGAGGGCTCGAAGCGCCGCCAGCTTCGAGTCGATGTCCGAGGGAGGGGCCTTCTCAAAGCCGTGGAGGTCCTGCTCGGTTTTTTCGGCGTACCAGCGCCTTTTCGAGATGGTCTTCGGGGCCTCCCGCGCCGCGGGGCCGGCCAGTTTGGCGGTCACGTCGATCAAAAAGCCAGCGCGGATGTTGTTGGGAATCCAGTCCGCCCCGGGGAAATGATTGCGCTCCCGATACCGGGCCGTTCCGTTGCGATAGCGGATTTTAAGAAGGATTCCGAGGGCCGCGGGGAGTCTCGGCTCGATCGCGAGGGCCATGACTTGCTCGATATACGTGGCGCAGTCGAACGCCTGGAAGTCGTGGAGCGGCCCGCGGTCGAATCGGGCGGCGGGCCCCTCGCCGAGGGGATGGAGCTTGTAGGGCGCGCCGAGGAAGCCGGCGCTGATGATTTCAAGGCGGCGGCGCAGCGGCTCCCGACGGATGCCGGCCAAGCGCGCCGACAGTTCTTGCTCGCTCAACTCGTAGTAAGGCTTGGGCGGCGGCGCGGCGGCGAAAGCGCCTTGGAAACCGAGCAGGAGCGCCAGGACGGTTGGCGTCGACCAAGGCATGAGAAAATTATACGCTATCTTTAGAAATCTTATGAAAAAGAGCGCCCGCTACGTGGCGGTTCACGGCCATTTCTACCAGCCGCCGCGGGAGGACCCCTGGACGGGGGAGCTTCCGCTGGATCCCTCGGCGTCGCCGGATCATGACTGGAACGAGCGCATCGCGCGCGAGTGCTACATTCCCAACGGCCACGCCCGCGTTACCGGCGGCGGAAACGAGACGCTCCGGATCGTCAACAACTATCAGTCCTTGAATTTCGATTTCGGCCCGACTCTCATGCGCTGGTACGTGAAAAAACACCCCGAGGACTACAAGAGGATTGTCGCCGCCTTCCGCGAAAGCGCGCTTCGCCTCGGCCATGGCAACGCCATCGGCCATCCCTACCACCACATTATTCTTCCGCTGCTCAGCCGCCGGGACCGGCTTACCGAGCTGCGCTGGGGGTTGGCGGACTTCAGGCGGCGCTTCGGCAGGGGGCCGGAGGGGCTATGGCTCCCCGAAATGGGGGTGGACGACCCGACCCTTCACGACGTCGCCTCCATCGGCATCAAATTCGTCATCCTGACATCGTCCGAGCTCGACGCGGTGGCGCCGCTGGGTTCCGATGACTGGAAGCCGTTATCGGACGGCGGGGGCATCCCTCTCGAGCCGTTTGCCTGGTCGGACGGGAACCAGAGCTTGGCCCTCTTTTTCTCCGACGCGGAGCTCTCGCGAAGGATTTCCTTCGAGAAGCTGCTCTCGAACGCGGGGAGCTGCGCGGACGCGATGGCGGGCTCGCTCGGGCAGGCGGGGGGATCTTCCCGGCTGTTGTGCGTCGCGACGGACGGAGAGACGTTCGGCCATCACCAGAAGTTCGCCGACATGGGCCTCGCCTATCTCTTTTTGGAGGAGCTCCCGAAACGAGGCCTCGTCGCGACGAACTTCGCCGCGTACCTCGCGTCGCATCCGCCCCGCCGACGGGCGCGGCTCAAGGCGGGCCCCCAGGACCTCGGAGTCTCCTGGAGCTGCGCTCACGGCACGCGGCGATGGCGGGATGCCTGCGGCTGCGGCGCCGAGGGCAAGAGCCAGGCTTGGAAGAGGCCCTTTTTCGAGGCGATCCGATGGCTCAATCTCGAGATCGGCTCGATCTTCGTGGAGGCGGGCAGGGACGTTTTCCGGGATCCCTGGGCCGCGCGCGAGGATTACGGGGAGGCCCTGGCCGACCCCTCGCGCTATGAGTGGAGCCTGCTCTTGTCGCGGCACCTCAAGGTTCTCGGCCCGGCCAATAGGGCCGCGGCGAAGGTCCTTCTCGAGATGGAGCGGCTCGCGCTGGCCGCGATGACGAGCTGCGGCTGGTTCTTCGCCGATATCGGCGGCATCGAAGCGGTGCTCAATCTCAAAAACGCGGCGCGGGCGATTGAGCTTGCGCGCGAGGCCTCCGGGATCGACATCGAGCCGGAGTTCCGGCGTCGGCTCGCGGCGGCGCCCTCCAACGATCCGGCCTTGCGGACGGGGGAAGGGGTTTATTTGGAACTGGCCCGTCCCGCTGGAAAGCTCGCGAGTTCTTCCCTGACATAGTGCAGGACGGCCGGGGCGAGAAGCATCCCCGCGATCCCCATCACCATTTCGCCGATGAGGAGCCCCAAGAGCACCTGCCACATGGGCAGCTTCGTGCGCGCCCCGATGACGCGGCCGGTGAGAAGATAAAGAAAATGGTGAATCACGAAGAGGAAGATCGCGGCCGCGAGGAGGGTTTTGAGCGATACAGCGAGCGCCGCCGCAAGCAGGATCACGTTCGCGGCGATCAGGCCCGCCACGGGGATGATCCCCAAGACGAAGGTCGCCAGGATGACGAACTGCGGGTTCGGCAGGCCGGTCGCGAGGGCGAACACGGCGATCAAGAGGGTGTTGACCGCTGAGACGAGAACCTGGGCGAGCATCACCAGTTCGAAGCTTTTCAAGAAGGAGTCGATTCGCGCGTCGAACTCGATAGCGAGAAGATCGGCGAGGTTATGGGCGCTTCGCGGCGGGCCGGGGCTTAAAAAGCAGAGCACCGCGACGATGACCGCCACGAGGAGCCTGAGGAAGTCCTTCGTGAGGAGGCCTCCGGCCTTCGTGAGGGCGCCGGCGTTGCTCTTTAAAGCGTTGAGGACCGCGGGCTTGATGTCGTCCGCGGTCCCGATCGGCGACGAAAGGCCGTGGTCCGCCGCGAAATCGTTCATTTTGGGAAGAACGCGGTCGACGAGCTCGGGAGCCTTCATGATCGCGACCTTGAAGAATCTCGCGAAAGTGAGGGAAAGAGCGGTGGCCGCCACGATGAAGACGACGAGAGTCGCCCAGCGCGTGAGCTTTGGAGAGGCGAGGGGCTTGATTTTCCTGTGGGTGACGTCCAGGATGATATAGGAGAAAAGCCCCGCCAGGAGCATCGAGCCCGCACGGAGATAAACGACCGCGACCGCGGTCGCGGCAAGGAGGAGAAAGGACGCGAGACGGGTCCCAGGCATCCGTCAAACGATACAAAATGAAGGGGCTCGGCCGCGAAGGGGATGAGGCCGAGCCCCCGATTCCTGGAATCAGCAGCGCGCTCGTTATGGGGTCACGACCACGCGACCTTTGACCCCGCCCTTGCGAAGGCGGCGGATGACCTCGTTGATGCGGTCCAGCGGCGCGAACTCCTCGTCGTTAAGTTCGAGCCTGCCGTTCTCGACGAGCGCGACCACCTCGCGCAGCTCCTTGACCGTGCCCCAGAGGGTGGTCTCGAAGACGCTCTCGAAGCGGCTGCTGTCCATGACCTTGAAGCGAGCCGTCCCGCCAGCCAAGCCCACTTGAGTGACCTTGCCCAAGGAGCGCGTGGCGGCGATCGCGGCCCCCAGGGTCTGATCCGAGCCCACGAAGTCGAAGGATGCGCAGACGCCCTTGCCGCCGGTCAGGTCCATGATCTTCTCGACGACCTTGGGGTC
>DAHVWT010000083.1 GCA_027327915.1 Elusimicrobiota bacterium
GAACGCCGGCAGCCGCTCTACATGAAGGATTGGCGGGAGAAACTCGACGCTTTCCTGAAGTTCAACGAGAAGCAGATCCTGGAGCATCCGGGAAAGGTTTCCATGGAGGTCGCCCAGAAACTCGCATTGGAGCAGTACGACAAATTTGAAAAGAATCGTCTGGCCCAGGAAGCCGCCATGCCAGACGAAGACTTCGACCAGGTCGCCAAACAGCTAGAAAGCAAGCCCGCAAAGAGATTCAGGCGCAAGAAGAAGCGTGGGGCGCAATGAGCACACTGGCCAAGATCATCAACAGAAACATCCTACGCGAGACGGCGGGAGACCGCTTCTTCGAGCGCGGGAAGGAGTATTTCTCCGAGGGCTGCGTCCGCGGTCTCGCCGAGCATGATGGGACGATCACCGCGAAGGTCGCCGGCACCCGCGACTACCGCGTAAAGCTCTGGGTCGAGGAGGGCGATCTCGAGTACTCCTGCACCTGTCCAGTCGGCGCGGACGGGGAGTTCTGCAAGCACTGCGTGGCCGTGGGACTCGCCTGGCTGAATCCCGAAAAGGAGCGCAAGGCTTCAAGCAAGCCCGCGGTGACCATGAACGACGCGCGCGCCGCGCTGGCCGTGCAGCCCAAGGAGGCCTTGGTCGCCTTGCTCATGGAGCAGGCCATGGAGGACGACCGGCTGCGCCAGAAGCTCCTCCTGAAGGCCGCCAAGCAAAGCCGCAAGGGCATCAACCTGAACGCCTATCGGAACGCCATCGAGGAGGCCGTCGATACGGGGCGCTTCGTGGACTACCACGAAGCCTACGGTTACGCCCAGGGAATCGAGGAGGCCGTGGATTCCATCGAAGACCTGCTCAAGGAGGGCCACGCCACGGAGGTCATCGAGCTTGCCGAGCACGCTCTCAAGGCGGTCGAGGACGCGATAGGGTCGATGGACGACTCCGACGGCCACATGGGCGGCATCCTGGAAAGGCTCCAAGGAATGCACCTCGCCGCCTGCCGCAAGGCGCGGCCTGACCCCGAGGTTCTCGCCAAGCGATTGTTCCAATGGGAAATGAACGCGCAATACGGCACTTTCTATGGAGCCCTGGACACCTATTCGAGCGTGCTGGGAGAAAAGGGCTTGGCCGTGTACAGGAAACTCGCGGAAGCTGAATGGGCGAGCGTGCCGGCGCGGGCGGCGGGCGACAAAGGCGGGTTTTCCAGCTATTCCCGGATCACCGATATCATGGAGAGCATTGCCGAGCGCTCCGGCGACATCGAGGCGCTCGTGGCGATCAAGAAGCGCGACCTCTCCTCCGCCTACTCGTACCTCAAGATCGCGGAGAGCTACAAGGCGGCGCGCAAGCGCGACCAGGCTCTGGAGTGGGCCGAGAAGGGGCTCAAGGCCTTCCCCCATAATACGGACTCCAGGCTGCGGCAATTCTTGGCCGAGGAGTACCACGGCAGGAAACGCCACGCGGAGGCCATGGAGCTCATCTGGGCGGAGTTCGCAGAGCGTCACGGCCTGGAAAACTACAAGATCCTCAAGACCCATGCGGACCGCACCAAGGACTGGCCCCAATGGCGGGACAAGGCCTTGGCCTTCGCGCGCGAGCACCTCGCCAAGGGAAGGGAAGCCGCGAAGAAAGATCGCTGGAGTTGGTATGCGCGCGAAGGCCATTCGGATCTCGTGCGGATATTCCTCTGGGAGCGCAAGAACGAGGATGCCTGGCGAGAGGCCAAAGAGGGCGGTTGCTCCGAGGACCTTTGGATCAAGCTCGCCGGTTTGCGGGAGGAAGCGCATCCGCAGGATGCCCTCGCAATCTACCAAGCCCGCATCGAGCCGGCTCTCAACCTGACGAACGACGAAGGCTACCGGAGAGCGGTCGAATTCCTGCGGAAAGTTCGCGGCCTGATGGCACGACTCGGCCGAGCCGAGGAGTTCTCCCGCTACCTGGAGGCTACCCGCACCGCCTTCAAGCGCAAACGGAACTTCATCAAGATGCTCGACCGAGCCTTGCCGGCATGAAGACGCGGCGGAAAAGCCCTGCCGGCCGGCATCCCAGGCAATTGAAGCTGAACAAGGCCTTCACGCCGGTCTCCGTCAATGAGAACGACGAGTTGTTTCCCAACGGCATTTTCGAGTTCAACGTGACGAAGATGCTGGCCTTCATCGAGGCGAACGTCGACAAGTTTCCCGTCGAGACGGTCGAAGTCGAGCCCCTTCGGGGCTACTCCTCCGAGACATTGGACGAGGAGACGATTCGCCGCGCGGACGTTTCCAAGCCCATCTTACTGGCCGAGATCAGCCCGGGACGCTTCAACGTGATCGACGGCAACCACCGTGTGGAGCGGGCCGGCCGGGACGGCCAGAAGACAATCCCCGCCCATCGTATCGGCGCCGAGCAGCATCTCGCGTTTTTGACTTCCGCAAGAGCGTACGAAGCCTACGTCGGCTATTGGAACTCGAAGCTCGACAAGCTGGAATGATGCCGCCAAGGCGAGCCCTGCGGCTGGTCGGGTCTTACGCGCCCAACGCGCCGATGGGCATGACCGCGACGCCGTCCGGGCGCACATAGCCGTAGCCAGAGCCGTTATAGGGGGGTCAGGAGCAATATTTCAAGGGGGTCAAAAGCAAGGCCTGTCGCCTATCGAACGCAAAGGCGGCCCTGGGCGTCACGGTAGGCCAAGCGGCTGCGGCGCTGGCCTTGCGTTGGAGCTCGCGGACGATGCCGCGCATGGTCATGTTGCCGGCCAGAAGCATGGCGTCGATGAGCGGGGCCAGGGTTTTGGGAGCCCGTGGGGGCCGCCCCGGCTGGCTATCGGCCGCTGGCAGCGGCACGGCCGGGTCCCGGATCACCCATTCGCCGTTGGCTATCCGGACCAGCGCGAAGGCCGGAGCAACCCGAAACGAGGGGATATATTCGATTTGGCCGGGCGACGGAACAAAGGGCGGGATTTGGAAATCTTGATTTCGGGTCTGCCGTCCCCGCCAGTTTCCCACCGTTGCGGCAACCACTGTTCGGCAGCCAGGGCGTTGGTGGAGCGGGCGCAGCCATGCTGAGGCCGGGATTGTGTTAGAATGCCGGAAAGTGCCTTCCTCCGCTCCGGAGGAGGAAACGCTCCGATGAAGCCGCGCTACCTGAAGATGCTCCAAGGGCTCGACGGGGGCGGCCCGCGCGAGTGGTCCGTCTACGTCCTGCGCTGCGGCGACGGCTCGCTTTATACCGGCATCGCCAAGGACGTGGAGGCCAGGCTCGCCGCGCACCGGGCGGGCCGGGGGGCGGCCTACACGCGGACGCATCCGCCGGTCGCGATCCTCTACCGGGAAAGCCGCATGACGCGCGGCGAGGCGCTGGTCCGCGAGGCCGCGATCAAGAAGCTTCCGCGCCGAAAAAAGGAAAGCTTAATCGGGGAGGGAATCCGTGCCCGCGTCGATCGATAAGCCGACGCAGGGTTCCCGCCGGGACTCGACGGCGCTCGACAAGTCCAAGGAGCGCAGCTTCGCCGCCCCTGCCGCATGAACGAGGATTTGACGGAGATCGGGGTCGAGGCCAAGATCTACGGGATGCCGCCGTCCGTCGGCGCCGTCCGCATTCGCTCCCTGGGGACCGCGGAGAGGGTTCGCAACGGCCTGGCCAAGTTCGGGACCTTCTTGGGCATCGCTCTCGTTTGCGTCTTCTTTCCGATCGTGCATCTCGTCCTCGTGCCTCTGAGCTTGATGCTGGGATTGCACTTCGCGGCGAAGACGATGCGGGTCCGCGGCCGGATCGTGTCGGGATCGGTCCCCTGCCCCGAATGCGGGGAGCCCTGCCTCTTGGACGCCAAGCTCGCGCAATGGCCGATGACGGCGGACTGCGCCGGCTGCAGGCGTCACATCGGGATTGGCCCCGTCGAGACGGGGAAGCCTTCCCCAAGATAGCAGCGTCCGCTCGGACCCTCGGGGCTCGCGGCGACATGGTAAGATAAAAAGAGGCGAAAGGGAGGGAGGATTTTATGCCGGCAACAGCAACCGTCAGGACGCTCCTGAAGACATGGGCCAGTTCGCCGAAACTGGAGGGGGCGGGGGTGCATCTCAGGCGAGCCTTCGGATTTCAGGAGCTCCCCCAGTTCGACCCCTTCCTCATGCTCGACGATTTCCGCTCGGACACCCCCTCGGATTACCTCGCGGGTTTTCCCTGGCACCCTCATCGCGGCATCGAGACGATCACCTACGTCCTCGACGGCGACGTCGAGCACCAGGACAGCCTGGGCAACGGCGGCGTCATTGGTTCCGGCGATATCCAATGGATGACGGCGGGAAGCGGCATCCTCCATCAGGAGATGCCCAAGGGGAGCAAGAAGGGCTCGATGTACGGCTTTCAGCTCTGGGCGAACCTTCCCGCCGCCCATAAAATGATGGACCCTCGCTACCGGGACGTCAAAAGCGGGATGGTGCCCGTCGCCAAGGAGGCCGACGGGATCGAGATCCGCGTCGTCGCGGGCGAGGTCGCGGGCGTCGTCGGGCCGGTCAAGGACATCGTCATCGACCCCGAGTATCTCGACGTGACCGTTCCGCCCCACGTCCTCTGGAATCATCCCGTGAAGGCCGGGCACACGGTGTTCGCCTACGTGATCGACGGCGAGGCGTCCTTCGCGCCGGGAGCCGCTCCAAGCCCCAACCAGACGCTCGTCCTCTTCGGGCGAGGGGAAATCGTCCGGGTGGAAACCCAAAGCCGCTCCGCGCGGTTTCTCCTTGTGGCGGGCAAGCCTCTCGGGGAGCCGATCGCCTGGTACGGTCCGATCGTCATGAACACGCGGGATCAAATCCGGGAAGCCTTCGAGGAGTACGAGAAGGGGACCTTCGTCAAAAAATCCGGCGTGTCCGGAATTAAGAGCTGACCGCGCGGTCTTGCCAACGATCTCGACTCGCCGGGTGAGCGTCGCGGCGCTGGCCGGGACCCTCGTCCTCCTGGCCGCGTGGCGTCGGCTGCTCTGGTCGGGGCTGGTGCCGCTGGACGTCAATGTCGTCGCCTACGCCTTTCCCAATTGGGCTCTGTTTAAGGCCCTGGCCGCGGGGGGGCGGGTTCCGCTTTGGAATCCCGCGAGGAACTTGGGGGAGCCCTTCTGGGCCGATCCAGCGACGATGGCGGCGTATCCTCCGTTCTGGATCGCCTCCCTTCTGCCGGATTTCGACGGATTCATGAGGCTTTGGACGGCGCTTCATACTTTGATCGCGGCCTCCTTCGCGGCGGCCCTCGGGTGGCGGCTGACGAAGGATCGCGCGGCGTCGGCGACGGCGGCGGTCCTCGCGGGCCTCAACGGCTTTTTCATGGCCCGAGCGGGCTACCCGAACCAGTTCGCCGCCGCGAGCTGGCTGTGGCCGTTCCTCTATTTCGAGGACGCGCTTTCCTGGCGCGGGATGGCCGTCTCGCTCGCGATGGCCTGGCTCTCGGGCTTTCCTCCCTTCGTCATCGTCATCGCCGCGTCGGGCGTCGTCGTGGCGGCGGCGCGAGGGCGCGCGGCGCTCGTTCGGCTCGTTCTTGCCTTCGCCGGGGGGGCCGGTCTCGCCGCGTTCCAGTGGGCGCCTTTTCTCGAGCTTCTGCGGCTCTCGGTGAGGCCCGTGCTGCTCGATCCCTCCGTAGCGACGTATTTTTCGATCCCTCCACGGCAGCTCCTCAAGGAGACGCTCCTCCCTCTGTGGAGCGCTCTGAGCCCCGGGCTCTCGGGCGACCCGGGGATCACGACGTTCTACGTCGGCCTTCCCGCGCTGGGCTTACAGTTGCTGCCGGAAAAGCTGCAAGACCACCTTCTGGATGCCATCCAGGATGGTTGGGCGACCAATCTGAGGCTCAACCTGGAGCCTTTGGCCGTGGCGCCCGACCGGTTTTCCGTCCTCGCGCTCCGTGCACTTTGCCAGGAGACCGGGACCCGGTTCCTAGTCGACGAAGGCGAACCCGTTCCCATTGGAGTGCCGGGCGACAACGGGGGCTTGGCGGCCCAGCCCCTGGTCCTGATGGGAGC
>DAHVWT010000084.1 GCA_027327915.1 Elusimicrobiota bacterium
CCTTCTGGGGCGGCTGTGGCTGGGGTCGTCGCTCGACGGCGTGGGGGCCGCCCACGACGAGGTTCGGGGCCAGGAGGGAGCCTTCGAGGGCCTCGTCAAGACGACCGCCCTCATGCGCCGGGAATTCCCGGAAGTCTCCTTCAGCTTCAGCTTCACGATCACCCCGCGCAATTACCGCGAGCTTTGGCCGACCTACCAATTCGTGAGCCGGGAGGGGCTGTGGTTCGGGGCCCAGATGGTCGTCAACCACCAGGAACTGGAAGCTCCGGAGACCTACGAGTGGAAAGCCGAGGAGCTGGACGAGGTCGAGCGGCAGATCGATTTGATCCTTGCCGACCTCGCGAGCCGCGAGGGAGCTCTTCAGAAGATCGTCTCCGGCCAAGAGCGGCAGGCCCTCTGGCTGTGGACTCGCCTTCTTTACTGGCGTTACCTGCGCAAGTACGCCCGGCGGCCGGAGCGGTTTTTCAAGGACTGCATGGCGGGGTCGCGCTATGCGATGTTTGATCCCGAAGGCAACCTCTTTTTTTGTCCCGTCAACAAGCACCGCACGGTCGGAAACGCCCTCGATCAAAAGTTCGACGCGGTCTGGACCTCGGCCAAGGCCGACGAGGAGAGGCGTTACGTCGATTCCTGCCGCTGCGACTGCTGGCTCAACTGCATCGCCAACCCGATCCTGGATCGCGTCGTCGCCGAGGGCTTGGAGGGCGGGGGGCCGGGGTCAGGATGAAAGTCGCTTTGGTGCAGTGTCCGGGCTGGGGGCGCGAGTGCCCGCCCTACTCCCTGGCCTGCCTCTCGGCCTACGCGCGCCACAACGGCCATGAGGCCGCGGTCTTCGACCTCAATAACGCTTTCTTTCACGCCTCGCCGGAGTACCGGAAGATGTGGGAGGACAAGGACTATTATTCCTTCTGGGAAAACCGCGGCCAGGTCGCGGCGCTCCTCTTGGACAATCGCGCCGTCGTGGACCGATTCGTCAGGCGGATCCTCGACAGCGGGGCTCGTGTGGTCGGCTTCACGACGCACACCACGTCTTTCCTGGTGAGCCTCGCGGTCGCGGAGCGGATCAAGCGTGAAGACCCGCGCGTTCTCGTCCTTTTTGGAGGGCCGCAGGCTTCCCG
Organism: Elusimicrobiota bacterium; assembly: GCA_027327915.1. Classification (GTDB taxonomy): domain Bacteria; phylum Elusimicrobiota; class Elusimicrobia; order UBA1565; family UBA9628; genus JAJZAK01. The sequence continues at coordinate 1,119 of DAHVWT010000084.1, forward strand.
ATCACAGTGCGCCAAGGAATTCTCGGAGGATCCCCGCGTCGACGGCGTCTGCGTCGGGGAAGGGGAGGAGGTCCTGGTCTCCGTCCTGGATGCCCTGTCGCGCGGCGAGGCGCTGCGGCCGATTCCGGGGCTCATCGTGCGCCAGGAAGGGCGCCCCGTGGACCCGGGAGATTGCGAATTGATCACGGATCTCGACGCGCTTCCTTTCCCCGACTACTCCGATTTCAAGGGTGATATCCGCGAGGGCCGCTATGCCAATCCGAGGCGGCTCGAGATTTTCGACAGCCGCGGCTGCGTCAGATCCTGCGATTTCTGCAGCGAGTGGCAGTATTGGCGGCGCTACCGATTCATGAGCGGACGCCGCGTCTTCGACGAAATCGTTCATCAAACGCGGCTCTACCCCGGCGTCAGCCATTTCTATTTCATCGGCTCTCTTGTGAACGGCAATCCCAAGGAGCTCGAGCGCTTCTGCGATCTTGTGACCGAAAGCGGACTCAAGATCACCTGGGAGGGCCAGGCCATCGTGAGCCCCCGCATGGATTCGGCGATGCTCTCCAAGATGGCTCGGGCCGGCTGCGTGTGGCTGGGCTACGGCATCGAGAGCGGCTCGGAGGCCTTGCGCCGCCGCATCAATAAGAATTTCACGAACGCCAATGCCGAGGAGACGCTCAAGGCCACGGCCCGGGCCGGCATCAAGGCGCAGATCAACATCATGTTCGGCATGCCGACCGAGACGAAAGAGGAATTCGGGGAGACCCTGAAATTCCTGGCCCGCGTGCGCCCCTCCATCGACACGGTTCTCGCCAGCCAATCCTTTTGCGTTCTCGACAAGGGCACGATCTTTCATACGCACCCGGAGCGTTACGGGATCACGGGGGAGAACCATCATCTTTTCTGGGAGTCGAACGGCGGCGAGAACAATTATCCCGAGCGTTTCCGGCGTTACGAGGAATTCTGCCGCTTGGCGCTCCTGCTTAAAATCCCGGAGACTTCAGGCGTTCTGTCCCTCAAGCCGGACAAATGGTTTCTTCTGGGGTCCTACTACGCCCACAAGAAAGATTTCGCGCGAGCCTTGCGCTGTTTCCGGCGTTCCGCGCGCCAGGAGTCAAGGAACAAGGCCGTGCTGGCCGAAATCGCCCGATGCTACGCGGCCCTCGGGCGGCCGGAGAAGGCGCGCGGGTATTATGAGTCGGCTCTGGCTATGGCGTCCGGGGAAACGCCGGACTCTCTCGACCGGGAGATAAGCCGGGAGTCGGAGGCGTGCGCGGAAAAAATCGAGTCCCCCCAACCGGTCCTTTCCTTGAATGGAACGAGGGCGGGCGGGGGGGAGCGCTCGTTCTCGGCGTGGCGCCGCATGAACATCGCGCTTAACGAGAAAGAGTTCGCCGAGGGGCGCCCGAAGTTGTTCTCGACCCCCAAGCTCGTCACGCTGGGAGTCCACAACGCCTGCAACGCCCAATGCGTGTTCTGCCTCGAGGGCAGCTACGCCCGGTTTAACATGGACATCTACCGGAAATTCTTCGAGGCCCGCATGGGGCATTTCATCCGGGGCGCCGAGAAGGTGACCTTCACGGGATTCGGCGAGATCCTCTGGGTGCCCGGCATCGAGGAATTCTTGGATTATCTCAACGAGACCCTGCCGGAAACCGAGAAGATTTTTACGACCAATGGGACGCCTTTGCGGCCCGGGGTGGTCGAGCGCATCCTCAAGAGCCGTTACGTCATCCAAGTGTCGCTGCACGCCTCCAGCGCGAGGCTTCATGAAGACCTGACGCAATTGAAAGGGCAGTTCGACGAGATCGTCTCCAATATACGGGGCTTGACGTCCGCCCGGGACCGGCTCGACCGGGGCCAGTTCCTGCACGTCGAGCTCGTCAATATCCTCATGCGCCGGAACGTCGAGGATCTCCCGGATTTCCTCCGCCTGGCCTGGGGTCTGCGCGTCCAGAGCGTGCGCGCGCAGTACGTCACGATGTTCACGCCGGAACACATCGACATGTCGTGCTTTTTTGAGCAAGAGCGCTCGAACCGCGCCGTCGCGGAGGCGGCGGAGCTCGTGGCGCGGCTCAAAGCCTCGGACCCCGATCGCCCTTTTCATGTGAGCCTTCCTTCGCCATTCGGGAGCCGGGCGCGGACCTCTCCGACCATCTGCTACGACCCCTGGCAGCACGTCTACGTGGAGCTCCAGGGCTCGGTTCTCCCTTGCTGCTTCTGGGGAGAACACATTGGGAATCTCGCCAAGGGCGACGACATGGACGCCTTATGGAACGGCTCCTTTTATCAAGGCCTGCGCTCGTCCATGGCCGCGGGAGAGCCGCATCCCTGGTGCCGCTCCTGCGTGCGCTGGGCCGGCTTTAACGTGGACAGCGTGCTCTGCCACGTCACGAACCGTCCCGCCGCTCAAAGAACCGTTTTGGAGGAGATCGGCCGAAGAGGTCTTCCTTTCGGCGACGAGGAGGCCCGTGCCCAGGTGGAGGCCATTCTTCGCAAGGAGACGGCTGCCGCGTGATTTCGTGGAGCGGCATCATCAAAAAGGCCGCGGTTTGGGAGGGACGCGTTCAAGTCACGGGCGACGTCGTCGTCGCGGCGGGAGCCCGGCTCGAAATCTGCCCCGGGACCGAGATATCGTTCGCGCCCCGTCCGAGCTGGAGCTGCGCGGTTTTCCGCGGCGCCAAGGAGGGCTACCCGATCGAAAGCTCCCAACGCGAGCTCTGCGACGTGGTCGTCCTTGGAACCCTCGATGCTCGGGCCAAGCAAGGCGCTCCGATCGTTTTCGCGGGCCAGGGAGAGGCCTGGGGCGGGCTGCTCTTTATGGGCCGTTCGGAGGGCCGACTTCACGGCGCTTTCCTCAACGGCGGTGAGGAGGCCATCGTTCAGACCTTTGATCGCAGCCGGGTCTTTCTGCGCCAATGCCGGCTGTCGGGGGCGCGCTGGGGGGTGCTGGCGAGGGGCCTTTCCGAGATCGAGGCTCTCGGCGGCATGATCGCATCCTCCGATACGGGAGTATTGACGGCGGAGGGCGCCATCGCGCGGCTCAACGGCACGCTGATCCATGGATCGCATGGAGGCCTGGCCTGCGAGGATTGGTCCCTGATCCGGGCGATGGGACTAAGGCTCCAAGGCTTATCGGATTATTCCATGATCGCCAAGCATCACGCTTGGGGGGTCCTTTCGGGAATCGACTTCGCGGGCGAGACCCCGCGCTTCATCCGTCTCGACGAGGCGAGGATCGATGCCTGATCTTCTACGGATATTCTGTCCCCACGCCGAGCCGCGGGTGGTCGAGAGTCTCCGGGCCGCTCGCCTCTATCGCAAGCTTTTCAATTATCTCTGGGTCGAGTTCCTCATGGCCCGCGGGTCCGCCCGCCTTTGGGGGGGGAAGCCCTATTGGCTCACCATCGATCCCAACAATTTCTGCCAGCTGCATTGCCCTTTTTGTCCCACTGGAGCCGACCGCGGCGTGCGCGGCAAGGCCATGATGGATATGGAGCACTTCAAAAAAATCATCGACCGTCTTGGCCCCTACGTGATCCACGTCGATATGATGAACTGGGGGGAATCGGTCCTCAATAAAAGCCTTCCCGAGATGATCGCGACCGCGAAAAGACACGGCATCGAGGTCCGGCTCGACGCGAATTTCAATAATGTCCCCGACGGAATGATCGACCGGCTGATCCGCTCCGGGCTCGACGTCTTGAGCCTGTCCATCGACGGAGCGTCGGCGGAGACCTACGGTCGCTACCGTGCCGGGGGAGATTTCGACCGTGTCCTATCCAACGTCCGGGCGTTGGTCCGAAGGCGTCGGGAACTCGGGAGGTCGAGCCCCTGGATCGTATGGCAGTTCCTTGTTTTCAGGCACAACGAGCATGAGCGGCCGCGGGCGGCGAAAATCGCGCGAGAGTTGGAGGTCGACCAGGTGAGCTTCGTCGCGCCCTCCATCCCGAACGAGCCGGCGTTTTTGTGGGAGTGGATGGCTCTTAATCCCGAATACCAGCTGTATCCTTCTCCCGCCGCGGCGCCTGGCGAGGAGGAAGCGCTTCGCGCCCGCTTAAGCGCTCAAGCGAGGAAAACGGCCTCCATGGAGCCGTATTACGCCCGCCGTTTCGGGCCGATGTCCCTGCTCTCCGGAACCTATCTGCGGCGGCTCGTGGCGATGGCGGTCCGGCAAGGGGCATGGGGATGGCTTGCGGGCCGTCTGAGGGAGATAGGGGCTTTCTGGCGGCAGGGGCAAGCCGGCGCGAATGCGGTCCCGTACCGTGTTTCCGAAGGGGGGCAACGGTCGATTTGCAAATGGCCGTGGGCCGGCATGGCGGTCAATCCGAATGGGTCAGTCTCTCCCTGTTGCAGCGTCGAGGAGGAGCGGGACGATTTCGGGAATATGTTCAAGACCGGTTTCGCCTCCCTATGGAACGGCCGCCTCTACCGCGCCTCGCGGCGCCATGTCCGGCGATTCGTCCGGGGGCGTGTGGGGATCTTGCCTCATGCGGAACACGTCTGCCGGCGCTGCACGGCGATCGGCCGCGCCAATTTCAAGTTTCCCAACCACTCTCCCTACGGCAGCGATCCGGGCGTCGAATTGGCCCAACCTGCCGCCACGGACGTCGCCACGGGGGCCGCGCGATGAAGGTCGCTTTGGTTCAGCCGCCGGTGTGGTGGACGATCGAGGCGCCTTTGGGGCTCGCGCAGATGGCGGGCTGCGCCAAGGCCGCAGGGCACGAGGCCAAGGTGTTTGACGTCAATATCCGTCTATGGAAGGAAGGGGACAAA
>DAHVWT010000085.1 GCA_027327915.1 Elusimicrobiota bacterium
TTGGCGGCGTCGTAGCCCTTGCGGGACAAATCCTCCGTCAGGGCCAGCACGAAGGAGAGTCTATCGTTTTTGCCCGCCGCCAGGAAGATGGCCCCGGTGCCGAGCTCGGCGCGCATACGGTCGCTGGCGCCGCGCAGGCTCCTGGGATCGGCGTCCTCGAGGCGCTCCGCCAGCACCGGAATGCCCCCCATCGTGGCGATGGATTTGGCGGACTCGGCGCGCTCGGAAACGGCCTTTTCCTTGAGACGCGAGAGAATCTCCCGCAATTCCTTTTCGCGCCGCCTCAAATCCGCGGCCCCGGCCTTGGAGCCCAGGGGCTCCGCCCCGCCGCCCAGGGAGGCCATCTCGTCCAAGAGAGCGCGCTCCCGGGCGCGCAGGGACTCCAAGCCGCGCGACTCCTCTTGAGCGCGCTCCGCTTCATATTCCTCGGCGGCCCGGCCCGCCACGGCCTCGATGCGGCGGATCCCGGAGGCGGCGGAGGATTCCTTCACGATCCGAAATTTCCCGATCTCGGAGGTGTTGGCCACGTGCGTGCCGCCGCAGAGCTCGAGGCTGAAGCGCTCCCGCGCGTCCTCCCAGCCCTTGCGGCCGATCAGGACGAGACGCGGCCGCTCCCCGTAATTCTCGCCGATGAGCGCCAGGGCCCCGAGAGAGCGCGCCTGGGCCATCTCCTCCTCCCGCGTCCAAACGGGCTCGGCTTTCCGGACTTCCCCCGCGACCATCTCCTCGACCTTGAGGAGTTCCTCGCGGGAGAGGGCCCTCGGGTGGGTGAAATCGAAGCGAAGCTTCTCCGGGCCGACGTAGGAGCCCGCCTGGCGCACATGAGCCCCCAAAACGCGGCGCAGGGCCTCGTTGAGCAGATGCGTCGCCGTGTGGTGGGGACGGATGCGGCCCCGCCGCGAGGCGTCGACGGAGGCCGTGACCTCGGCCCCCGGCTTGAGGGTTTTCCCGGGAAGGAGTCTCGCCCGGTGAAGGATCGCCGCCCCTTCCTTTTGCGTGTCGAGGACATCCCCCAGCTTTTCCCGGCCGTCCGCCGCCCACAGCTCGCCCTGGTCGCCGATCTGGCCTCCGCCCTCGGGATAGAAGGGCGTGCGCTCCAGCGCCACGATCCAATCCTCATCCATGCGGGCGCAGGCGACGACTCGGGTCTTTCCCGAGAGGCTCTCGTAGCCCGTGAAAAGGCTTTCGAGCCTCGCGACGTCCTTGAACAGGGCGGACGCCGAGGGGATGGAACCGCCCCGCCACGAGGAACGCGCCGCCCGCGCCGCTTCCTCCGCCGCGCGCTTAAACCCTTCCTCATCGACCCGGACGCCCCGCTCCTGGGCGATTTCCCGGGTCATCTCGAGAGGGAAGCCAAACGTATCGTAAAGCTTGAAGGCGTCCTCTCCCCGCAGGGTCCCGCGGCTTTTCTCCAGCAGCCGCTCCAGCTCGCGCTTGCCGACGTCGAGCGTTTCGATGAATTTTTGCTCCTCGGCGCGGATCGTGTCGCGAATCTTGGCGGCCGCGGCCCCCAACTCCGGGTCAACGTCCCGGTAAACCTCCACGACCGGAGCCACGAGCTCATGGAGAAAGGGCCCCAACGGCCCGTAGAGATGGCCGTAGTTCACGGCGCGCCGGATGAGGCGGCGCAGGGCATAGCCGCGCTCGGTGTTGGTGGGAATGAGCCCCTCCGCGATCAGCATGACGGCCGCCCGGGCGTGGTCGGCGATCACGTGGAGGGGCTCGGCACGCCCCGGTGGTTGTGATCGCTCCATCGCTTCGCGCCCGGCGCGCCGCTCGATGATCGCCTTGATCTCGTCGACGATGGGGCGGAACAAATCCGTCTCAAAAGGCGACGCGGCGCCCGAGGCCGCGAAAGCGATGCGCTCAAGCCCCATGCCCGTGTCGATGTTGCGGCGGGGCAAAGGATCGAGCCCGCCATCCGCGCGCCGGTCGAACTGGGTGAACACCAAGTTCCAAATCTCAAGGTAGCGGTCGCAGTCGCAGCCCGGCCCGCAGTCGGGCTTGCCGCAGCCGTAGGACGGCCCTAAATCCCAATAGATCTCGGAGCAGGGGCCGCAGGGGCCGGTCGCGCCCATGGCCCAGAAATTCGTCTCCTCCCCCATGCGCCGCGGCTCGTGGCGGGTCCCCAATTTTTCCCACAGGCGAAGCGCCTCGTCGTCGTCCTGGAAGACGGTCGGATAAAGCCGTTCTTGCGGGAGACCGATTTCTCGGGTCAAAAACTCCCAGGCCCAGGCGATCGCTTCTTCCTTAAAATAGTCCCCAAAGGAGAAATTCCCCAACATTTCAAAGAACGTCATATGGCGCAGGGTCAGGCCGACGCGCTCGATGTCGGTCGTGCGGAAGCATTTCTGGCAGCTCGCCGCGCGCGTCAAATCGCTCTTGAAGCCGAGAAAGTACGCCTTGAACGGCACCATGCCGGCGGAGGTAAAAAGGAGGGTCGGGTCGTCCTGGGGGACGAGAGAGCTCGAGGGAACGATTTTATGGCCGCGGCTCCCGAAGAATTCGAGGAAGCTTTTGCGTATGTCGCCCGCGCTTTTTTCAGGACGCACCATTGCGCCTCATTTTATAAGAAATCGGTGCCTGGCATTAAGTTTGGTCGGCCGTCCCGACGCCGAAGGAACGGCTTAACGGAAGCCCGCGGCGAGCCGTTTGACCAGTTCCGGCGGGTAGCCGATATCCAGGACTTTGAGCTCCCCCACGCAGCGCTTCGCGTGCGGCGCGAGAAGGCCTCTCTTGGCCAGGCCGATCGTCAGCGTGAGAGACGCCGCGATGAAGACCCCGCTATGATAACCCGTATCGGGATCGAGCCCCGAGGGAACGTCCAGGGCGATCACCGGCTTTTTCGATCGGGTGATCGCCTGGATCATGCGGTGGGCGGGCCCCGCGGGCTTTCCCGTCGCGCCCGTCCCGAGAAGGGCGTCGAGAACCGCGGTCGAGCGATCGAGGGTCCGGACGAATGCCTCGGAGCCGTTCGAGAAGGGCTCGACTTGGACGCCCGATTCCTTGGCGAGCGCCAGCGCCCGCTCGACCGGCGCGGGATAGACGCCGTCCGCCTTGGGCGGAATCATGAAAACGGCGGCGTCCACTCCGTTTTCCTTGAGATAGCGGGCCGCCACGAGGCCGTCCCCGCCGTTGGCTCCTCTCCCGGCGGCGACGGCCACCGTCGCGCCCGCGGGCGCGACCCCCAGCGTCCCCTTGAGGAACTCGAGAACACCCTCGGCGACCGCCTTGCCGGCCTTGTCCATGAGCACGGCCGCATCGAGCCCCTGTTCCGCCGCCAAGCGGTCCAGTTCGCGCATGAAGGCCGACGTCGCGACGGGAAGGCCCTCGTGCTCCGTCGGGATCGCGGCCTTGGGCATCCTTCCTCGCGGCTAAAATTGCCGCGTCAGGGCGATGACCGCCGCGCCGATAAGCGCCCCGACGGCGATCAACAGGAGAAGGACGAGGACGAGGACGGGCGAGAAAAGGGCGAAAAGCGATTTTCCCCAGCTCACCCCGTAACCCTCCTTGACGAACTTGGCCTGAAGGATGAACCGAGACACCCAAACGGCGCCGATCGCGGCCAAGGCCACGACGCTTCCCGACGGCCACACAAGGCGAGCCGACAGCGTCAACGGCAGAGCCAACGCCCACACGCAGTCCGCCGCGCCGAGAAGATTGAAGAGGTCGAGCGCCCGGCCGCCGCCGCCCAGGACCTCGAGGATCATGTTGAGCCAGGCGCTCAGGAAAAAGCCGGCCGCCGCGTGCAGCAGCCCCGACGCCGCGAAACCCAGGGTGGAGAAATGCCCGGCGCCCGCCAAGGCCGCGGCGACGTAATAATTGGCCCCGCCGAAGAAAAATCCGGCCAAGCCCAGCCAAGCGGGCGGCGACCGGAAGAAAAGGCCCGCGCCTTCCCCGGGATTATCCAGGTAGACCGACAAGGTTTTCGAGGCGCCGCTCATCATGACGCCCCCGCCCCGATCAATCGACGCCGAAACCCGGCCACCGGTATTCGAGGCCGCGGATGCTCGCCGAGGACGAATTTTCTCCCTTGACGAGACGGGAGAGCAGCCGCACGAAACCGTTGTCGCTTCCCGCGTCCATCCCGATGAGGTCGAGGAACTGGGAATATTTCTCGGGGATCACATGCGGCTTCCCGGGTATGCCCGCCAACTGCCCGGCAAGACGGATGGCCTCCTCGGAGTCGCCGAGCTTGTCGACCAGCCCCACCTTCAAGGCCTGCTGTCCGGTGAAGATGCGGCCGTCGGCCAGGGGCTTGAGAGCCGGGATCGCGATCTTGCGGCCCCGCGATACGGCTTGCAGGAACTGCCCGTAAGCGTCGTCGATCATGGCCTGCAGGAGCCGCCTTTCCCCGGGAGTCATCGCGCGCGCGGGAGATCCGATGTCCTTGTACTTGCCGGACTTGATGGCGACCAGCTTGAACCCGATCTTGCTGAAGAGCCCGGCGAGGTCGGCCGCGTCGAAGATGACCCCGATCGAGCCGGTCAAGGAACCCGGATGGGCGACGATCTTGTCGCAGGCGGCGGCGATATAGTATCCGCCCGAAGCCGCGACGTCGTCGAACATCGCGACGAAAGGAATTTTTTTCTCGCGGCGGACCCGCATGATTTCGCCGTAAATCTCCTGCACCGCGCCGACCGAGCCGCCGGGAGAGTTGATGTCGAGGATGATCGCCTTGACCCCTTTCGTCTTGGAAAGAACCTCGATGCGGCGGCGCCAATCGGACGTCCCGCTCTCCCAAAAGCGCCCGCCCTCCGAGGTGGTGATCACGCCGTGCATCGTCACCCATCCGACGGAGTTGGGCGCGGCCGCGAAGGGAAGGAAGGACCCCCCAACCCCGACGCCGCCCGCCGCGGGCCGCGAGCGCAGAAGAATCGCGACGGCCGCTATCAGGGAAAATCCGTAGAGGGAACCAAGAATCCAGAGGGCGCGCCTGAGCGGCGGCGGCACTTCCCGCTGCTGCGGCGAGGTTGTCTCGGTCGGCTGGGTCCGCGGGGATGTTTCGTCCATGTTCCTCGGCTTTTAACGGCGAGCCGTGGGATTATAACTTTTTCGCGGCATTCTAACTCCGCGCGGCGTCGACCACGCGATTGCGGCCCGCCGACTTGGCGCGATAAAGCGCGGAGTCCGCCCGCGCGACGAGATCCTCGGGGGAGGACGCGTCCCGCGGAAAAAAGGCGAGGCCGATCGACGCCGTGACCTTGACGGCATCGAGGCCGACCGCCAGGCGCTCCGCCTCGATCGTCCGGCGAACCGCCTCCGCCTTGCGGGCGACGCCCTCGGCGTCCGCGCGGGGCAGGATCACCGCGAACTCCTCGCCGCCGTAGCGCGCCACGTAGTCCGTCTCGTAGAAGGAGCCGTTCAATATTTCGCCGATGCGCTTGAGAACCCTGTCTCCGAAAGGATGGCCGTAGCGGTCGTTGAGTTGCTTGAAATGGTCGATATCGAGAATCATGAGCGCGCAGGGGGCTTTAAACGTCCGCGCGCGAGCGACTTCATAGCGGATCCTTTCCTCGAAGTCACCCCTCCGGTGGACCCCCGTCAGCCCGTCGAGGCGAGAGAGGTTCTCCACCTCCTGAAAAAGCCTGATGCGCCGGAAGGCGAAGGAGACCTCGGAAACGAAGGTTCCCGCCTTCGAAAGAAGCTCCGCGGGATCCCTGCCGCGAGGGATCCTCGCGTAAAAATACCCCAGCGTCTCCTCTCCTTCGGCGATGGGAAGCCCCATCGCCGACTCGGGCTTTTGAAGGATCTGGGGGCGGGCCAAGTCCAATCCCTGCTCCTGAA
>DAHVWT010000086.1 GCA_027327915.1 Elusimicrobiota bacterium
CGAAGACCAGCATGACCGCCATGACCGGAGCGAGGGCCGCCAGGACCTGGGCGAGGCAGAACGCCTCCATGAAGCCCGCGTAGCCGCGGCGGCCCAGGCGGTAGAGGATCCCGAAGAGAGCCAGGGCCAGCATCCCGTAGAGGAACTCGACCACGCCGTAGGCTCGAAAGCGCATGTCGGCCTGGAGCGCGGAGTAGGCCGTCGTATAGAGGGAGGCGGCGACGCCGAAGAGGATTCCCCAGAGGTAGAGATCGGGCGGCATGTGGAGCCGGGCCGACAAGGGCGCCCGGACGGCCCACAGGGCGGCCAGGCAGATCAGAGTCCAGCCGAGGCTCAGCCAAAGAAAGGTGGAGAGGACCGCCGACTTCGCGGCGTCGTCTTGGGCCTCCCCCGCGAACTTGACGACCCCGATGTTCCAGAGGGCCTGGAGGGCCAGGAACCATTGCCCCGCGCTCAGGCAGAGATTCGCCTTCCCGAACTCCTCCGCGCCCAGCAGCCTTCCCGCCGCGAGCTGGACCGCCATCGTGGCGGCCTTGGCCGCGACGAGCCAGGGCCCCAGCCTCCAGACGCCCCGGAGAAAGGAGCGCGTTCGCGGGCCGAGCCAAGCCCAGGGGGCGTCTTGCATGAGGCAAATATCGTATAAAAACGGGACATGCCTAAAATCAGCGTCGTGATGACGGCGCATAACGAGGCCGGGGCGATCGGCCGGGCCGTCCGGGGCGTGCTGGACCAGACCGAGGGGGATTTCGAGCTGCTCGTGGTCGACGACGGCTCGACCGACCGGACGCCGCGGGTCTTGGAGGGCTTGCAAGACCCGCGAATCTCCGTGATCGTCCACCCCCGCCGGCTGGGGATTGCCGCCTCCCGCAACGAGGCGATCCGGCGCGCGCGGGGCCGCTATATCGCGATCCACGACGCGGACGACCTGTCCTTGCCCGAGCGATTCCGGCGGCAGGCCGGGTTCCTCGACGACCATCCGGAAATCGCCCTGTGCGGGAGCTGGGGCCGGATGCGGGATGATCGGGGGCGGGTCTTCGAGTTCCGCACCCCGGTCGAGCCCGAGAGGATCGCCGCGGGCGTCCTGCGCGCCTGCCCCATCGTCAATTCGACGCTCATGGCCCGCTCCGAGGTCCTCAAGCGCCTGCTCTACGACGAGGGGCTGGGGCGGGCGGAGGATTACGACCTTTTCCTGCGCGCCGCCAGGGAATGCGGGCTCGCGAATCTGCCGGAGTTCCTCGTCGAATACGACAGCTCGCTGGCCTGGGGCTATAAAATAAGGGATCAATACTGGAAGACGAGGGCCCGCTGGCGGGCGTTTTCCCGGCACGGCTATCCCTGGTCCCAAGCCTTCTGGCTTTTGCTGCCGCTGCCGACGCTCTTGGTCCCGTGGCGACTCAAGCAAGCCCTCCGCCGATTTTTTATATAATGCCAGGCACCAACAGACGCCCATTGGTATTTTTTAGGAGAACCGAGCCCATGAAGGCAGCCACGAAGCCCGCCCGCGTCCCGTATTCCTACCTGTCCCGCCAGTTCGCCGAGATCGATCCGATTTTGGAGGACATCCGATCCCTGGTCCTCTCGGGCGACTTCACCCTGGGCCGGCCCGTGGAGGAGTTCGAGGCCCGCTTCGCCAAGCTCATCGGCGTCTCTTACGCGGTCGGGGTCGGCTCCGGCACCGACGCGCTCTTTCTCGCCTTGAAGGCGATCGGCGTGGGGCCGGGCGACGAGGTGATCACGGCCGCCAACACCTTCGTCGCCACGGCGGGGGCGATCGAGACCGCGGGGGCGCGCATCGTCTTCGTCGACTCGGACGACAAGGGCGCGATCGACACGAGGCTTCTCGAGAAGGCGATCACGCCGAAAACCAAGGCCCTCCTGCCGGTCCATTGGGCGGGCCAGCCCGCCGACATGCCCGCGATCATGTCGATCGCCCGCAAGCGCGCTCTCCCCGTGATCGAGGACGCCTGCCAGGCGATCGGCTCGGCCGTCGGCGGCAAAAACACGGGCTCGATCGGGCTCATGGGCGGCTTTTCGCTGCATCCCCTGAAAAACCTCAACGTCTGGGGAGACGGCGGCATCATCACCACGAACTCGGCGGAGATGCGCGACAAGCTTCGGCTCCTGCGCAACCACGGGATGTCCACGCGCGACGAGTACGCCGTCTACGCCTACAACAGCCGCCTCGACTCCCTGCAGGCCGTGGTCGGCAACCATCTCATCAAGGACTTCGCCTGGATCACCGAGACCCGCATCGCCAACGCCCGCCGGTTGGACGCCGCCCTCTCGAAGCTAGGCGATGTCGTCGCGCTGCCGCCCCGCGACCCGGGCGAGCGGCACGTCTACCATCTCTACCAGTTCCGGGCCCGGAGGCGCGACGAGCTGCTCCGGTTCCTCCTCGCCCGCGGCATCGAGGCCAAGGTCCACTATCCCGTCCCGCTTCACCTGCAGCCCGCGAGCCGGGCCCTGGGCTATAAGAAGGGGGACTTCCCCAACGCGGAGCGCCAGGCGGCGGAGTCCCTGACGCTGCCGGTGCACCAGCACCTGACCGAGGAGGAAATGGAATACATGATCGCCTCCATCGAGGAGTTCTACGCCGGTGCCGGCCGTTAAATCCCCGGCGAGGCGCGGTCCAGGCGGAAGGCCGAGCGCCCTCCGGGCCGTCGGGAAGGGCGTTGGCCCGGCGGGGAAAAAGCCGGCCCCCGCGGCACGGGGACGGGTCCCCTACGTCGATCTCGCGGGGCAGCACCGCCCCTTGAAAGCCGAGCTCCTCAAGGCCGCGGGGGAGGTGATCGATTCGGGGCGGTTCATCCTGGGCCCCCAGGTGGAGGCCTTCGAGCGGGAGTTCGCGAGGCTCTGCGGCGCGCGATACGCCGTGGGGCTCAACTCGGGGACCGACGCCCTCATCCTCGCCCTGCGCGCCCTGGGCGTGGGGCCGGGCGACGAGGTGATCACCGCGGCGAACTCCTTCGTCGCGAGCGCCTCCTGCGCGGCGCTGCTGGGCGCCAAGCCCGTCCTGGTCGACGTGCGCCCCGACTTCAACATCGACCCCGCCGCCGTCGAGAAGGCGGTCACCCCGCGCACGAAGGCGATCATCCCCGTCCATCTGACCGGCCGCCCGGCCGACATGGACCCTCTTTTGGCGATCGCCGCGCGCCGCGGCATCCCCGTCGTCGAGGACTGCGCCCAGGCGGTGCTGGCGGAGCACCGCGGCCGTCGGGTGGGGAGCCTCGGCGCCGCCGGCTGCTTCAGCCTCCACCCCTTGAAGACCTTGAACGCCTGCGGCGACGCGGGGGTCCTCGTGACGAGCGACGAGAAGATCCATGACAGCGTCAAGACCCTGCGCAACCTGGGGCTTCGCACCCGGGACAACTGCGTCGTCTGGAGCGGGAACTCCCGCTTGGACACCCTCCAGGCGGCGATGCTCCTCGTCAAGCTCAAATACCTTGACGCCTGGACCCGGGCGCGGCGGGAGAACGCGGCGTTCTACCAGGAGGCCCTCGCGGGCGTCCCCGGCGTCCTTGTCCCGAAGGACGCGCCGCACGAGAAGGCGGTCTACCACACCTTCATCATCCAGGCCGAGCGCCGCGACGCGCTGAAGGATTTCCTGGCCGAAAACGGCGTCGAGACCGCCGTCCATTATCCCCGCCCGATCCATCTTCAGGACGCGGCGGCGTCCTTGGGCCGGGGCCGGGGCTCTTTCCCCGAGGCGGAGAGGCAGGCCGAGCGCATCCTGAGCCTGCCCGTGCATCCGGATCTCTCGAGGGCGCAGCTGCGGCGCGTCGCGGATCTCGTGCGCTCGTTTTATCGATGAAGGCGCTTCCGAAATCGACGAGGCCCGGCGGCTTTCACCACACGGGCCCCGGCGGCTTGAACGCCGAGCAGTTCGCCCGGTGGTACCGCGACGAGATGTCCCGGCTGTGGCGCGAGCTCGACTTGAAGGCCCTCTCCCGCGCGGCGGCGCTCGTCTTGGAGGCCCGGACCAAGGGGCGGCACGTCTTCATCATGGGAAACGGGGGTTCCGCGGCGGCGGCGTCCCACATGGCGGTCGACTTCTCCAAGACCGCCGAGGCCCCGGGAAAGCCGCGGGTGAAGTCGATCTCGCTCGCGGACAACGTCCCCTTCCTCAGCGCGGTCGCCAACGACCACTCCTTCGACGCCGCCTTCGAGCATCAGTTGGATCCCCTTCTCAAGCCCCGCGACGTGGTGATTCTCATCACGGGCAGCGGCAACTCCCCGAACCTGATCCGGGCGGCGCGGCTGGCCCGGCGGCGGGGCGCCGCGACGATCGGGCTTTTGGGCTTTGACGGGGGGAAGCTCAAGGGGCTCGTGGACGTGCCGCTCTTGATCCCCAGCGTCCAATACGGCGCGATCGAGGACATGCACATGTCGATCGGCCACATCGTCGCCTTCTACCTCAAGCAGGCCCGCTGACACGGCGCCCCAAGCCGTTACAGGGGGCCCTGGCGATGGCGCACAAGCAACGCCGTGCCGCCCGGGGGGCTTGGCGCAGCATGCCTTGATTATCGGCTAATTTCCGGTATAATTGCCATAGATGTTTACTAGGGTTCTCGCCAAGCCCTCCCGATCCATCCTGCTCATCGGGCCGCGCGGCACGGGGAAATCGACGTGGATCAGGTCGCATTTCAAGGGGGCGCCCCTCTACGACCTGCTTGATTCCCGGCAGTCCCTCCGGCTCAACAGGGATCCCGGCCTTCTGTATCAGGAAGCCGCCCCGCTGGCTCCAGGCTCATGGGTCGTCATCGACGAAGTCCAAAAGGCCCCCGCGCTTCTCGACGAGGTGCATCGCCTCATCGAGGAAAAGCGGCTCAAATTCGTCCTTTCGGGATCGAGCGCGAGGCAGCTGCGGCGCGGCGGGACGAATCTCCTGGCCGGTCGGGCGATCCTGACCCCGTTTTTTCCCCTGGTTTCCCAGGAAGTCGGCTTCAAGTTCGAGGGCCTCAGGCAGCTCCGGTACGGGATGCTTCCCGAGGCCTTCCTGTCGGAAAAGCCCGGGGACTATCTGGAAAGCTACGCCAGCGCCTACCTCCAGGAGGAAATCAAGGCCGAGGCCCTGACGCGGCGCATCGGGGCTTTCGCGCGCTTTCTCGAGGTGGCGGCCCGGCAGAACGGCCAGGTGACGAACGTCTCCGGCATCGCGCGCGACGCCCAGGTCGCCCGGCAGACGGTGGACGGCTATTTCCAGATACTCATCGACACGCTCATCGGGGCCTGGCTGCCCGCCTGGAAGCTCAAGCGCGCGACCAAGCAGGTCAGGCATCCGAAGTTTTTCTTCTTCGATCCGGGCGTTTGCCGGGCGCTCTCGGAGCGCCTGCCTTATCCTCCGACGGAGGAGGAGGCGGGTTTTCTTTTTGAAACCTGGATTTTGGGCGAGCTGCGCGCCTACCTTTCTTATTCGCGCCTGGGCTATCCGCCCCATTACTGGAGCTCTCACGACGGCGTCGAGGTCGATTTCCTTCTCGAGACCGCCGGAGGCTTCGTCGCCCTGGAAGTCAAGTCGGCGTCACGCTGGCGCGGGGCGTTCAACCGCGGGCTGGCGCGCCTTCGCGACGAGCTGGGGCGGGGGCGCGTGCGATGCCTGGGCGTCTATACGGGGGAGCGGGAAACCGAATGCGACGGCATCCGGGTGCTGCCCTGGCTCGAATTTCTCAAGAGGCTCTGGGGCGGCGAGATTCTCCGATGAAGATC
>DAHVWT010000087.1 GCA_027327915.1 Elusimicrobiota bacterium
GGCGGGAGGCGGCACGGCGTTGCCAATCCGTTCCCGCCACGCCGAGTCGCTTAAACCTTCCAACTCCAGATTTTCCTCCGGATCCACAAGCCCCTGCAGGGCCGCGAGTTCCTCCCCCGGAACCGGGGTCAAGCCCCCGAAGCCTTGGGCAAGGCGCAGGATCCAGGCCGCATGCTCGACGCGCTCCATGCCGTTGTAGGCTTCTTGGAGCGTCTCCCCCCAGCAGAGCGCCCCGTGGCGGGCGAGGATCATGGCCCTGTGCTTGCAAAGAAAGGGCCGCAGGTTTTGCGCCATCGTCTCGGTCGAGGGACGCGCGTAAGGGACGATGGGGATGCGCCCCACGGCCAGGATGACCTCCGGCAGGCAGTCGGAGGGGAGCTCCTTTAAATAGGGGCGCGCGACGGACCAAGCGATCGCGGCCGGCGGATGGGCGTGCACGACGGCCTTCGCCTGCGGACAGCTGTTGTAGACCTCGAGATGGATGAGGCGCTCGCTCGAGGGCCTTCCCTTGAGCACGCGGCCGTCGGGAGAGATCATGGCGATGTCCTCGGGCTTAAGGAAGGCCTTGTTGATGCCGGTAGGGGTCATCACGATGAGGTCATCGGATAACCGGACGCTCACGTTGCCGTCCGCCGAGGCGATCATGTTCTTGTCGTTCAAGCGCCGACAGACCTGGATGATCTCGTCGACGACAGCGGCTTCGTCCATGGCCATTATGGCTGCCTCCCGCCCGCCATCCGCGCGACGACGACGGTGATGTTGTCGGCCCCACCGGCGGCCTTCGCCCGCTCGACGAGGCTGCGCGCGGCCTCGCCGGCCGCGAGGCGGTAAACGCCGAGAATCCTCTCGATTTCCGCGTCGGGCACCATGTTGGTGAGCCCATCGGTCGCCAGGAGAAGGACGTCCCCCGGCTCGAGCGCACGGCCGGCGACATCCACCGAGACGTCCGCTTGAAGGCCGACCGCCCTTGTCAACGCGCTCGACACATCGGGCCTTCGCGCCTGCTCGGGGCTCAAGAGCCCCCGACGCACCTGATCCTCGGCCCAACTGTGGTCCCAGGTCAGCCTTTCCAGGCGGCCCTCCCGGCAAAGATAGAGGCGGCTGTCGCCCGCATGGGCGTAAGCGAGGTCCTCGGCGCCGGCCCATGCCGCGACCACGGTCGTTCCCATGCCGGCGTCCTTGGCCGAGGCGAGGGCCCGATCGTAAACAGCCCGGTTCGCGGCCTTGATCCATGCCTCGAGGAGCTTCCTCCTCTCGGAGAGGCCCGGCGCCTGGGCCACGGTCGACCGCCGCTGGGACGCCAAATCCATGAAGGTCCGAACCGCGATGGAGCTCGCGATCTCCCCGGAGTTATGCCCGCCCAGGCCGTCCGCGACGATGAAAAGCCCGCTCTCGGCGTCCATGCCCCATTGGTCCTCGTTGTTCGTCCGGACGAGACCGCGGTCGCTCAAGCCCGCGGCGGACAAGACAGGATGAGATTGGATCATGGAACCGCCGACTCCGCCGGAGCCTTTTGCGGCGGCGGCGCGCCCAGGGCCGCCAGGCAGCTTCTCAAAGACGCGGCCATTTCCGCCGGCCCCGAGTAGCGTTCGGATGGGGACTTGGAAAGGGCGCGCATGACGATCTCCTGGGCGCAGGGCGGCGCTCCGGGATTGAGCTCCGAAAGAGGCACGAGGGAATCGTTGGCGATCCTGTAGACGAGCTCGCCCAGGCCATCCTGGGCCCTCAGGAACGGATGCTTGCCGGTCAATAACTCGTAGAGCAGGACGCCGACGGAGAAAACGGAGGACCTCGCGTCGAGAGGCTTGCCCAGGACGGCCTCGGGGCTCAAGTAGGCGATCTCTTCCTTTTTCGGCTCGCCGTCCGTCGCGCCGGTTCCCGCCGCCGCGGGAAGCCCGCCGCCCCAATAATTGAGCAGCTTGGGGCTGTTCTCCGGCCCCATCAAGATGGAGCCCGGATGGACGGCGTAGCAGGGGACGCCCGCCTCGAAAGCGGCCGCCAGAGCTTCTCCGATCTCCGCCGAGACCCGAAGGGCCGCCACGACGCCCCAAAGCGGACCCGCCCGAAGACTGGAGGCGAGGTCCGACGAGGCCGCGAGCAGCTCCGCCGCGAGATAGCCGGCCTTTCCCGCCTCGCCGAAATCAAAAACGTGAAGGAGATTCGGATGATCGAGAGACACGAGCGCGGGACCCTCGGCGAGGAAGGCCTCGGCGTCGTCCAAGGAGGTGAAGAGTCGCGAGACGATCAAGGCCTCGGCCCCCGTGCGCGGCTCCCGGCCCACCCAAGCGGATTGGCCGCGCCCAAGAATCAGGCCCGGCGCGTCCCGAAGCTTCTCGTAGGGGATGCTCTCGCCGGAGAGCTTCTTTTCAGCATGCCCATTCAGCGCCGTCGTGCCGGGCCGGGGCGCGGCCTCCGGGACGGCGCGCGGGAGTTCCGGAGCGGGCGTCGGCGACGGGATCGGGGTCGCGGCCGGCTCCCGTTTGAGTCCTCGCCGTCCTAAAAACGCGAACCAAGAGACGCGCGCGAAGCCGACGGCGAGAGCCGAGCCCAGAATCGCCGCCGCGGGCCCGGCGACCTCCATCCAAAAGCCATGCGCCATGAAGTAAAGCCCGAGAATGACCAACGCGCAGTCGAGAAGCCAAGCGATGGCCACGGCCCAGACCGCCCCCATGAAGGGAAGGCCGCCGGCCGCGAACAGAGAGGCGAAAGCCCAGAGCCCCCCCTCCCATCTCTCCCCATGGGGCGCCGGGCGAATGAAATTCTTGTCGAGAATGTTCTGAAGCGCGTTCGCCGCGAGCTCGATCTCCGTCATGGAGCGAGCGACGGCGGTCCTATAAAAAGGACCGGACTCGGGAGTCGCGGCCCCCACAAGGACGATTTTATGGTCAAGGGCGGAAGCGGGGGTTTTGCCCGAAAGGACCTCCCAAGCCGGATAGGGAAGAAAAGTCCTCGACGGACCGTAAAAGTCGATCAGGACGCTGCCCTTGGCCGACAAGGGAATCGCGAATCCTCCTCCGGAGACGTCCCGGCCGGGAACGACGCTCAGCCGGTCCAAGGAAAAGCCCTGGGACAAGGCGGCGAGCGCCAGCGGGAAGGACGGAAGCGCCTGATCATCGAAGCCGAACACCGGGACTTGGCGTCTTACGACCCCATCCGTATCCCTGGGGAAGCTGAGGACTCCGGTTCCGGCGGCGGCCTGGGAGAAAAGCGGCAACGGGAGAGCCAGGGACGCGGCGCGGGGAAGCCCGTTCGCGGATGCGGGCCGGGCGAGCGCCCATGGGAAGGCGCCGGATCCCGCCGGAGCGCCGGGGGTCTCCAAGTCGTCGGCTCGGGCCGCCAGGATGACATGACCCGACTCCTTAATCGCCTGGGCCAGGTCCTGGTCCGCGTCGAGCTTCAAAGCCGCCTGGGAGAAAAGCTCGGCGAGACGTCCCCGTCGGTCGATCACCCCGCGGCCGCGCCTAAGCCGCGCGTAGGCCTGAGAGAGGTCCTTAATCTCGGCGAGCGCCCGCGTATCGGAGGGCGCCGAAAGGTCGAGCAGCAACCCGATCGCCGCCGGCCTCTCAAGCGAGATCGCCCGGATGAGATCCGCCCATCGCGAGCGGGGCCACGGCCAGGGGCCCAGGCGCGCCTGCGACGCCGCGTCGACCGCGACCAGGGCGATCTTGGGGGATGTCTCCTGGCTCTCGCAGAGCCTCAGCCTCCAATCGTAGAGCTTGGATTCGATCGCCGCGGCCGGAGCCATCGGGGAGCGAAAAACGGAGAACAATCCCGCGACGATGAGAAGGCCCAGCGCGCTTTCCACGAATCTCATTTTCTTTCGCATCGCGCCCGGCTCTCCTTTAAAAAGGAAACAAAACAAGGGAGCCCGCCCGCAAAGCGGGCGGGCTCCTGGTCGTGCGGCTTAACTCCGACTAGACCTTCTTGACGTTGGCTGCCCGAGGCCCCTTGTCGGTCTGCTGAACCTCAAACTCCACCGCCTGATTCTCGGCGAGGGATCGATATCCCTCGGCTAGAATGGCCGAATGATGAACGAATAAATCCTTCGATCCGTCATCCGGCGTGATAAACCCGTAACCTTTCTGATCATTGAACCACTTTACACGTCCTGTCGGCATCTGACTTACTTGCACCTCTCTACCTTGGGATTGCCTTGCCTTGGGGCCCGGCAGTGCCTCCTTTCGGAGGCGTTGGATTCATTGTAACACATCCTGGCATCGTTCGCCATCCCCGAGGGGGCGACGGCTCCCTCCGGGGCTTTTTCGAGAGGACGTGGGCTTTTATTCCATCGAGACACTTGCTACAATCCGGAAGCGCCAGGAGGCGTCGCCGTCTAATACCAATCAGCCCGCAAGGAGAATCCCACGACATGGCCAGGAAACCAAACGCCGCGTTCATGAAGAAGATGTCGATCAGCCCCGCCCTCGAGAAAGTCATCGGCAAGGGTCCCTACCCCCGCACCGAGGTCGTCAAGAAGCTCTGGGCCTACATCCGCAAGCACAAGCTGCAGGACACGAAGAACAAGCGCATGATCCACGCCGACGAGAATCTCAAGGCCGTCTTCAGCGGCAAGAACTCCGTCAACATGTTCGAGATGACGAAGCTCGTCAGCAAGCACCTCAACTAAATCGATAGTCGCGCCACGTAAAAGCCCGGCTCTCAAAGCCGGGCTTTTTACTTTATTGATAAAATAGAGCCATGGGCCCACAAGGCGCGGATCACCGGGAGTTTATCGAGAGGCTCATCATGGGCCTTGAGCAGACGATCCAGACGATGAGCTACGAAATTCCCTATTACAAGCCGGACAGCCTCGAGCTCAAATACGCGAAGAAGTTCCTCGACGCGGCCCAAGAGGGCCTCAAGAAGGCCCAGAAAGAGCTGGCCGAGCTCCCCAAAGATCCGGGGCCTTCAACGTAGGATTGGGCCGTGCAGGGTTCGAACCTGCGGCCTTCCGCGTGTAAGGCGGACGCTCTGCCGCTGAGCTAACGGCCCGATTGTAGAGGATATCCCACCATTTTTCCGTTTGCCATACCACGGCTAAAATCCGAGTGTGTCCGCTTTTGTGTCCACCGGGAGGCGAATTGAGGGATTAGGCGCTTACGGCTTGCCGCGACTCGCAAGCCGCCGGAGCCGGGGTAGGCTGCTTCAACGCCAGCCCGGCCTCGAATAGGGCCATTTCGGAGGCTAGGTGCCCCTTGGACAGGTGCGCGTAGCGCTGGGTGAGGGTCGGGGTGCAATGCCCTAAGAGCCGTTGAAGCGTCGGCAGGTCGTGAGTCTGCATAATGAAGTGCGAAGCGAAGGTATGGCGCAGCGTGTGGATCGTCACCTTATCCGGCCCCTCGGCAGGGAGCTTCGCGGCTTTCCGCGCTTTCTCAAAGAGCCGCCGTGCCATGATTTCGGGCAAGTCAAGGACAGGCCCCTCCGGCTTTGGCCCCAAAGACTCCAAGGTTTTGGACAATTGGCCTGTAATGGGAATTTCTCGGGGCTTGCCCGACTTAGCTTCCAAGATGTAAATGGTAGCCCTGTCCAACGAGACATTTTCCCACCGCAAGCCGAGCAGTTCTCCCTTTCGCATCCCGGTATGGAGCGCGGCCACAAGGAAAGGCCGCAGTCGCG
>DAHVWT010000088.1 GCA_027327915.1 Elusimicrobiota bacterium
CGTCGTTTAACGTCTAAATGCCGAAGCGCGCAGCCGGCCTGCGCCTGCCTCCTGCGCAAATTCCCAAGCCGCCTTTCGGCCGCAAGCGCCATCCTTTCTTCATGCACGGGATGATTCGCTCCCAAGGGGAGGCGATTCGTCGGACNTTGCGGCCCATCGTTTCGTTGGCGGACAAGCTGCCCGAGCCCCCGCATCGCGGCAGGACGATTCTGACGGGGATGGGGACCTCGTTTCATGCCGCCCTCGCGACGGCGCAGGCCTTCAACGCCGTGCTGGGCGGCGAACGGAGCGCCGAGGCCTTCGCGGCCTTCGACCTCTGGGAAAATCCCGGCCTCATGGCGGGGGCGTCCCTCGCGATCGCCTATTCGGAGTCCGGAACGACCTGGATGACGCTTCGGGCCCTGGAGGCGGTCCACGCCCGCCGCATCCCCGCGATCTTGATCACCGCGGCCCCGAAGGCTCCGGCGGCTAGGCGTTGGGCCCGGGTCCTCGCGACGCAAGGGGCGCGCGAATCCTCCTGGACCCACACCGCGAGCCTCACCGCGGCGTTGGCCGCGAGCTACGCCCTGATCGCCCGATGGGCCGGCCGGGGGATCGCGGCGTTCGACCATCTCGAGCGTGTTCCAGAGGCCGTCGAGGAGGCGGTGGCGGGTTTTGAGCGCCCGATGAGGGAGATGGCCGCGGGGCTCCGGGGCGTGTCCAAGGCCGTCGTGCTGGGGTCGTCCTTCGGCGATCCGATCGCCCGAGAGGGGGCCCTGAAGCTGCGCGAGGCGGCGGGGCTCGGCGTCGCCACCTGCGGCATCGAGGAATTCTTGCACGGCTTCCTGCCGTCGGTGGACGGCGAGACGGCGGTGATCGCCGTCGCCGAGAGTCCGGCCCAGCTTCTTCGCGCGCGGCAG
Source organism: Elusimicrobiota bacterium (assembly GCA_027327915.1). Lineage (GTDB taxonomy): Bacteria > Elusimicrobiota > Elusimicrobia > UBA1565 > UBA9628 > JAJZAK01. The sequence goes on from DAHVWT010000088.1 coordinate 900, forward strand.
GCTTTGGCGTCCGCCCGCGAGGTCGGGGCGAAGACCTTGCTCTTCGACGCGGTCTCCAAGGAGACGCGCCGGGGCCCCGTGGAATTTTCGCTGCCGCCCATCTACGCGCCGTTTTCCGCCGCGCCGCACGTCGTGCCCTTCCAATGGCTCGCCTATTGGCTGGCGGTCGCGAGGCGGCGCAACCCGGACGTCATGGCCTTGGATCGCAAGCCCTACTTCGCGGCCCGCTCGTCCTTCGGGATTTAACTGATCTCTTCCAGCAGGACGCGGCCGTAGCGGCCGGTGGCGGGAAAGGGCTCTTTGTTGAAGCGGGGCTTGTTCTTCTCGATCAAAGTCGCGGCGATGTCTTTTAAATCCTCGACGCTCTCGATGTCCGCGTAGGTCACATAATCGAAGTAGACGTCCTTCGCCGCCGCGAAGAGATCGTCCTTGGTGGGCGCGAGTTCTCCCTTTAAGTGCTTTTCCAGGGCGTCGTAGACCGTGTGCGGCGAGGCTAGGCCCACGTAGAGGACGACGCCTTCGCCTTGGGGCGAGAAGGTCACGAACTCGTAGACGCCCGGCTTCTGCGGGGCGTGGTTCATGAGGGCGTCCGGCTTGAAGCGGAAACAGCGCTCCGACATCGCGATCTTGAAAGTCTTGTCGGCGGCCATGTCATTTCCTCCCTTTGCCGCCGGCGAGCGGGGCCTGCCATAGGGCCCGGCCGACGAAGAAGGGCCCCATTTTCTCGATGTAGCGCGAGGTCTGGACGGTCTTTCTCATCGCGGCGACGAGGGCCGAGAGGGGATGGAGCGCCGCGCCGACAATCCCGATCGTGAAATCATTGTCGTTCTTGTCGAGGCCGGCCGAGACGAGCCGGATGTCGGAGGCGAAGCCGGCTTCCCCGAATTGCCGGCCCAAGGCGCCGTGCTCGCGCAGGACTTGGCCCTGCTCCTGCGGGGAGAGCCGGGAGAACTCGCCCGTGCGGCGCAGCGGGTACCAGAGAGCCCAGGGCTTTTGAGGGTCGAGGACGAGCCGGGGCGTGCGCGCGAGGAGATAATCCCGGAGATCGGGCTCGTAGCCCGTGGAATAGGTGCGTCCCAGCATCGCGTACTCGGATTTCATGGAAAGCCTTGAGAAGGGCGGACGGTTGAGAAGGCGGCGCGTCGGCCCCGCGAAAAATTCCGGGTCCTCGCTCATCAAGAGAAGCCCCACGCCCCTCGGGTCGTTGAGTTCGGCGTAGAGGACCCCCGGGATGCCGGATTTTTTCAAGGCACGGACCAGCGGTCCGGCGTCCTTGCAGTCCCCGAAGGCTTGGAGGGAGACGAAGAGCCGGCGATCGAGCGTTTGCGGCGCGCCGCCTCGAGGCGCTCCCTTCTCGTTCAAGTCGAGAACCGCTGAAACGGCCGGGACGGAATCGCGGGGAACGGAAGGCGGGAGACGGGGAGCTTCCGGCGCCGCCGCCGGCATTTCCCCTTTCCCTGTTTCCATGTCCTTCCGTTAGCGCTGGTAGGTGCCGATAAGCTGGGCTTCGGCGAGAATATGCCCCTTCATCGCCTTTATCAGGTCCGACTTCGTCAGGCGCGGGGACGACAGCGCCTCGTCGAGGGCGTAGAGCTTGAAGAAATAGCGGTGGGGGAGGCCCGGGGGGGGCATGGGGCCGCCGTAGCCGACGCGGCCGCAAGGGAATCGGGCGTTGCCTTCGACGCCCCAGGCCAGCCCCTGCAGGGCGCCGTCCGGGAGCTTCTCCTGGGACTTAGAGACGTTCTCCGGCAGCCCGGAAGCCTTGGCGGGGATGTTGTAAATGACCCAGTGAATCCAGGTTCCCATCGGGGCGTCGGGGTCGTCGACGATCAGGGCGAGGCTTTTCGCCTTCGAAGGGACTCCCGACCAGGCGAGGGGAGGGGAGACGTCGTCTCCCTCTCCGGTGTATTTCTTGGGGATCGGTTGGGCGTCTTGGAACGCGGCGCTTGTTAGATTCATGGTTGCTCGGACCTTCCTTTGAGGGTGTGTCTTGGCCTCGACGGCGCGAAGGCCGAGAAGGGCGGCGGCGACAGCGGCGGCCAGCATGGCTTTGGGCATCAGGCATTGAACTAAATTCCCGGCCTTTGAGAAAACAAGGCGAGGGCGTTATCCATCGCGGCGCGCGCCAGATCTTCGAGCGGGAGGCCCAAGGTTTCCGCGAGTTTCGCGGCGATCTCGGGAATCGCGCGCGGCTCGTTTCGCTGGCCGCGGCTTGACTGCGGAGGCAGAAAAGGGGAGTCGGTTTCCAGGACCAGGACCGAGGGCCCCGCCGCCTTGAGCGCCGTGCGCAGGCCCTCGTTTTTGGGGTAGGTGACCGGGCCGTCGACGCCGAGCGCGAAGCCGAGTCCCGCGATCTCCGCGGCCTGTTCGGCGTCGCCGGTGAAGCAATGGACAACTCCCCAAAACCTCCGTGTTTTGGGGCGCGAGGGGTAGAGATTGCGGAGGGCGGCGAGGGTGTCGGGGAAGGCCTCCCGGCAGTGAATGACCGCGGGCTTTTCGAGCGCGCGGGCGGCGTCGAGGAGGGCCTCGAAGACCGGAAATTGGACCTCGCGGGGGGCCGAGCCCTTGGCGTAATCAAGCCCGATTTCGCCCACGGCGACGACCTCCGGTAGCCGAGCATGCGCTTTGAGAGCCGCGAGAACCTCCGCTGAAAAATCGGCGGCATGGTAGGGATGGAGCCCAAGGGCGCAGGAGAACGCGAGGCCGCCGGGGGCCTGGCGGCAAAGCTTGAGGGCCAGCTCCCACTCGGCGGGTCCGTCCGCGATCTCGGTGATGCGCGTCACTCCCGCCTCCCGGGCGCGCCGGAGGACCTCGTCCCTGTCCGGGGAGAAGCGGTCGTCGGCGAGATGGGCGTGCGTGTCGAAAAACTCCATGACGGGGAGCCTCAATATATTAAAATTTGAGGGACATGATCCGCATTCAGTGCCCGGCGAAGATCAACCTCTTCCTTGAGATCACCGGCCGCCGCAAGGACGGCTACCATAATCTCGCCTCGTTGATGGGCAAGATCAACCTCTACGACGTGCTGGAGTTCGCCGTCGGGGAGAACGGCCAGGCGTCGCTTGAGATCGAAAGAAAGGAGGGGGGCGTCCCGCTCTCGGCCGGCCCGGACAATCTCGTCTTGAAGGCCATCGAGGCTTTTCGAGAGGCCTTCGGCGTCGCGCGCGGCGTGCGCGCCAAGCTCACGAAGCGCATCCCGATCGGAGCGGGGTTGGGCGGCGGCTCCTCGGACGCGGGGGGGACCTTGGCGGGCCTGGTGAAGCTGTTCCGCATGAAGCTCGACGCCGCCGGACGCAAGACTTTGGCCGCGGTCGCGAAATCGCTCGGCGCCGACGTTCCTTTTTTTCTTCATCCCTCTCCCTGGTGCCTGGCCCGCGGCATCGGGGATAAACTCAAGCCCGTCGCGTTCAAGGACCACCTCCCCTACTTGATCGTGGTCTATCCGGGGTTTTCCGTGTCGACGGCCGAGGCCTACAAAAACATCGCGCCTCCCCGACGGGCCGACGTGTTGACAAGGCTTGGTCAGCTTGATAGACTCATGGACCGCCTCAAACGGGGAGAACCCCTCGACGCGTGGAAGGACCTGCTCTTCAACCGGCTGGAGGAATCGGCGCTGCCCGCTCTCGACAAGGTGGCATGGATGCGCTCCCTCTTGGGCCGCTTGGGCCTGCGCGGGATCAGGATGTCCGGCTCCGGGTCCACGGCTTTCGGTTTCGTCCATTCCCGGGCGGCCGGCGAGAGCTGCTTGAAGAAAATCAAGGCCTACTCGTGGGAAGCCCACCTGACATCTTTTTGCGCTTAAACATCACCGACCAACAGCACTGAGGTTCTGCCATGGAAATAACGGAGATTAGGGTCCACCTGAGGGGCGAGGAGAAGCTTAAGGCCTTCGCCACCGTCACCTTCGACGCCTGCTTCGTCGTCCGGAACCTGAAGATCATCGCGGGCGCGAAGGGGCTCATTTTGTGCATGCCGTCGCGCAAGCAGCCGGACGGCACCTACCACGACATCGCGCACCCGATCAATCCGGCGTTCCGTAAGGTGCTTGAGGACAGGATCTTCGCGACGTACGAGGAAGAGATCAAGCGCCAGGGTCCGATCCCCATTTCCCGGTCGCCGTCCGACGACGGGGAATAGCTCCAGCCTTCCACGGCACGGACCCAATGAGCGCAAGCCCGGCGGCCCCGACCAGGATTCGTTCTCCACAAGGAAGCGAATTCGCAATTCTGGTAATCGAAGATAATCAGGACTTCGGTGAATTTTTCAATAGATATTTGAAGGTGCTTGGGTTTTCGGTCATGATGGCAAGGACGGGCGAAGAAGGCCTGCTGCTTGCCCAGGCCCGCAAACCGGACTTGATTTTCTTGGATTTGTGCCTCGGCCTTAAGTCGCGCCTATCCGGGAATCGCGCTCTACGGATGCTTAAGCTGAATGAGGAGACGAAGAATATTCCGGTCGTCGCCATGTCCGGCATTATGGAAACTCCAGAGGACGACGCCCGGGTCCGCAGGAATGGGGCGGTGGAATTCCTCGTTAAGGGAGAAATTAGAGCGGACGCCATTGGCAGAGCCGCATTCCTGCGGCGCGTCAGCGCTCTCCTGATCCTTAATCACGAGGAAGCGATTCCACAGCCGGTTTCGTCTTCAAAAACCGAAGCCCCGGACATGCGACCGAAGGATCAGCCCGGACTTGCATTTACGTTGCTGGT
>DAHVWT010000089.1 GCA_027327915.1 Elusimicrobiota bacterium
GTGCGACCAAATCTTCAACGTTTTCCTCGCTTGCCCTTTGACCTTGGGTTTCTCAAGCGGCTTATATCAAGCTAAAAAGAGCCGTTTGAGGGCGAGCGCGGCGGCTTGGCGGCAGAGAAGGGGGGCGCGCCGAAAAAGCTCGTCCTCGTTTCCCGCGACCTCCGTCAAGGTCGCGACGGAGCCGACTCCGGAGTCGGCCAGCCGGGCGCGGACGGCTTCGTCGAGGCTTCCGCAGACGATCGCGACGGGGATGCCCCGTTCTCGCGCGGCTCGCGCCAGGATCAGAGGAGCCTTGCCGTCAAAGCTCGTCTTGTCAAGGCGTCCCTCTCCCGTCAAGACGGCATCCGCCTTCCTCAGACGCCGGGGAAGGCCCGAGTCCTTCAAAATCCAATCGCTTCCGGGGCGCATCCGCGCCCCCAAGAAGGCCATGAGGCCGAAGCCAAGTCCGCCGGCCGCCCCGGCCCCGGGCATCCCCGCGACCTTGCGTCCCAGATCGCGGTCGGCGACGCGAGCCAATCGAGAGAGCCCTTTTTCGATGAGCCGGACTTGGGCGGGAGTCGCCCCCTTCTGGGGGCCGAAGGTCCTCGCCGAGCCTCGAGCGCCTAGGAGAGGATTTTCCACGTCCGACACGCCGACGAAACGCGCCTCCTTAATCCGCCCGAGGAGCCGCGGCTCGGGAGGAAGAATCCTGGCGAGATCCAGGAGGGGCGCGGCCCCTGGCGCCAGCTCCCGGCCTTTCGCGTCGAGAAGCTTGAATCCCAGCGCTTGCGCCATCCCCGCGCCGCCGTCGTTGGTGGCGCTTCCGCCTAGGCCCACGACGATCTCCCGGGCCCCGCGGTCGAGCGCCGCGCGGATGAGCGAGCCGGTGCCCCGGGAGCTGGCGTTCATGGCGTCCGGGCTTTTTCTCGATTTTTTAAGCAGAGCCAGTCCCGAGGCGAGCGCCATTTCGATATAAGCGGCACGCTCCTTGAGAAGAAGAGGCGCCCGAATGAGGCCCCCGAGCGGCCCGGAGACGGCAACCTTGGTGACGCGGCCGCCCCGCAAGGCCCGCATGACGTCAAGAAAGCCGTCGCCGCCGTCGGAGATGGGGACGATCTCGACCGAGGCCTCCCGGAAAAGGTCGCGCGCGCCCAAGGCCATGGCGCGGCTCGCCTGGAGGGCGCTCAAGCTGCCCTTAAAGGCGTTGGACGCGGCGATCAGCCGCAACGGAAAACTACGGAAGGCCACGGAAGGCCGCAGAAAGCCGAAACGCTCCGCCTCCTTCCGTGGCCTTCCGCAGCATTACGCTGCCGGATGTTACGGAAACATCCCGCGCAGCCGAACCGCCTGCGCGAGCCGCTCGAGGCCGACCATGAAGGCGCCCATGCGCAGGTCCACCGATTTTTTGGCGGACATGTCATGGACCTGCTTGAAGGCCAGGACCAAAATGTCCTGGAGCTTGGCGAAGACGTCTTTTTCGCTCCAGAAATAGGCCTGGATGTCCTGGACCCACTCGAAGTAGCTCACGGTGACGCCGCCGGCGTTGGCGAGAATATCGGGGACGATCACCACCCCTTTTTTGCCGAGGATCTTGTCCGCCTCGATCGTCGTGGGGCCGTTGGCGCCCTCGATGATGTAGCGAGCCTGGACCTTATGGGCGTTCTTGCTCGTGATCATGTTTTCCATCGCCGCGGGGACGAGGATCTGGCAGGGAAGCTCGACGAAGCTGTCGACGGGGACGGCCTGGGCTTTGCGGTAGCCCGCGATGCCGTGGTTGCCGGCCGCGTAAGCGAGAATGTCGTCGACATCGAGGCCCTTTTCGTTGTAGAGGCCGCCGTTGACGTCCGAGATCCCGACGACCTTGGCTCCTCTGTCATGGAAAGCCTTGGCGGCGTTGGCGCCGACGTTGCCGAAGCCCTGGATCGCGACGGCGGCTCCCTTGAGATCGAAGCCGCGGGCCTTGGCGAGCTCGCGGGTGACATAGAAGACGCCGAGGCCGGTCGCCTCGCGGCGGCCGAGCGAGCCGCCGATGTCGACGGGTTTGCCCGTGACGACCCCGGGGGCGGAATAGCCGATCGTCATGGAATAGGTGTCCATCATCCAGCCCATGATCTGCTCGTTGGTGTTGACGTCGGGCGCCGGGATGTCCTTGTCGGGGCCGATGATGATCGAGATCTCGGAGGTGTAGCGGCGGGTGAGGCGCTCGAGCTCCCCCTTCGACATCGTCTTGGGGTCGCAGATCACGCCGCCCTTCGCGCCGCCGTAGGGAAGATTGACCACGGCGCATTTCATGGTCATCCAAAAGGCGAGGGCCTTGACCTCGTCCACGGAGACCTGAGGGTGATAGCGGATGCCGCCCTTGGCGGGGCCGCGATCCAAATTGTGCTGGATGCGGTAGCCTTCAAAGACCCGGGTCGTCCCATCGTCCATCTTGACGGGAACGGAGACCTCGAGGATGCGCTTGCAGTGGCGCAGGCGCTCGATCACCGGCTGCTCCATGTTCATGAGGGCGCCGGCATGCCCGAGTTGAGACATCGCCTGGCGCCAGGGGTTGAGTTCGGCGCCCCCGTTCATTTCGGGGGAGACGGCGGAAACGGCCGGCTTGACGGGTCCGGGGGAAGCCTTGGTTTGGGGGGTCATAATAGCACCGATTCTACTAATTATCGGCCGAAGCGTTTCAAGTGAAAATGCTACCATGAGCGTCTGAAGGGAATGATCGATCACCGCTATCCGCATAGCTCGGTTTTTTACCGGAGTCTCGTCCAGAATTTCCCCAAGATCACCCACGGGGAAGGGGCCTCGATCTACGACGAGAGAGGCAAGAGATACTTGGACGCCTGCGGGGGGGCCTACGTGGTCAATGTGGGCCACGGGGTGCGGGAAATCGCCGAGGCCATGGCCCTCCAGGCTTCGAAGATCGCCTACGTCAACGGCACCGCCTTCACGAATGGTCCCGCCGAGGATCTGGCGGCGGAACTCGCCCGGCTCAACCCGGCTGGGCTCTCGAAAAGTTATTTCCTTTCGAGCGGCTCGGAGGCCGTCGAGGCGGCGCTCAAGCTCGCCAGGCACCATTGGGTTGCCAAGGGGATGCCGAAGAAGCGCAAAATCGTCGCTTTCGACCCCGGCTATCACGGCAACACCCTCCTCGCCCTGTCGGCCTCGTCCAGAAAAAGCTACAAGGAAGCCTACGAGCCCTGGCTCGTCCCCGTCCGCTTCATGCCGGCGCCTTACGCCTACCGCTGCGAATGCGGCGGGGAATCCTCGTGCCCGGCCTGCTCCGGCGACGCCTTGGAGTCGGCGATCCTCGCCGAGGGCCCGGACCAAGTCGCGGCCGTCATCGCCGAGCCCGTCGGGGGCTCCTCGACCGGCGCCGCGGTCCCGCGGAGCGATTACTGGAGAAACGTCCGGTCGATCTGCGACCGCCACGGAGTCCTGTGGATCGCCGACGAGGTCTTGGCGGGCGCCGGGCGCACCGGGAAGTGGTCGGCCCTCGAGCATTTCGGGGCCGTCCCCGACGTCCTCGTCATGGGGAAGGGCCTTTCGGGGGGATACGCGCCCCTGTCCTGCGTCTCCACATCCGAGAAGCTTTTGGAGCCGATCTTGAAAGCGGACGGAGCCTTCAAGCACGCTCAGACCTATTCCCACACGCCATTGATATGCGCGGCGGGCTTGGCTTGCGTGCGCTACCTGAAATCCCGGGGCTTGATCGAGCGAGCCGCGCGGATGGGCAGGCTTTTGGGCGAGAGGCTCAAGGAGATGCTCGAGATGCCCGGCGTTGGGGACGTGCGGGGCATCGGGATGCTCTGGGCGGTGGAGCTCGTCGCGGACAAGAAGACGAAGAAGCCCTTCCCGAGGGAGCTCAGGGCCTGCGAGACTCTCGCCGCCGCCGCCAGAGAGCAGGGGCTTGTCGTCTGGCCCAACCCCGGGCATTGGAGGGGGGAGGGAGACCTCGTCCTCCTGGCCCCGCCCTTCGTCATCTCCGAGGGGGAGATCGAGGAAGCCGTTTTTCTGTTGAAAACATCCTGGGAAAAAACGTTGGATCAATTGACCGTCAAATAGAGGAGACATCGCATGAACGACACGACCGCTTTGGCCGAGAAGCCGCAAGGAAAAATCACCTATACGTCGACCGGCGCCGACCTGGAGGAGTTCCACCGCCAGTATGATCGAGCGCTCACGGAGCTTCGCGGAAGGCTCGGCTCCTCCCACCAGCTCCTCATTGGCGGCAAGCCCGTCTCGTCATCGAAACCGCCTCTCGTGGATTTGACGCCGAGCGACAAGTCGGTCGTCCTTGGAAAATTCGCCCAGGCCGCGCCTTCCCACGTCAAGGCGGCGATCAAAGCCGCCAAGGAAGCCTCCGTCGGCTGGGGCCGCTCGCCCTGGCGGGAGAGGCTCAAGCTCATGCGCCGCGCGGCCCAGATCATCCGAGAGCGCAAATACGAGCTCGCGGCCGTCATGTCCCTCGAGGTGGGGAAAAGCCGCATGGAGGCGATGGGCGAGGTCGAGGAATCGGCGGACCTTATCGACTATTACAGCTCCCGGATGGAGGAGGAAAACGGCTACGAAAAACCGATGAAGCCGATGGCGCCCGGGGAGAAAACGGTGTCGCTCCTGCGTCCCTACGGGGTCTTCGCCGTGATCGCTCCCTTCAATTTTCCTTTCGCGCTCTCGACCGGCATGACCGCCGGCGCCTTGATCGGCGGCAATAGCGTCATCTTCAAGCCCTCCCAGGACACGCCCTGGACGGGGGTTCTCTTGGGCGAGTGCTACGTCCGCGCCGGGCTCCCGGCGGGGGTCTTCAACGTTCTCACCGGGCGCTCCTCCGTCATGGGCGACGAGCTTTGGAGGAGCCACGACGTGGACGGCATCGCCTTCACGGGCTCCAAGGACGTGGGCTACAAACTCCTTTCCGAGGGGGCGCTCCGGGGCTGGCCCCGGCCCGTCATCGTCGAGATGGGAGGGAAAAACGCCGCCGTCGTGACGGAGTCGGCGGACCTCGATCTCGCGGCGGAGGGGATCATGCGCTCGGCCTTCGGGCTCCAGGGCCAGAAATGCTCCGCGTGCTCGCGCGTGTACGTCGAAAAGAAAGTCGAGAGGGAGTTCACCGGGCTTTTGATCGAGAAAACCAAGAAGATCAAGATCGGCGACCCCTCCGACAAGGACGTTTTTTTCGGCCCCGTCATCAACGAGAAAGCCGTGAAGACCTTCGAGGCGGCGGTGAGGGAGGCGGCGCGGGGCGGCGGGAAGATCCTCTGGGGCGGCAAGAAAATGGCCGTTGGGGCTTTGGCGCGAGGGTTCTACGTCGAGCCGACGATCGCGAAGCTTCCCTTGAAACACAAGCTCAATTTCCAGGAACTCTTCGTCCCCTTCGTGGCGATCAACGCGGTCGCGGATCTCGAGGAGGCGATCGACCGGGTGATCGCCGGGCTCGAGAAGCGCAACCGCATCATGAACCCCAAGGAGAAAGAGACGGTGGCCTACCATGAGTCCGGACATGCGCTCGTGGCCGAGAGCCGCCCGCACGCCGACC
>DAHVWT010000008.1 GCA_027327915.1 Elusimicrobiota bacterium
TTTAGCTCGTGATATATAATGTTCGCGAAGAGAAATCCCGTGGAGGACGCGTTGTTTTTTGATTTCGGCGGCGCCTATGATCAAAGCTCGCATGCGCGGGCTTCCCGTTGATGGCCCGCTCTCGACGGAAGCGGAGATCGATCTCGCCGCGAGACTGCGTCGCGCTCGGACTCATGTCGGGAACCTCGATGGACGGGATCACCGCCGCGCTCGTTATCTTCGACGGGGAGGGCGTCCGGGTCCTCCGCCATAGGACCTATCCCTACCCGCCCAAGCTGCTCGAGCGGCTGGGCCGCGCGGCGCGGCTCACCACTCCCGAGCTGTCGAGGCTCAATTTCGCCTTGGGCGAGGCCTTCGCCGAAGCGGCGCTAAAGCTTAAGGGCCGCGCGAAGCTCGACGCGATCGGCTCCCACGGACAGACGGTTTGGCACGGTCCCGGAGATGAGCCGCGCAACACCCTGCAACTGGGCGAGCCCTCGGTGATCGCCGAGAGGCTGAGGACGACGACGGTGGCGGATTTCAGGCCGCGGGACATGGCGGCGGGAGGGGAGGGGGCGCCGCTCGTTCCCGCCTTCGATCGATTCTGCTTCGGAGGAGGGCCGCCAAGGGCGGTCCTGAATATCGGCGGCATCTCGAACGTGTCCTTCGTTGGGAAGGGCCGACTGTGGGCGGCCTTCGACACGGGACCCGGCAATTCCCTTCTGGACGCCGCCTGCAGGGCGGCTACCCGCGGCCGACTGGAAATGGACCAGGGAGGAAGGCTCGCATCCCAAGGGCGGGCGGACCGGGACAAGGTGGAGCGGCTCCTGGAGGACCCCTATTTCAATCGCAAGCCGCCGAAATCGCTCGACAAGGGGTATTTCGGCGAAGGCTATTTGCGCCGGCATTTCGCGCCGCTCTCTCCGGCGCGCTTGCCGGATATCCTCGCGAGTTTGTCGCTTCTCACCGCGCTCTCCATCGCGCGAGCCTGCGGACGTTTCGCCCCCAAGGGCGAACGGCTTCTGGAAATGATCGTGAGCGGGGGGGGCGCGAAAAACAAATGTCTCATGGAGATGCTGCGCGAGGAGCTTCGAGGCCTGTCCCTTCATAGGAGCGACCGCTACGGCATCCCGGCCATGGCCAAGGAGGCGGCGGCCTTCGCCTGGATGGCACGGGAGGCCTTGAGCGGCCGGTCCAACAACTGTCCCGAGGCGACCGGGGCGGGCCGCGGCCCCAGGATATTGGGTAAGATCATTCCGCCATGATAGCCGCAAGCATCAGAAAGCGCATGACGCGCTACCCGCTTTTCTACCGCCGGGTTTGGGCGGCCTGCGCCCGGATCCCGAAGGGCGAGACACGCAGCTATGGCTGGATCGCGCGACGGATCGGCAGGCCCGGCGCGGCCCGCGCCGTGGGACGGGCCTTGGCCGCGAACCCCTTTGCGCCCGCGATACCCTGCCACCGCGTGATAGCCGCCGATGGGCGTCTTGGCGGCTATTCGGGCCCCGGCGGGTTGAGGACGAAGATCCGGCTTCTTAAGAAAGAAAGAGCGAGATAAGCCCACGGGGAGGATCGAACTCCCGGCCTACCGCTTACAAGGCGGTTGCTCTACCGCTGAGCTACGTGGGCGAACGCGATTATTCTACCCGATCCGCGCGAAGCGCGCCATGTCGGCGCAAGGCTTTGTTCCTTAGCCGGGTTTTTTAGGGTTGCCTCACGGTCGCCTCCGCTCTTCCTTAGGTTTTTGCCAAGATCCTGAAAGACAGGTCAATTCGTTTTGAGTTGATCGTCGGGCAGTCCACTGAGCCGGCTCATGGCTCTTGGGTTTTTTAAAGCCATGTTTTAACCGCCCAAATTAGCCTCAAAGTTGCCAACTTTCGGGCTTCAAATTAATCCGCCGGTTGTTCAGTTCTTACGATTTTCAAGTTATCAACAAAATTTGAACATTACCAACACTGCTAGTTTTAAATATCGATAAACAATATTGAATATTTTTATATATCAATATAAAACAAGCATATTATTAATAAACAAATAAATTGTATTGTCGAAATAATAGAATCAGCAATGCATATTATAGAAACATAATAATTATTATCATTAATATATAAAGCAAGGGAAGCTGCACCATAAATTAGCCTAATTGCTTTCCCTTTGCGCACGGATTCGGTATGATAGGCACTGACCGATGACGACCGCTCTTGAGCAGCTTGCGGCTCTTTTTCATGATCCGCATGTCATTGAGGTCATGATCAACGAGGACGGCGCCGTTTATGCCGAAAATGCCGACGGAAAGCTTGAAAAGTGGCCATTGAGCCTAGGCAAGACTGATTTGGACGCCTTTCTTAATTCCTTGGGCCCTCAGGCGGATGGGATAGGCCCCGCCAGGCCCTATGCGGACCTGTCGGCCGTGGACGGCTCCCGGGTGCACGTCATCGCGCCGCCGCTGACTCGCCGGGGACTCTGCGTGACGGTTCGCAAGCGCCCAGCCAGACGGCCGAGCCTTGATGAAATGGTCTCAAGCGGCTCATTGAGCCCCGGCTGCGCGGGCTTCCTGCGCTACGCCGTCTCCTGCCGAAAAAATATCCTGATCGCGGGCGGCGCGAGCTCCGGAAAGACCACCCTCTTAAACGCCCTTGCGGCCCTGGCTCCGGCCTCCCAGCGATTCTTGGTCCTTGAGGACGTCCCGGAGCTGGCGCTGCCGCAACCGCACGTGATTTACTTGAAAACCAGGCTCCGGGACCCCAAGGGCTTGCCGGATGTCGGCCTGCGCGAGCTCGTCCTCAACGCCCTCAGGATGCGTCCGGACAGGCTTATCGTGGGCGAGTGCCGTGGACTCGAAGCCTGGGACATGCTCCAGGCGATGAATGTGGGCCACGAGGGCGTCCTGAGCACGATCCACGCCAATGCCGCCCGCGAGGCGCTCCAGCGGTTGGAAACTTTGGTTCTGGCCGCGGGGTTCGATATCCCGCTCCGGGCCGTGCGCGCCCAGATCGCCTCGGCGCTGGATATCATCGTCTTCGCGGCAAGATTCGAGGACGGCTCCCGGAAGGTCCTGCAGGTCGCGGAGATCACCGGCATCGAGCTCGACAACTACACGTTGGCCGAGATTTTCACGGTTCAGGATAGAAAGGCCGGGAGCGGCGCCTCGGCGGAGTTAAAGCCCACCGGGACTCTCCCCCGATTCTACGAGTCGATCAGGCTTCGCGGGGGCTCCCCCCCAATCGATTTTTTCCAGACAAGCTAGAAATCAGCTAGAACCGGCCGACGGCCAGGAAGGAGTAGACGTTCGCGGATCCGGAGCCCGTCGTCTGCGAGGCGGTTCCAGCCTTGAAAAGGCCCATGGAGGCCTCAAGAGTCAGATGTTGGCGGATGTCGTAGTGGAGGTCGGCGTCCCATTCCGTCCCCAGCGTCTTCGATCCCGAGAGGACTCGGTCGGCCTGGAAAAGATAGTAGCCCGCGTCGAGCACGATGCCGTGCCAGGCCGGCGGCGTGATCCCCACGCCCACGGTGTCGATGCCGCTCGCCCCGGGAGCGAGGCCGCTGGCGTTGGCGCTGCTCCCGGTGGTTGCGTAGTTGCCGCCGAAGGCGCTGTAAGGCGTCGCGCCGAAGAAGTTCCCGTAGCCGTCTCGGGCCATGCCGTCGAACTGGTGCCCGTGCGAGGGAAAGAAGGCGCCGTCGATCCCGCTGCTTCCTCCCCGGTCTCCGCTTCCTCGGGCGATGATGATCCGGGCGATCCCGGGCTTTTTGAGGTGGTAGAGAGGCTGGGTCCATTTGAAGTTGAGCACCTCGGCGTCGCCTTGGTAGGTGATGTGGGCGGGCGTGGGAGCGACCCCGGAACCCTCCCCCCGCTCAAGCGCCGCCTCGCCGTTGAAGGAGAGATGGCCCCAGTCGATGTTGTATTCAAGGTCGGAGAAGCTCTTGAAGGACTTGGTCGTGAGGCAGGAAGGCCCCGGGTCGATGCAGCCCTCGACGGGGACAGGGGCGGTCGGGTTGTCCTTTTCCACGAGCTCGTTGATCTGCAGATTTCCCTTCTTTTTTTGGACGGGCAGATCCGCGCCGAAGCCGTAGAGGCCCAGGTTGTCCGGGACGGCGTAATGGGCGTCATGGGTGACGAAAGCGAAGGCTTGGGTTTTAATCTCCCACCATGGGAGCGTGGCTTGGACGCGCGCGCCGTCGAAGCCCGCGCCGTCGTCGTCGAGGAGCATCCCGCTTCCAAGCTTGAAAGACTGCCGCCCGATGGACATCTTCAAGGGGACGCCGTAGGGGTCTTTGATGTCGACGTAGGCGTTCTCGACGAAGGGCGAGTAGTCGACGGCGGGGTAGTTCTGGGAGATTTGCTTGAAAGGCTGGCTTCCCAGGACGCCGCTCGCGGTCGAGCCCGTCTCGAGCCCCGAGTTCGTGACGCCGATCGCGTGCAGCTTCAAGACGGCGTCCATCGTCGTGTTGTCGAGTTTAGGCTCCCCTAATTGCTTCAGGGAAACGCCGTCGATGGCGACTCCCAGCTGGGCGTTCGTCTCGAGAAAGTCGCGATTGTTCGGGGAGGCGGAGTTGAGATTGAGATCCGAATAGGAGTAATCGTCCATCTTGAGCGCGCCGTTGATGTTGAGGTTGGCGGCGAGGGCCGGGGCCGGGACGAACGCCAGCAGGGCGAAGAGGCGGGCCGGAACGGATCGCGAGGTCCGCATTTTGAGGATTACACTAGCAAAAAAGAAGCCCCCGGACTTTGGGGCCCGGGGGCTTGACTTCAGTTCTTGAGGGCCTGCTGGGCGTCGTTGGCCCAGGGGGTCCCGGAATACTCGAGGACGATGCGCTGATAGGCGGCCTTGGCCTCGGCCTTTTTGCCTTGGGCAAGGAAGCAGCGTGCTAGGGCCGAATGGACTTGGGGGGCTAAAAATTGGTCGGGGAAGGCATCCAAAAACGCCTGGGCGTCGCGGGAGGCGTCGGCGTAGCGGCCGAGGGCCTCCTCCGCCGCCTCTTGGTCCGCGAGGGCGAAGGGCATGAGGTCCGAAGGGCGGCCCGAGGCGTAGAGCTTCGAATAAGATTCGAGGGCCTTCGCGTAATCCCCCTTCCAATAGGAGAGATCCCCTAAGAAGAGGAGCCCGAAGCCCGCCGCGCGAGTGCCGGGATACAGGTTGATGAGATCCGTGATGCCTTGAGCGGCGAGATCGGGGCGGCCCGCGTAGGCGGCGGCTTCCGCCATGTTGAGCTTTTCCCAGGAGGCGTTCTGAACGGCGTTGCGCTGATAGAAGATGAGGGAAAGGGCGATGGCCGCGGCGGCGATCCCCCCCGCGATCCAGGCGGAAAGCCTCCTGTTCTCGCGGACCCAGCCCGCGCCCTGGAGGATCGCCTCCTCGAGATCGTTGCGCTTAAGCTCCGTCTTTGCCCAATGAGCCATGGGATTGAGAGCCGATTCTATCAAAACTGGCGGCGATTTCCCTGAGGACCTCCTCGACCGATACGGACATGAGGCAGTCAAGGCTTGGGCAGCGGTCCTTCATCGTCGCCGGGCCCGACTCGCATCGGCAGGATTTCTTGATCGCCCGGTGCCGGAGGCCGTCGGGATGGGTCCAATGGACGGGGTCTCCGGGTCCGTAGACTGTCACGGTGGGGGTTCCCACGGCCTGGGCGACCTGCCTCGCGCCGTTGTCCGGCCCCAGATGCAGATCTGCTTCCTTTAAAAGAGCCGCCAAGTCGAGGAGAGAGGGCGATTCAGGAGCGACGGAGGGGCGGAAACTGCAGAGTCCGGCGATCTTATCCGCGAAGGGCCGCTCCCCCCTCCCCCAGACCAGAAAAACTCCGGTTTCCATCCCGGGATCCAGAAGGTCGATCAGGGCGGCGTAGCGCTCGGCTGGCCAGAGCTTATAAGCGGTGGGCGATGCCGGAGCGATCGAGACGAGCCGACGAGGCCGAACCTTAAAGGACTCCTCCAGGAAGCGCTTGGCGCGAGCCGCCGGCGTGGCGGGGATCTTGCAGCCGAAATCCAAGGCCGGTTCTTTTTCCCCCCGAGGTCGTCCCGAAAGCCCTGCTACCCAATCCACGTAGTCGAGGCCCTTGTATTGAGGCCGGGGCGGCTTGTAGAGATGGGTGTAAGCCAGGCGATGGGGAAGGCCGATGCGGGCGTATCCCGAGCGGACCCGCGCCCCGCTCGCGGCCGCGAGGAGAGCGCTGCGGGAGGTCGTCTTGAAATCCAAGACCCAGTCGTAGCGCCGGCGCCGGAGATCCAAGAGCAAGGAGAACGGACGATTCGAGTCGTAGGGCAGGATTTCGTCGTGCGCGTTCGAGCCTAAGAGGCCCTGCTCGTAGGGCGGTTCGATGAGGAGATCGAGGCGGGCCTTCGGAAAGGAATCACGCAGGGCGTGAATCGAGGGAAGAGCGGCGACGACGTCGCCGAAGCTCCTGAGGAGGATGACGAGGATTTTGGACGGCGGCGTCTCGGTCGCGGGCGTGCTCTTTGCCCCGAGAGGGAATCGAACCCCCATCTTCTCCTTAGGACGGAGTAGCTCTATCCATTGAGCTATCGGGGCGTTGGGTCGGCAACGGTTGGCAACGGAGGCTAATACGAGAGCAACGAGCGGATGGGGCGGCCGTCGAGCTTGTGTCGGCCGTTGAGGAACTTGAGCTCCATCAGGAAGGCGATGCCCTCGATCTTGCCGCGGAGCTTCTCGATCAAGCGGCAGGCCGCCTCGGCCGTGCCGCCGGTCGCGAGGACGTCGTCGACAAGGAGAACCCGGGAGTCGGGCTTGATGGCGTCGGTGTGCGCCTCCATCGTCTCCTCGCCGTATTCGAGGGTGTAGTTGGCGGAGACCGTCTGGCGCGGCAGCTTTCCTTTCTTTCGCAGCGGGACGACGCCGGCGTTCAAGCGGTAGGCGATCGGGGTGGCGAGGAGAAAGCCCCGCGACTCGATCCCGGCGACGACGTTGATTCCCTTCCCGATGAAGGGCTCGCTTAAGGCATCGATCGCGGCCGCGAAGGCGCCGGCGTCCGCGAGGAGAGGCGTCATGTCCTTAAAAACGATCCCCTTCTTGGGGAAGTCGGGAACGTCTTTGATATAGGAAGACAAATCTAGGGTCGCCGTTTTCATCGGACTCTCCGGAGGTTTTTGTGGTTGAGTTTATGGTTCTTGCCGCCGCCGTTTCTGGCGTTCTTGATGATGAGAATGGGTCGTCGCACGGCCGCGCGGGCGGCGGTCGCCCCGGCTGGGCCGCGGGGCGACGAAACCGTCTCCCCCAGGATATTGGTCTTGGTGCGCGGAACGTGCCATCCAGGCTGGAAATTGGGCGCGGCTGCCATCCGGCCCTCCCCCACCTCGATGAGGCCCATGCGGTTGGCGACACGGCGCAGCCGCAAGAGAGCCCGTTCCTCGATCTGGCGGATGCGCTCGCGCGAGAGCTTGAGGCGCTTGCCGACTTCTTCCAGGGTCATCGGGGACTGCCCCGTCAGACCGTATCTGAACTGGAGGATCAGCTGCTCGCGCTCGCCGATCTGACCCAGGGCGGCGTGGAGCTCGTCGTGAAGCTTCAAAATCGATATGAGGGAGTCCGGCGATTGAGCCTGCGACTCGGAAAGCGTATCCTCGAGCGTCATGGAACCGTCCTCGTGGTCCAGGGGCGCCTCGATCGACCCGATTCCCCGAGCGGCCTCCGCGGCGTCCAGGACCGATCGGACCTGACGCGCGGTCCAATGCATGCGTCGAGCCATCTCGGCCAAGGTCGGGTCGCGGCCCAGAGCGGCGTGCATCTTCTCCCACTGCTTGAGCCATTTGCGCAGCGCCTCCCAGGCGTGGGGCGGGATGCGGATCGTTTTCGACTGCTCCTCGACCGCGCGGCGGATGGCCTGCTCGATCCAGTAGGAGGCGTAAGTCGAGAAGCGGAAGCCCTTCTTGGGCTCGAACTTGTCGATCGCGTGGAGAAGGCCGAGGTTGCCTTCCTCGACCAAGTCCATGAAGTCGATGCCGTGGCGGTGGTATTTCTTCGCGATGGGGATGACGAGGCGTAGATTCGCCTCCATGATGCTCTTCTTCGACTTCTTGTCCCCCTTCTTGGCCTTTTTCCAAAGCTCGTACATATCTTCGCGCGGCATCTCCGCGAGCTTCTGGATGCCCTTGAAATACTGGCTGATCGTGTCGGTCGATTCTATGGCCATTGGTTTTTATGGTATTGGAGGATCTCGAAGGCCTTAGACCCGCCCACAGGCTTCAACGCCGTGCGCGCGACTTCATCGACGCTTGCGTAAGGGTGGCCCGTCCGCAACATGCTCAAAAACCTTTCCACCGCCTCCTTGGGTCCTTCCGCCTCGACCTCTACGCCCCCCTCGGGCAGGTTCCGGACCCATCCCGACACTCCCATGGCCCGCGCCTGTTGGCGGGCGAAGTAGCGAAACCCGATGCCCTGCACCCGGCCCCGCAAAACCCACCGCTCGCGGACCAACCTTATTTTACCAATAATTAATGCCGTCAAATGGAATCGGGGCACTGAGACTTGAACTCAGAACCTCTTGGTCCCGAACCAAGCGCTCTGCCAATTGAGCTATGCCCCGATCGGAAAACTCTGAACTTCGGGGACCCGGGAATTGAACCCGGAACCTCTCCCACCCCAAGGGAGCGCTCTACCTTTGAGCCAGTCCCCGTCGCCATCATGAGAGCATTTTTTCAATCTATCGGCAACGGAAAGCCAAGAAAATCCTCTCACTTGAGCTCCTGGATCATCGCATTGATCTCGCGGCGAACCTCTCGCAGGAGATCGAGAACTTCCCGCGAGGCCCCGTCCGAGGGGGCTCCCCGCGAGCGGCCTGTCCGTTCGAACTTGAGCGCGCGGTGCGCGGCCCGGGTCGTGAGGCCTTCTTGCGCGATGAGTGTTTTGACCGAGAGGATAGCCTCCAGGTCCTTGCGGGTGAAGCGCCGGTGGCCGCTGGATCGACGGGCGGGGCGCGGGAAGCCCACGCGATGTTCCCAGTAGCGTAGAGTGTGGGGAGGGACGCCGACGATGCGGCTCACTTCCCCCATCGAGAAGAATTCCTTGTCCGGCAGCTGGATCGGGGGCAGCATGGCGGGCGGCGATTAGTCGAGAAGGCGCCGCGAGGCCTTGAAGCGCACGCGGCGGCGGGTGGGGACGCTCACGGTCTGGCCGGTCTTGGGATTGCGACGGGTGCCCGGCGGATGCTCTTTGACGCGGAACGCCCCGAAATTCGAGATCATGACCTTCTCGCCGCGGTTTAAGGCCGCGCGGATCGTCTCGAAGGCGACCCGCACCGCCGTGGCGGCGTCCGAACGGCTGGGCAGCGCTTTCGCGACGGCGTCAATCAAATCCTTCCTGTTCATTCCTACTCCTCGGGTCCCCCGGGCTTCTCCCCCCCTTTATCCCCCTTATCCTTAGGGGGCTTTTTTTCCTCGGCGGGGCCGTCCTCCTTTTTCTTCGCCTCGGGCAAGTCTCGGAAGATGTCCTCGGGTTTGAGGCTCTTGAGCTCGGACTTGAACTTCTCGACCTCGTCCTCGGTGATTGGCTTGGGAAGGGTCTGGCACTTCTCGAAGACGCGCGTGGAGACCCGGATCGCGCAGCCGGCCCTCACGGCGATCGCGATAGCGTCGGACGGCCGGCTGTCGAGTTCGTGCGATACGGCGCCCTTGTGGATATGGATGCGGGCGTAGAAGGTGTTCTCCTTGATGTCGTTGATGACCACCTTGTCGACGGAGAAGCCGAGGCTCTTGATGGCATTGAGAAGGAGATCGTGGGTGAGGGGCCTGGGAAGGACCAGCCCCGAGAAGCGGATCGCGATCGCCTGGCCCTCGGCGAGGCCGATCCAGATGGGGAGCAGGCGGTTCCCCGTCGTTTCCTCGAGAAAGAGGATGCACTCGTTGGGCGTGGTCGCGAGGGAGTAAATCTTGACTTCCTTGTCCTGGTCGTTGGAGGACTTGCCCTCGCCTCCGGTTCCCTTTTCGTTTTTAGCCATGGTTGATGTCCTTGAACCCGAGCGACGCGAGCACCCGTTCGGGCCGTTTGCCGCCGTGAACGACATCCCAGATGGCGGAGAGAAGCGGAAGCTTGAGCTTGAGGCTGCGGGCGAGGCGGCGCGCGGACTTCACGGCCTCGATCCCCTCGACAATGGTCGGGATTTCGCGTCGGGCCTGGGAGACGCGCCGGCCCCCGGCGAGCTTCTCTCCCAGGGCGCGGTTTCGAGACTCAAGCGATGTCCCGCTCAGGACGAGGTCTCCTAGTCCCGCGACGCCGTAGATCGTCTCGGGCTTCCCGCCCAAGGCGCGTACGATGGCGGCCATCTCCTGGATGCCTTGGATGATGAGGGCGGCTTTGGTGTTGGCTCCGCTTCCCAGGCCGTCCAGGATGCCGCAGGCGATCGCGAGGACGTTTTTCAGAGAACCGCCGACCTCGACGCCGACCCGGTCGGGGGTCCAATCGACGCGCAGGACCCCGCCGTCGAGGAGGCGGCGCAGACGTTCGGCGTCGGGGCCCGAGGGACCGGCGAGGGCGAGCTTGGTCTTGACCCCGCGGGCGACTTCCCTGGCGAAGCTTGGGCCCGAGAGGGTGTAGACCGCCCGGGCCTTGGGCAGCTCGGACTCGATCACTTGCCCCATGGTCTTGAGGCTGTCGTGGTCGATCCCTTTCGAGGCGTTGATGACGTAGGGGCGCGCGCGGGGGATCATGCCCCTGATGACGCGCGCGGTTGTCCGCACCGCGGTCGAGGGAAGCGCGAAAAGGATCACTTCCGCCCCGTCGGTCGCCTGCCGGAGGTCCGAGGTCACCGTCACGTCGCGGTCGAGCCTCAGTCCCGCCAGATGCGGATGGCGACGCGTGGAGGCGATGAGCGCCGCTTTATGAGGGTCGAATTCCCAGAGCGAGACGCGGGCCCTCCCCCGGCTCGCCGCCCAAAACTGCTCAGCCAAGACCGTCCCCCACATGCCGGCTCCCAGCACGGTGATCCGAGGTTTTTGATCGAGCCCCATATCGGTACTTCAGAAATTTTAACATTTAGTCGCGGCGCCGGATTCCACGGCCGTGAACCCGTCCATCCGCTTGAGAAGCCGCCCCCAGTTGGCTTGTGTGATGCGCAGCCCGATTTTTATCCGCTCGCCCTCGGTCTCCACGGAGACGACCTGGGCGGCGCTGTGGATCATCCCGAGCCGCGAGGCCTCGGAGAGCGGCAAGTAAAGATGCTTGAGGATCCAGCGCTTCGATAAGGCCCCGGCGAGAGCCTCGTAAAGCTTGTTCAATCCCTCCCTCGTCCGGCAGGAGATCAAGGGACGAAGCGGGTCTTTGCGCTCGAGCGCGCGCCTCGTCTCCGCGTCGACGGCGTCCGCCTTGCTGAAGGCGCGCACGAGCGGGATCTCCTGGGCCCCCATCTCCTCGAGGATCGAGGCCACGGCGCGTTCCTGCATCTCGCGATCCGGGGAAGCGGCGTCGGAGAGGAAAAGGAGGCAGTCGGCCAGGGTCAGTTCCTCCAGCGTCGAACGGAAGGCGGCGACGAGCGTCGTTGGAAGACGCTGGATGAAGCCCACGGTGTCCGTCGCGACGGCCCAGCCGAAGCCGGGAATCTTGACGCGGCGCGCGGTGGGGTCGAGCGTCGCGAAGAGCTTGTTGTCGGCATAGATGGGCGCGGCGTTTGGCGCGAGGGTATTGAGGAGGGTGGACTTTCCGGCGTTTGTGTAGCCGATGATCGCGATTTGAGGGACCGGGACGCTGAGCCGAGCTTCGCGTCTCACCGCGCGGGCGCGCTTGACGGACTCGATTTTCTTGCGGAGCTCGAGAATGCGGCGCTGGATATGGCGGCGCTCGTATTCGAGCTTCTGCTCCCCGGGGCCCCTCGTGCCGATGCCGCCCACCTGCTGGGAAAACGCCCTCCAGGCGCCCGTGAGCCTCGGAAGAAGATAGGAAAGCTGCGCGAGCTCGACCTGGAGCCGCCCTTCCCGGGTATGAGCCCGCTGGGCGAAGATATCGAGGATGAGCCTGGTGCGATCGACGATTTTCGCGGGGATCGCCCCCTCGATCGCCTTTTGCTGGGAGGCCGAGAGTTCGGCGTCGAAAATGACGGTCTGGGCCTTATGCTCCCGGACGGCCAAGGCGATTTGCTCGATTTTTCCCGTTCCGGCGAGCGTGCGGGAGTTCCAGCGCGACAGCGCCTGGGTGCTGACGCCGGCGATGACCGCCCCGGCCGTGAGAGCGAGGCCCTCGAGCTCCGCCAGGCTCGTCGGGATGTCGGCGGCCGCGCGCTTGAGGCCCAGGCCCACGAGGATCACGCGCTCAGGCATCGCGGATGAAAGCCAATGCCTGCGCGGCCATCTCGGGAACCGGCCCCCCCTCGATCTCGGCCGCTCGGAGCTTGTTGCGCAGGTAGGTTCGCTGCCTTTTCGCGTAGGCCGACGTTTGGCGGATGAGCTCTTCAAGGCCTTTGTCGGGCGCCAAACGCCCCCGGAGGCACGAAACGGCCTCCCGGTAGCCGAGGCTTTGGAAACCGGGCTCCTCGCCCGTGAATCCTCGGCCTAGGAGCTCTCGCGTTTCCGCGAGGATGGCCGGCCAGAGGCTCCGCGATCGGGCTTCAATTCTCCGGCGCAGTTCCTCGGTCTTCCAGCGGATCGCGATCAGGAGGCGGCGGTGAGGCAGGGGGTCGGGGCGGACCGCCTTCCAAAGCTCCGAGATGGGCCTTCCCGAAAGCTCCGCCACCTCGAGGGCCCGTATCGTCCTTTGGATGTTGCCCGCTGGAATCGCCGCCGCCGCCTCGGGGTCCGCGGCCTTGAGCCGCTCGTGAAGCCAGGCCCGGCCGCGTCGCGCGCTCTCCGAAAGGAGCCGCGCGCGGATCGAATCCTCTCCGCGGGGAAGCGGCGCCAAGCCGTTGATAAAGGCGGAAAGATAAAAGCCCGTCCCCCCTGCCAGGATGGGGAGCCGGCCGCGATCTAAAATTTGCGCGCAAAGGGCGCGAGCCTCCCGGGCGAAGGTCCCGGCGTCATAGCTCTCCCGGGGGTCCAGGCGGTCGAGAAGATGGTAGGGAACTCCCTCGACAAGGCCGTCTGGGGAGCGCGCGGGCTTCGCCGTGCCGGCGTCGATGCCTCGATAGAGAGTGCGTGAATCCGCGGCGACGATCTCGGCGGGAAACTCCCGCGCCAGGGCGAGCGCGAGATCCGTCTTGCCGCCGGCGGTCGGGCCGGCGATGATGAGGACGAAGTCTGATTTCGTGGCTAAGAACGCTGCCAGTAGGGCCCCTTCTGGGGCTTGCTGCAGAGAGGGTGGAAGGAGCACTCGGCCATGCAGGCTTCCGGAAGGCGCAGCGCGATGCGCGTGTCGCAGTCGGCGTTGTTCTCCGCCATTTTTTCGAGAAGCTGGCGGTGCTTGACGGCGATCTTGGAGAAGGCGATGCCGAGGGAGTAAGTCTCCCCTTTCGCGGCGCTGCGAACGACGCGGCCCTCGAGCGGAAGCTTTCGAAGCCCCGGGAGGCTCAGGACCATCTGGAGGCTGCGGGCGGCCGGAGGGCGGCTGAAGAGGACAACCGACATCCCGCCGGCGGAGAGATTCGTGAGAACCGCCGGAACGCTCGCCGACCTGCGCGCCGCCGCCGTGGAAATCTTGAAGTCGACCGTGACGGGCTCCGCGAGGCCGTTGAGAATCTCAAAGCGGGGAAATTTCCGGCGTTCGCTGGAATGGGACATGCTAATTGGCGATGCGCTCCGCGATGAGGGTTTGGCGCTCGAGGAAGGCGGCGCGCGCCGAAAGAAGGGTCTGCGGCTCGACGGGGCGTTCCCAACGGGTCTTGAAGCCCTGGCGAGAGCGGCCCGTGGTGGCGGTGTCCGATAGGATCTGGAGGGTCTTTCCAACCCAGCGCGAAAGCCTACGGGAGGCTGTCTGGGCGACAAACTCGTTGAGCCTGGCGAGGCGCTCTTCCTTGACGGCGGTGGGCACATCGTCTTCCATGGCGGCGCTCGGAGTTCCGGGACGCGGCGAGTACTTGAAGGTGTAGACCGAGGACGGCTCCAGCGCGGCGATCAAACTCAATGTTTCCTCGAAATCCTCGTCTGTCTCTGAGGGAAATCCTACAATAATATCCGTCGTGATCTCAATTTCCGGGATGAGGCGGCGCAACGTTCCGACCTTCTCCATATAGGAGTCCCGCGTGTAGTTGCGGCGCATGAGCTTCAAGATGCGGTCGGAGCCGGACTGGACCGGCAAATGAAGATGCTCGCAGACGGAGCGGCACTCCGCCATCGCCCGGATCATCTCAACGGTGACAAAATGAGGGTGGGGGCTCATGAAGCGCAGACGCTCGAGGCTCGGCACGGCGTCGACCAGGCGAAGAAGGTCGGGGAAGCGGATCTCGCGGCCTTCCCGCTGAGACCGGTAGCTGTTGACCGTTTGGCCGAGGAGCGTCACCTCCTTGAGACCCGCGGCGGTCTTGGCCCGGACCTCCGCCAGGATTGCCTCCGTGTCCCGGTAGATTTCCCGTCCCCGCACGCCGGGGACGATGCAGTAGGAGCAGGAATAGTTGCAGCCGCGCATGACGGTGACGAAGCCGTGCGCGAGGCGCGCGTCGCGGCTTTCAAGCTCCGTTTTCGAGAGGCCCCAGACCGCCCGGGCCTGCGACGACTCGCTTGACTCAAGGAGGCGCGAGCGTCCCTCGAGAATCTCGGCCGCCATCGCCGGGAAGCGCTGCAGGGATTTGGCGCCCACCACGAGATCGACATGAGGGAAGCGCTTCCGGATTTCCCCCCCGATCCTCTCGGCCGCGCAGCCCGCGACGACGAGAATACGCCGCGGGTCTTCCTCCCTCCAGGATCGAAGCCGCCCGATGAGCGAAATCGCCCGGTGCTCCGCGTGATCGCGGACCGTGCAGGTGGTGAGAAGCACGCAGTCGGCCTCGTCGACCGACGAGGCGCGTTCGGCGCCTCTTTCGAGGAACGGCCGCGACATCTCGAGCCCGTCCGCGACCGACATCTGGCAGCCCAGGGCGATCGTATGGATCTTCATCGGGAGCAGACGGCGCAAAGGCCGAAAATTTCGTGGCGGTGCCACTTGGGGGCGAAGCCGATCTTACGGCAGGTTCTTTCCTGGATGGCCTCGAGCTTCGGCCATCGCACCTCCTGGATATGCCCGCAGGAGATGCAGACGAGGTGGTCGTGGTGCGGACGCTCCCAGCGCAGTTCGAAGCGGGGGCGGTCCGTCCCCGAAACTTGCTCCACCAAGCGGCACTCCTTCAAAACCTTGAGCGTCCGGAACACCGTCGTGCGGCCGATGCCGGAGGAGGCGAGGGATCGGTAGATTTCCTCTTCGCTCAGATGCCGGTCGGTTTTCATGAGCTCGTCCAAGATGCGCCGGCGTTGGGAGGTCAGGCGCAGGCCCTGGCGCGATAGCTCCCGGGAAAAGATGGCCGAGACCTCCCGGCGGTAGTCCCGCGGGCTTAGCGTCGGGGAGAAGTAGACGAGTTCGCGAGGCACGGCGCTACGGCTTGGAGCGACCGTGATCCAGGATGCCGGTGACGGCGCGTGGATCGAAGAGCTTCTTGATCTCCGCGGGGCTCAGGAGGCCGTGTTTTCGGGCCACTTCCGGAATGGAGAGATCGCTCGCGACGGCTTCCTTGAATACTTGGGCCGCCTTGGCGTAGCCGATCTTGGGGTTGAGCAGCGCCGCCAGGGAGGGGCTCTTCTCAAAATACGCCCGGCAGCGCTCCTTCTCGGCGCTGATGCCGGCCACGCAGCGCTTGTCGGCGACGGGCAGGAAGCGAATGAGGAGCTCCATCGAGTCGAGGAGATTGTAGGCCGTGAGCGGCGTCATGACGTTAAGATCCATCTGTCCCGCCTGGGTCGCGAGAGCGACGGCGGCGTCGCGCCCGACGATCTGAAAACAGATCATGTTGAGGCATTCGAGGATGGAAGGATTAACCTTGCCCGGCATGATCGAGGAGCCCGGCTGGACGGCGGGAAGAAGAATCTCCGCGAATCCCGTCATCGGACCCGAGGCAAGAAGGCGCAGATCGTTGGCGATGCGGATGAGCTCGAGCGCCGTCTCCTTGAGGGCGCTTGAGAGCGCTTGGAGAGGCTGGTGGCTCTGGAGCGCCATGCGCGGGTCTGCGGCCGCAACGAGGGGAAGGCCGGTGATCCGCGCCAGGTTTTGAATGGCAAGACGGCGAAATTCGATCGAGGCGTTGGCTCCCGTTCCCGCCGCGGTCCCGCCCAAAGCGACCGCCCGCAATAGCTCCGAGCGTCGCGCCAGCTCCCGCGCGCAAGCCGAGACCGCGGCGCCGTAGGCCGAGAATTCCTGGCCCAGGGTGATGGGAACGGCGTCCTGCAGATGGGTGCGCGCCGATTTCACGACGTTGTGAAACTCCCGGCCCTTGGCCTTGAACGCGTCCGCGAGGCGATCGAGGACGGGCGCGAGTTCGCGGACCTGCGCCAGACAGGCGACGCAGCTTGCGGTGGGGAAGGTGTCATTCGTCGATTGGGACATGTTGACGTGGTCGTTGGGGTGGACGCGCCGGTATTCCCCCCTCGGCTCCCCCAGAAGCTCCGCCGCTCGGTTGGCGATCACCTCGTTGGCATTCATGTTGAAGGAAGTGCCGGCGCCGGCCTGGTAGACGTCCACCACGAACTGGTCGTCGAATCGTCCGCGCAGGACCTCATCCGACGCCTGGATGATGGGATCGGCGATCATGGCGTCGAGCTTACCCAGGGACTTATTGGCAAGGGCGCAGGCTTTTTTGATCGAGGCGTAGGCGCGGATGAGCGCCGGGTGGGCCTTGAGGCCGGAAACGGGGAAATTCTCGACTGCCCTCAGCGTTTGGATGCCGTAATAGGATTCGGTCGGCACGCTTTTTTCGCCAAGCGAGTCGCGCTCGACTCGGGACGGAGCTTTCGCCGCCTTCGAAAAAACTTTTTTAGCCATGGGAGCCGCGACTATTATAGTCAAAAAGAGGGAATCGCGGCCCTCAAAGCCTTTCCACGGCGTCCGAGGGGAGCCAGCCTTCCGCGCCTTCCTTGATCACCCCGACTTCGATCCAGCCATGCTTGTGGTCGAGAATCGACACGCGTCGACCCGCGGGAGCCGTAAATCCGACGCTGAAGTTCTCTCCGGGCCCGCTGCGGATTTGGGCGTCGGCCTGTACGATGACGCCGGGATCGCGGGGCGCCAACTGAACTCGCGCGAGCCACCACAGCCCCGCCACGCCCGCGAGCGAGAGGCAGGCAAGGCCGGGCTTCAGGCACGCTCCTTTCCCGCGCCGCGACAATACGAGATGAAGCGTCAGAAGCAGCAGAGCCGCCCACCACAGGACCCAGAAAAGGCCGGCGAGCTCCGCGCGGCTCAGCCCATGGAAGAGTTGGAAGACGAAGGGTGGAGTTCCGTCCGGCACGAGCGATTCGCCGGCTTTTTGGAGCGCGAGATTTAGATTGTAGGCGATGTCGCTATCGCGGGGCGCCGCTTCATACGCCCTTAGGAAACTGGCGACGGCAGGCCCCAGATTCCCCTCGCGGTAGAGGCAGTCTCCTAAATTATAGTTAAGCGCGGCGCTTTTCGGATCCGCCGCGAGAAAGTCCTGGTAGGCGTCGGCGGCAGCGCTGAAGTTTCCGGCGTCGTAGAGTTTCTGCGCGGAAGCCCAAGAGCCGTTGTCGGCGGCTGACGGCGATGGAAGGCAGCAGAAGGCGATAGAAAGCAACAGAAGGCAACGGGGGGCAATGGGTAGAAGATGGCCTTCCACGCCTTCCGTAGCCTTCGGTTGCCTTCTGTTGCTTTCCGGCGCTTTCATTTAAATGGCGTCCTCTCGATCGACTGGAGGAGGTTTCGCAGCGCCTCGATCGTCATCGTCGTCTCGTCGGAGTCCCGGCCTCCCGGCGATGGCGCGAAGCTCTGGCGTTCAAGATCTTGCCAGAGCGCCCGGATCCCCTCCACGAGCTCCGGCTTGGTCCCGTCTTTCCAGCGTTCGTTAAGGAGATCGAGCGTCCTCTGAAGGGTCAAACTCGCCGGAGGCTCATGGAGCTTGTCCGCCAAGTAGCGCCGCATGGTTTCGTAGAGGACCGAGGGAACCCGGGCGGGGTCCGTCTGTTCGGAGGCCGCTTTAAGCCTGGCCTGCGCCGCCCTCCAAGCGCGGCGCGCGCGCTCGACGGAGGGATTTTGAGCCTTGAAATCGGAATACTTGGCCCAGGAGAACGCCAGGATCAAGAGAAACAAGGGAATCGCGTGGGTGGATCCGCCCCGGGATACGGCGCCTAGGGCCTTCGTGGCCCAGGACTCGACGGGGGCCGTTTTGAGATAGCGGATGTCGTTTGAAACGGCGGTAAGTTCTGGGGCCTCGGCTGTTTCCGGGGAAGGAGAGGCTTTCGAGGCTTCGCCGGCCGGCGCCGGAGCCACCTTAAGAGGCAGCGCGGTCGTGCGCAGCGTCCGGTACGAGCCGCTCTTGGGGTCGAAATAGGAAAACGTGACGGGAGGCACTTCGAGATTTCCGGGCGCCCTCGGGACGATCAGGGTCTTAAAGACCGCCGCGCCCCCGACCACGTCTCCCGTCTTCGACGTATTAAAGGAGGAGACGGTGTCATAGGACCGAAACGAGGGAAGGGGCGGCAACGTCGGGGCGGCGATCGACTTGATGTTTCCTTCCCCTTCGACCTTGACCGCGAGCGTGACGGCGTCTCCCACGCGCGCCGAGGAGCGGTCAAGGGAAGCCGCGAGCCGGAATCGTCCCACCGCTCCCGAGAAGTCGGAGGGCTTCCCCTGCGCCGGCAGGGGTCTGGCTTCGACGGTGATCGGACGCGATTGCAGGACCTTGGGAACGCCCCCTCCCGCCTGGGAGAAGAACTTGTTGAAAAAATCGGGAGAGAACGGATCCCAGGCGGC
Organism: Elusimicrobiota bacterium; assembly: GCA_027327915.1. Taxonomy (GTDB): domain Bacteria; phylum Elusimicrobiota; class Elusimicrobia; order UBA1565; family UBA9628; genus JAJZAK01. Next base: position 18,798 of record DAHVWT010000008.1, read on the forward strand.
TTGGCTCTCCACCTGGCATCCCACTTTCGCGGGTCCTATTGAAGCCCGACCGGGCCGCAACGGGAAAAGAGCCGTCTTGATTTCGGAGAAATAGTAGCGCCGGCCGTTGACGACGCGCTCGCCATGACGCTCTGGCGGGAGATCCTCCGAAATGAAGCCCGAGAGCTCGGGCGGGCTGTACTGAGGATTGCCCAGGAGGTTGACGGCCGTGAAAAAGCGAACCGAAAGAGTGACCTGCTCATTGACGTAGGGCCGGGGCTTGTCGATGGACGCGTCGAGGAAGACATCCGGACCGCCTTGGTTGGGTCCGGCTCCGGCGCCAGGATTCGGCGCCATGCGGCGCGCGCCGCGGGATGCTCGCGGAGACTGGGATGCGTCTCCCGTCACATCGACTTGGATAGGCGGGGTCCTGTACTCCTTGCCGCGGTAGACGACGCTTACGGGGCCGATCGTCTTGCGGCCCGTGAAGCGGGGAGACAAGAGGTAGATGTATTCGATATTGCTGCGCGCCGCGCCGTTGACGATGGAGAGGCTTTGAGTGTTGCCGGCGCTGTAGACCTCGAAGTCGCCGAGAGCCGGAAGGCGCGGGTGAGGCAGGTCCGAGCCGGAGCCCGAGACGCTGATCGTGAGAGTGAACTGCTCGCCGGGGGCGATGCGGTCGCTGTTGACCGAGGCGTTGATCGTGATCTGGGCTTCGGCCCGGACAAGGCCGGCCGCGCCCAGAGCGCAGGCGCATGCCAGCCGAAGAAATCTCCTCACCAGTCCTCCTCCGGTTCTCCGGAAGGCTTTGTCCCCTGGCTTTGGCCCGTTCGTGGCGGAGCTGTCTTTTCTCGCTCGGAAACGGCCCTCATGATCCGCTGGGCGTCTTCCCGGGAGAACTTGTCCTTTTTTTCGGCGGGCTGCTGACGGTTCGGCGCGGCCTTGCTTGAGCGAGAGGAGGAGCCGGTTTTGCCGCCCTTGTTATTTCGAGATTTTTGTCGTTGATTGCGAGGGGACTGCTGAAGCCTCATGAGGGCGACGGCAAGATTGTGTTGGGCGTCGGCGTCTTGGGGAGCGATAAGGAGCGCCTCTCGGAAGTCATCGACCGCGCTCTTGTAGTCCTTTTGCTGGTAGTCGCTGTTGCCTTGGTTGTAGTAAGCCTTCTCGGCTAAGGGGCCCCTCCCGGGGAATCCCTTCTGTGTCCGTGCGACGTCGGCGAACGCCTTCGCGGACTCGGAAAAGTTCCCTAAGCGGTAGAGGGCGTCGCCCGTGTTGAAGAGCGGTCGAGGGTCCTTGGGATGCTTGAGGACCGCGGCGGCATAATCCCGGGCGGCGTCGTCGAAATGGCGCTTCGCGTAGCTCGAGTTGCCGCGGCGCAGAAGACTTTCCACGCCCGTCCACCAACCGGTCTTGGAAGTCTCGAGAGGGGCGGAGGGCTGATCGGATGGCCCCGCGGGGGCTTGTGGCTGGGGTTGGAGCCCCGCATCTTGGGAGACCGCGCGGCGTTCTCCGGCTCCGAGGAGCAGGATCAGCAGAGCCATGGGAACGGCTGCCGAGGGACCTTTCCCGGCCGCGGCGGGAGCAGGAGGCTTTCGAAATCCCATCATGCGTCGGCGCAACTTCTCGATCCGGTTGTCCGGCGTCTCCGGCATGAGGAATTCGGCGAGAAAAAGAAGGAAGGACAGGAAGAGCGGGATCATGAATTGATTGCGGTAGCGCCTTCGCCCGGAGCGCCCTGGGCCCGCCTTGCCCTGCTTGAGGATGAGGTTGGCGATTGTCTGGGCCTCGCTTAAAGAGGGGCTCGCGTGGAAATAGGCGCCGCCCGTCGCCTTCGCGAGTTGGGTGAGAAGGCCCTCATGAAGGTGGGTCATGACGGTCCGGCCTTGCCGGTCCTTTTTATAGCCGGAGATGGCTCCGGCGGCATTCGACACGGGGATGGGCCCCCCTTCTTTCGTGCCGATCCCGATCGCGAAAATCCTCATTCCCTCGGCCGCGGCGGTTTTTGCGGCCTCGAGCGGCTGGGAATGATGGTCGCCTCCGTCCGAGAGGAGGATGAGGAACTTGGGCGCCGGGTAGGGGGCCATCTCTCGGGCGGCGAGCCGGATCGCCTCCGAGAGTCGGGTCCCCGGGACCTGCACGGCGCGGGTGTCGAGGCCCCGGAGGATGGAAGCCGCGGCGTTTGTATCGCTCGTGATCGGACAAAGGAGCGCCGCGTCGTAGGCGACGGCGATGATGCCGACGCGGTTGCCCTTGAGGGCGTCGAGAAGAACGCCCATCTCCTCCTTGGCTTTTTCGAGCCTCGACGGGGGGACGTCTCGGGTGAGCATCGAAAGGGAAGTGTCGACCGCCAGCATGGCGACGCGGCCCCCCTCCTGGGTCGCCACGAGCTCGACGCCCCATTGAGGCCCCGCCAGGGCGATGAAAAGAAAAAGGAGCGCCGCCAGGCCCAGCGCTGCCTTGATCCCGCGGCGTCTCTCAAGGCCCCGAGGCAGCAGGCGGGAAAGCGTCCCGGAAGCGCCCAGGGCGATCGCTATCCGGCCGCGTCCGCGTCGGCCCCATCGCTGGGCGGCCCATGTGAAGGCCAGGACTGGCAGGGCCGCGAGAAGAAGCCACGGTTTTTCAAACATGGAATTTCTTCACGGCCACCGCAGCCACAACGTGTTCGCGAGTCCCGCCGCCGCGAGGAATAGGGTCGCGGCGGCTGTTGCGGGAGTGCGGTAGAGATCCGTCTTCTCGACCGAGCCCGTCTGCTTGAGCTCCGATTTTTCCAGCTTGTCGATCGTGTCGTAAATCTTGGCGAATTTGGTCTTGCTCGACGCCCGGAAATAAAGCCCGCCCGTTTCATCGGCGATCTTCTCGAGGACGGGCTCGTCGAGATCGTCCCCGATGGGCACCATTGTCTTGCCGCCGAAGGGATTGTTCATGGGGACGTAGGATTGCCCGATCTTCGCGCAGCCGATCGTGTAAATTTTAACCCCGTACTGGTTGGCGAGGGCGGCGGCGGTCATGGGGTCGATCAGCCCGGTATTGCTGCGCCCGTCGGTCAGAAGGATCATGACCTTCGACTTGGCCGTCCCCTCCTTGAGGTGGTTGAGGCCGGAAACGATTGCGTCTCCGATCGCGGTGCCGTTCGCTCCGGTGTCGCCCGGAGTCAGGGAGTCAAGGGCATGCTCGATCGCCCCGTAGTCGGTCGTCATGGGGCAGGAAAGCTGGGGGGCGCCGCCGAAGTTGACGAGGCCGATCTGGTCCGAGGTCCGGCCCTGGATGAAATGCGTCGCGGCGTCAATGGCGGCCTCGAGCCTGTTTTGCGGGTCGAAGTCGATCGCGCTCATGGAAAGCGACGTATCGACGACAAGCATGATGTCGATGCCGCGGCCCATGCCGCCGCCGATGGGCTTGAGAGCTTGGGGCCTGGCGAGGGCGACGGCGACGAGGCCGAGGCAGAGGACGCGCAGAACGTCGGGGCCCCATCGAGAGGCGAGAGCCCGGAGCGAGGGAGGCGTCCTCCAAAACGTCTCGTCGGCCGGCAGGGCCGCGCTCGCCTGCCGATTGTCCTCGCCGGAAAAGACCCACCACGCGGCGAGCGCCACGGGAAGCAGGAGAAGCAGCAGCCAGGGATGGTCCAAGGTCATGAGGTCTTGCCGGCAGCCGGCTCCTTCGGCTCCGGGGGCGTCGCCGGCGGAGGCTCCAGGGAGGAGACGATGGCGAGCGCCGCGTCGATATCCTCATCGCCCCACCCGCCGGCGGGCGCCAGCTTCGCGAATTTGACGAGATCGGCCCGATCCATGATCTTGCGGACGGCACCGCCCACTTCCTTGTCGATCTCGGCCTGCCTGAGATGCCGCAGGAGTTCCGTGGTCGTCAACCTCGTCGCGGGAATATGGACGCGTTTTTCCAGGTACAGGCGCAGGATCTCGGTCAGTTCAAAGTAAAACTCCCGGCGGCGGCCCTCGGGCCACAAGCTCGAGGCTCGAAGGGTCTCCAAGGCTTCCCGGGCCAGTTCCTCGGGGCTTCGAGGAGGGCCTTGGGAAGCCTCCATCGCCAAGCCGCCTCCTCCCCGCGGTCTCCTTCGCCAGGCGTAGACGAGGCCGGCCAGGAGTCCCAGCAGGAGCAGCCAGAGCCATAGAGGCCGCCGGGCTCTCAACGGACCCTTGATGTCCCGGATATCGCTTGCCTTGGTGACGCCCGGAGGCGGCGTAATGTAGAGGGTGACGGGAGCCGCTGGGATGACGGACGCGGATCCGGCCTGCGTGACGCGGAAGGCGAGGTTGACAGTAAGCTTCCCCAAGGCGAGCGGCAGGATGTCGAAGCGAAGAGTTAATCCGGAAGTGTCAGGGGCTTTGGCGATATGCTGGATGGCGAAGACGTCGGTCGCCGAGTGTTGAAGGTCCAACTCGAGGGCGGTTCCGGCGGGAAGGTCGGCCTGCGCCAAGAAAGGGACTGGCTGGGCCAACGTGGCGGAGGTGGTCGAAGGGATGACTTGCACCGAGACGGCCTGCGCGGGCGAGGGCCAAAGCCACGGAAGGCCCAGGAAGGCAACGAAGGGCCAAGGAAGGGCGGAGATGGAGAAAAAGCAAGGAGCTTTTAACCGCTTTCCGCGGCCTTCCAGGGCCTTCCATTTCCTCCCACTGCTTATCATCGCCGTAGCTTCATGATTCGCGTCCGGAAAAACTGGATCAAGGGATCGATGTAGGGGCGGTCGGTGCTGACGCGGATGGGGTCGAGCCCCGTGCGCTCGAAGAGATCCTGAAGAGTCTCGAGCCGCCGCCGCTCGCGCAGAGAGTGGGCGGCCAGGAGTGAGCGGGAACGCGCGTCGACGAGCGCGCGTCGTCCGGTTTCGGGATCCGAAACCTCGATCGTCGCGGGCAGCTCCGGGACGTTGAGCTCAAGAGGGTCCGTAATGACGATGGGGATGAGGTCGTGCTTGAGGGAGCAGAGCTTGAGAGTTTGTTCAAAGCCCTCGTCGCGAAAATCCGAAATCAGAAACAGGATCGAGCGGCGGCGGAGCACCCGCATGGCGGCGTCCAGGACCGCCTTGATGTCGGTTCCACGCCCGCGCGGGTTGAAGGCGAGAAGATCGCGTATGAGGCGGAGGACGTGGCTTCGGGCCTTGCGGGGCGGCATGTATTCCTCGACGCCGTTCGTGAAGAGCAGGAGCCCGGCCTTGTCGTTATTGCGCAGCGCCGAGAAGGCCAACACGGCCGCGATCTCGGCCGCGATCTCCTTTTTGAGCCGTCCGCGGCTGCCGAAGAATTGCGAGCCCGACAGGTCGCAGGCGATGGCCACGACAAGCTCGCGCTCCTCGGAGTGGATCTTGACGAAGGGGCGCCCCGCCCGGGCAGTGACGTTCCAGTCGATCGAGCGCACGTCGTCTCCCGGCACGTACTCCCGGACCTCGGAAAACTCCATGCCGCGCCCCTTGAAGACGCTCAGGTACTCGCCGGCGAAAGTTTCGGAGACGAGCTTGTTGGTGATGATCTCGATGCGCCGCACCTGGGCGAGTATTTCGGGAGCGATCAAGGGACTTCGACCGTTTCAAAGAGGGCCTGGAGTATATTCTCGGCGGTGACGTTCTCCGCCTCGGCCTCGTAGGTGAGGAGGATGCGATGACGCAGGACATCCCTGCCGATGGCCTTGACGTCCTCGGGAGTGACGTAGCCGCGGCCGTTGAGGAAGGCGTAGGCCTTGGCGCCTTGGGCAAGGTAGATCGTCGCGCGCGGGCTCGCGCCGTAGGCGATGTGGGCCTTGTGGGCGTCGAGATGGTACTCGGCGGGCCTCCTTGTCGCGAAGACGAGGTCCACGATGTAATTCTTGACCTTCTCGTCGATATAGACCTGGCTCGCCAGTTGCTGGGCCTTGAGGATTTTTTCAGGGTTCGCCGCCTTGGAGGGCTGGGGCAGGGTCGTTCCCGTCATGCGCTCGAGGATCGATTTTTCCTCGGGCTTGCTCGGGTAGGAGATGTTGATCTTAAACATGAAGCGGTCGATCTGGGCCTCCGGCAACGGGTAGGTGCCTTCCTGTTCGATCGGATTTTGGGTGGCTAGGACGAGGAACATGTCCGGCAACGGGTAGGTCGAGGTCCCGATCGTGACGTGTCGCTCCTGCATGGCTTCGAGGAGCGCGCTTTGAACCTTGGCCGGCGCGCGGTTGATCTCGTCGGCGAGCACCAGGTTGGCGAAGACCGGCCCTTTGTGCACGAAGAACTGGGACTCCTTAGGATTGAAGACGAGAGTGCCCGTGAGGTCAGCCGGCAGCAGGTCGGGAGTGAACTGGATGCGCGAGAAGGCCGCGTCGATCGCCTGGGCCAGGGTTTTGATGGTGAGGGTCTTCGCGAGCCCCGGCACTCCCTCGATGAGAACGTGCCCCCCCGCCAGGAGCGCCGTCAGGATCCTGTCGACAAGCTCGTCTTGCCCCACCAGCACGCGGGCGATCTCGCGACGCAAGACGGCCAGGAACTGGCTTTCCTCCGACACCTTGCGATTAATTTCCGCAATTCCCGTTTCCATGTTGATCCTCCGTGAACCCGAGCGTTCGGGCGAGTTTTTTCCAAAGAGGCTCGTCGGCGAGCCGCGCCCGGCAGGCGGCCTGGATCTCAGCCAGCTTCTGCGCCTTCATGTCGGCGAGCACCTTGGCGTTCCATTTCGACTGCAAGTCGTTGAGGCTGACGAGCGCTTGGCGGCGAACGTCGGCGTTCGTGTCCTTGCTGAGGCTTTCGGTCAAAAGCGGCGAAGCGGCGTAATCGTTCAACTCGTCCAAGACCTTCATGGCCTCAATGCGGACCTTGGCGCCGGGGTCGTGGACGGCTGATTCGATCTGGCGGATGACCTCGGGAGCGTCGGGGCCGACGTTCTTGGAGAGGAGGCCGATGAGCTTGACCTTGAGATCCGCGTCCATGTCGTGGTGGAGCATCCAGAAGATGACGGGCTTGGCCTTCGGGGAGCGCATGTTGACGAGAAAGAGCACCGCATTCCAGCGCACGCTCGGATTATTGTCCTTCGTCGCGTTGATGACTCTTGCTTCCTGGGCGGGGTCGATGATGGGCGCGGGTGGCGGCTGGACGGGCGGCGGCGGCGGCGGCGTCCTGGCGGCGCCCGACGCACTCTCGTTGAGACGCATGACGGCCGCGGCGATGGCGATAATGAGGACGGCGACGGCGATGTAGTATTTCATGAGGGATTCCTCGGGAGCGGAAGCTGCAATTCCCGGACGGAGACGCGGAGACGTCCGGTGTCGACATCGGCCGTCAGGAGCGCCGGAGGCGTCAGGCGCTTCCAGGGCTTTCGGTCAAGGCCCTCGCTCGACACGAGGAGCCTGGTGTCGCGCCGCGCAAAGGTCATCACGGTCCAGGGAAGCCCGGGAGTGAACAGGGAACGCGCGGGCTTGGGCCGGAAGGCATGGCAGAAAGCGTGCAGGCGCGTTGGCTCCGCGATGAGCGCGTTCAGGCTCGTGTAGGGCTTCTCCTTGTCGGGGTGCTTGTCTCGGCACTCCCTCCAGAGGTCCCAGTCTTCCTTGACGCAGAGCTTGAGCGCCTGGGCGACGTCGCGGGTCTTCCGGTAGTGCTTGATGAATTGCCAGAAATAGACCTCGCTGTCGTTGCGGGATCGGAGATTCCGTCTGAGCGGGCCGAGGGTCCGCGCGACCTCCAGGGGAATTTCGAGCGTTCCGTTGTGGGCGAAAAGGACACGGCCGTCCGTGAACGGCTGGGAGTTGGCCTTCGAGATGAGCTTGCTGATCGGGAGGCCCAGAGGGTTGGAGGCGGCGCGAAGATGGGCGACGGCGCTTCGGGAGACGACTTTCTCCGCTTCCCGCTCAAAGCGCCGGCGTTCCTTGGAGGCGGCGCCCGCGCTTTTGACAAGCACGGGCCGCCTTCCCTCGAAATAAGCGATCCCCCAGCCATCCTTCTGAGGTCGCTTGGGGTCGGCGTCGCTCTGGCGCAAAAGCGAGTAGGCCGAGTCGGCCAGATAAGGCCGGGCTGGAGTCGGGGCCGCTGAGAGTTGAGCGAAGAGTCGGCACATGGGCCAAATAGAAACTATATTAAGAGTATAAGAAGACTCGCGAAGGATTGACAAGGCCTTGACATCGCAATGAGATCGCGCGACACTTAATCGTCTTTTATTTATTAAGGAGATACCGTGCCCGAACAGGATTCCGCCGTCCCGCAGGAAATCAACGATCTCGATACGGCGAAGCTCGCTCTCCGGTGGGCGCTCGACCGGATCCGCCGCACCGCCGCGGAGCTCGACGCGGCCAAGGAGGCCGATGGGCGGCAGCAGGCCGAAATCAATCGCCTGCGCTCCGAGATCGGCGTCAAGGAGGACGCGGCGCGGCGATGGAGGGCGACCGCCGAGGAGTGGGAGGAAGCCGTCAAGGGGTATCAACGGCTCGCCCGGGATGCGGAGGGGCAGGCACAGGAGCATCTCGAGCGCCGCGAAGGCGCCGAGTTCGAGCGTCTGCGCCGGGAGGCCGATGGACTCCGGGCCGAGATTTCACAACTTCGTGCCGCGGTCGACGACTTGACGAAGAGCCTCTCCGACGCCGAACGCCGCGGCCGAGAGGCGGGGCGCCGGGAGACGGCCTTCCTCGTCGAGAATGAAAAGCGCGCGCACGAGCAGGAGCGGCTTGAGATGTTGGCGCAGTGGAAGACCGTCGAAGAAGATATCCTCGCGCGCGGCCGCGGGCTCGCGGAGCGCGAGGCTGCTTTTGGGGAGTGCCGGCTGAAGGGCTTGGAGGAGCAGTCGCGGCAATTTCTTGAACTGGAACGCGCTTTCGACGAGGCCTTGCGCAAGGTCGCGGCCGAATACGCGGAAAGGCTTTCCCGATTTAGAGATCCGGAGAGCGCAGGAAAATAAGCCGGAATCGTGTCGGACGCCCGCCGAGAGCCTTCTCGGCCGCGGCGCGATAGAATTCCCCCTGCCTCTCGTAGGCGCGGCGCTTGCGCTCAAGTTCTTCCTTGGAGCCGATCCGGTCGGTCTTGTAGTCGGCGACCCAAAGCCCCTCCTCGTCGCGGTATAAAAGATCGATCGTGCCGCGCACGACGGCGCCATCCCGGGAATCGAGGAAGGAGACCTCGCGGCCGAGGATCTCGACGTTGCCAAGCCGTTGCGCCGTCGCGGATGCGAAAAACCCCCCCAGGATCGCAAGCGCTTCCGCCACGGCATTCTCCCAGCGGGCTCCAGGCGCGCTCGCGGCGAGCCGCCTCCGGGCGTCATGGAGCGCCGCGGGGATGTCGCCGCCTCGGCGGTAGTCCCATCCCTCGAGGACTGCGTGGCAGAGCTGGCCGACCAAGGCGGCAGGGGACGGGGAAGCGGTGGCCGGAGGCCATTTTAAATTGAGACGAGTCGCATCTTCCGTCTCCTGACTCATGGCCCCCGCTCCCTGTTTTTGGTCGGAGGGGACGATATGCCACGGGCGGCCCTGGAGCGCGCGGCATCTCTCCGCGCGATCGCGCCAGAGTTTCCCAAGACTCGCGGCGCTGGGGGCAGCGTCTGGGTCCGGAGGCTTTTGAAACCGCGGCGGAGCCCCTTCGGCCTTGGCGTCGAGCCGGTGGACCGGGACGCAGACCCCTCCCAGCCGCAAGGAGCCCTCGGTTCCCGGCCAAGCCCCCGCCTTGTCCAGAAGAGCCGCGAAGCTGCGGGCGGTGGGTTTGGCGCCCCCGACGATGACGAGCTTCTCCTGGGCGCGCGTCAGCGCGACATAAAGAAGCCTCACCGTTTCCCCCTCGGCCCGGGCCTTTTCGCGGCTCTCAAGAAGGGCCATGGCGGCGTCCGCCTCCTTGCCGAGACGCAGGCCCGCGACGCCAAGACCCCAATCGTGGAGCATCGAGGGCTTTTCATGGCCTCCTCCCGGCGGCGCCTGCGCATTCGGGACGAAGACGACGGGAAACTGAAGCCCCTTGGCCTTATGTATTGTCAGAAGCCTTACGGCGTCGTAGCGCTCGTCGGCCAGCGCGCTCTCCCCCTCCTCGAGACCCTCCCGCCGACGGTGGAGGATAAAGTCGGCGAAAGATCCGGGGCTCAAACCAGACTCCAGGGCGAGACGGCGCAGCTTCGCGAGGTTCGCCGCGGTCTGCTCTCCGTGGTAGGCCGCGCCCAGGAGTTCGGGAAGCCGCAGGCGGTGAAAGACGCCGTCCCAAAGGACCGCGAGCGGGGCGCGCCGCGCGAGATCGTGGAGGCCTCGCAGGTTCGAGAACAGGCTCCTCAGCGCCCTCGACGACTCCTCGTCCGCTAGAATCGTCTTCGGAGGATCGCGCCGGAAATCAAGGGCTCCTGTCCGAGCCAAGCGCAGAAGCTCGGCGTCGGAGAGGGCGATCATAGGGGATCGCAGGATCCCGCAGAGGCTCTCGACGTCCTCCGGTTCCGAGAGCGCCCTGAGGACGTTGACGACGTCGCCCAACTCCGGAGCCGCGAAAAAACCGCGCTCCGACTCCGAGACATAGGAGATCCCCGACTCGCGTAAAGCCGTGACGAACTCGGGGAGGGCGCTCGCCGACCGAAATAAGAGGGCCACGTCGCCCAGGCGCCGCCGTCCCTCGCCGCAGTGTTCGACGATCCAGCGGGCGATCCAGGCCGCCTGGGCTTTTCGCCCCGCCGCCGCGTTCGCCCCGCCCTCGACGACCGCGATCTCGACGGGGTCTTCCCCCTTCGCCGCGGGCGCGGCTCCCTTCAAGGGTTGGTAAGGGCATTGAAGCCCCGGGTTCTCGGACATAATCCTTGAGAATATCGCGTTGACGGCCTTCAGCATGGGCTCGGGGCTGCGGTAATTGACGTCCAAGGTCTCGGATTTGCCGCCGCCGTCGAGGAGTTTCGCGGTGAATCGCTGGTAGGCCAGCATATCCGCCCCCCGGAAGCGATAGATGGATTGCTTCGGATCCCCCACGATGACGAGCCGCCCGGGCGCGGGAACCGTCAGATCCCAGCGGCTGGCGGCGCCGCCGGGGGCTTCCGCCAGGAAAAAGAGCATCTCGCCCTGTAGAGGGTCGGTGTCCTGGAATTCGTCAACGAGGAAGACGTCGTAGCGCCGCTTGATTTCCTCGCGCACGGCGGGATGGTCGCGCAGGAGGTTGCGCGCCTTGAGAAGAAGGCCGTCGAAGGATACCCGGCCCAGCTCGTTCAATCGCCACCGCAGCCTCGCGACAAACGGATCGAGGAGGATGATGGCGAGCCTTAACCTGTTTTCGCCTGCCGGTGAGCTCGCGCGGCAAATGCGAAGGGCCTCGTCGAGAAGCCGTCCTTGGTCCTCCTCCAAGCCGGAGGGAAGGCGCTCTGGCAAGGAAGGTCGGAGATCGCGGGCAGGGGTTGGGGAGCCGACGCCGACCGTTCGTTTTTCGCCTAATTCCCGACCCCCATCGTCGGTCCCCTTTCGCGCGGCGGCCGCCAAATCCCTCAGCCGTCCGGCAAGGTCGCGGGCGAGGCCCGGGGCCCGGCTCCTGCGGCCGCCGGGCGAGGATTCTGGAAACGGCGCCTCTTCGAGCCTTCGCGCCAACGCGGCGATCTCCCGAGCGACGGACTCCGCGGGGCGCCGGAGCGCTCCCGGGTCGAATTTCTCGCAGGCCATCGCCTCCGCCAGGATGGCGAGTTCCTCGAGATCGCAGTCGCGCAGGATGTTCAGCCAGAGATCCCTTCTCGATGCGTCGGCGCTCAGCTCCCTCTCGAGCCACTTCGGCCACTCCTCCTCGAAGAGTGCGGCGAGATAGGTCCCGTCGTCCACCTTGAAGTCGGGAGCGATGCCGGACTCCAGGGGGTAGAGGCGCAGGAGGCGCGCGGCGAAGCCGTGGATGGTGTCGATCGCGGCCTTCTCGATGCCGGCGAGGGCCTCCTCGCAGCGCTCCTGGCGCTCGTGGCTGGTCGCGCGGCCGATTTCTTCCTCAAGCCGCCGCGCGAGGCGCTCCTTGATCTCTCCGGCGGCTTTTTTCGTGAACGTGACGGCCGCGATTTTCTCGATGGGCAGGGGATCGCGCGCCGCGGAGCCCAGGACGAGATCGGCCAGGAAGTCGATGAGCTTCTTCGTTTTTCCCGTCCCGGCGCCGGCCTCGATCGCCGTGTTCGAGGCGCCTTCGGGCGTTGTCGCGGGGCGCTTAAGAGTCTCCACGGGCTTGTCCTTGCCAGTAATGGTCCGCGCGAACGCGAGTCCAGCGGTGATCCTTGCGGCACAAAAGAGAGTGCGGGCACCAGCCGCAATGGCCGCCGAAGCCTTCCTGGGGGAAAATGGGGAAGAGGCCCCGCGCGAGACGGTCGAGGGCCGGGGCCAGGCGCCGACGGAATTCCTCGCGGCTGAGGGGGTGCTCTTTGGAGCGCTCCTCCCCCTCCGCGCCGTCCGCCTCGATGAAGAGCAGGCGGGCTCTCGGGGCGGCGCCCGGCCCTAGCGTCTGCGCGAGCATTTCCCGATAGAGACCGAGCTGGAAGAGGGCCCCCCGCTCGTGGCTCGAACCCGGTCTCGGCCGGCGCATCTTGTAGTCGTCAAGGACAGGGGGCCCGCCCTCCCGCTCTTGCGCCGCGCGGTCCACGCGGCCATAGAGCCTGAGTCCTTCGAGGCCTCGCGGCGGATCGGGACAGATCCCCTCTATTTCGCGCTCCCAAAATACGGGTCTGAGCCCCATCCGGACAAGCTCGCGCAGGTCCCAAGCAACGAAGTCCCTCAAAGCGGCTGCGGCGCGGTCGCGAAACGCCTCCCAGACCAAGGGATAGACGCCCAAACTCCGCGCGTCGCAGCGCTTGAAGGTCTCGGCGATCGCGGACTCAAGATAAGCCGGCGCCTCGGTTTCGATATGGTCCCAGGCATGCCGCGGCAGGGATTGGTGCAGGCGCTCAAGAACCTCGGCGTAGAGCCGGCCGCGGATGGTCGGGGCGATCTCGCTGCGCGGGGAGGGCTCGTCGGCCGGCGAGATGCCGAGGAATCGCTCGGCGAAAAACCGGAAGGGACAGGCGTCGAGAGTGACGAGCGCCTTCGCGGAGAGGCGGCTTGAGAGCGGCCGTTCGCCCCGGTCCGTCGGGCCCGCGACGCCGTCGAAAGGGCCCGGATCGCCCCACGAGTTGAGGCTTGCAAGACGCGAGAGGGCGAAGGGCAGAACGTCCTCGGACGGGTCGAGGCTCTTGAGCGTCTCCAGGGACGATCCCCCCTCGAGCGCGAGCTTAAGGCACCATTCCCGCGGCGAGAGAAGAGTGGGCGGCGCCGAGCGCAATTTCTCAAGGGGCGAACGCGGTATCCGGCGCTCTTCGATCGGGGATAGGAGGCGCAGATAGGGCGAGGGGACCTCGACCGAGCCGTCCTCGGCCGTGCGCGGATAGACGGCATAGAGCTTGATCTTCGCGGAGGAGACAAGCAGATGAAACAGGAGCCTTTCCTCGGCGACCCCGTCGAGCTTGCGGGAGATCCAAAAGCCTCCGGGGTGGCGCAGGAATCCCCGCCAGGAATCGCGCAGGATGGGATCCTCTCGGACTTGGCGCGGAAAGAGGCCGGACTTGAGGCCCAGGAGAAATAGGACGTCGAAGCATTCTCCCCGCGCGTCCATGGCGTCCAGCACCCGCACGCCGCGCCCCGGCCTCGTGGGAGGCAGCGCGGCGCCGTCGAATTTTTGCTCGAGGTAGTCGAGAAAGGTCTCCCAGGAAACAATCTCTCCCAGGACCGAGAAGACCTCCAGGGAGGCGATCGCGTCCCTGACGGCGGCGAAAACCGCCGCTTCTTCCTCCTGGGCGTCATCGGGAAGCCGCCAAGCATCATCGAGAATTGCCGCGGCTCTTTGAGCGTGCTCGGGCCAAGAGGCCGAACGGTCCTCGAGGCTTCGGTCGAGACGTTCAAGCCAGGCGTTCAACGCCCGGCGTTCCTCCGGGTCCATCTCCCATGGGGCCGAGCCTCCCTCCGGTGGTGTCTGGAGCTTCCCTTGCCATTGAGAGAGCCCCGAATGGACGCCGAGCCAGCGGAGGGCGCGCCTCCAGGAGCGTCTCCTTCCCGCGAGCGGGGAAGGGGCTTGGACGTAGGGAGATCCCAGAAGCTCCGCGACCACGTCCGCTTTGAAGTCTCGGCGCCTGAGGGTCAGCAGCGCCCGCGCCGCCCGGGCCGCCGGATGGCTCGTGAGCGCCGGCCGCTCCTCCATCGCGAAAGGGATCGCGTTTTCCGAAAAGCACGCCCGGATCTCGTCGTGGTACGGCGCGAGAGTTCGCGCGACAACCCCGATCGACTCGAAGGGGACCCCCTCCTCCTCGCGAAGCCGCAGGATTTCCTTGGCCGCCGCCCAGACCTCGCCGCGCTCTCCGGAGGCGTTGACGATGGAAGCCGCGGCGGCCGGTCTGGTTTCACGATCCGGCGATTCCTCGATCTCGTGTCGGGCGAGTCTTTCCTCGAAGAGGGGTTCGGCGAAGCGGTAAGCGGGATGGCGGATTTCGTAGGGAAAAAAGAGGGTCGTCGGCCGGGTGTTCGCGACGGACTCGAAAAAATCGAGTTGGCGCCCGGTGAGGTCGTAGAAGCCGTAATAAAGGACGCGCGAATAACGGCGAAGAGCCGCCGAGTCGGGCGCGAGCTCCGCGGCTCTCCTGGCGAGCTCCGAGCCGGAAAGCACGCCGGCGGCGTCCAGGCGTCTTGAGAGCGCGTCGAGAAGACGGGCGAGAGCCTTGAGGCGCGAACGTTCCTCGTCCCCCGCCCCGCGGTGCTCGGGGAGAAGTTCCTCGAAGGCCTCGGCGCCGATCCCGGCGTCCGCGAGATCCTTGAGGCTCGCGGCGAGTGCCGAGAGGAAGCCCCGGGGCCTCTTGGCGCCGCCGAAGAAACGCGCGATATCGGGGCTGCCGTCGAGGATCGACTCGATCGCCCGTTGAAACAAAAGGCCGTCGGCGACCGCTTGACGGCCCTCAAAGACTCCATCCGCCCCGGCGATTGTCCGGGCGAGGCTATGGAAGGTGTGGAATTCGACGTTCAGGAGCGTCAGGCCCCGCTCCACCGCGAGAAGACGCTCGAGACGAAAGGAGAGCCGGCTGGAGGGGGCGACGACGGCTAGGCGCGGCGCGAGTTCCCCAGGGGCGCCGCGCGCGGCGCCGACGTCCTGTGCGAGGGCCTCCTCAAGTCGCGCGAAAGGCCCGACGATGACTTTCATGGCCGATGGGTTCTTGAGGAAGCTTCAAAGATATTACAATACGCTGAATGATTTCGAACCTGCCGCCCTCGGGCTTTCGCGACTTCCTTCCCCGCGAATGCCGCGCGCGCGCGAAGGCCGCGAAGGCCCTCTCGGAAGCCGCCGTCGCCGCGGGCTTCCAGGCGATCGAGACGCCGGCGGCCGAGGACTTGGCCGTGCTGACCGGCAAGGGCTCGGGCGAGAATGAAAAGCTCATTTTCAAGATTTTAAAGCGCGGCGAGAAATTGAAGCAGGCCTCCGTGGAGAGCCTCGCGGACTCGGGCCTGCGCTTCGACCTGACGGTGCCGCTCTCTCGCTACTACGCCCGGCACCAGGGCTCCCTCCCCCATCCCTTCAAGGCGTTCCATATGGGTCCCGTCTGGAGGGCCGAGCGCGCCCAGAAAGGGCGCTATCGGGAGTTCCTCCAGTGTGATTTCGATGTCCTGGGTTCCGAGGACCTCGGCTCCGAGCTCGACGTCGTTTCGACGATCGTCTCCGCCCTGCGGGATTTGGGCCTTGCGGAGGGCCTTTCGGTTTCCCTCAACGATCGCAGGGTGCTGTCTGGTGATTTGAAGGAAGCGGGGGTGCCCCCGGAACTCGAGGGCAAGACCTTGATCCTCCTTGACAAGAAGGACAAGATGGCCGAGGGGGATTTCACGCGGGAGCTCGACGGGCTGCTGGGCGAGACGAAAGCGAAAGCGCTTTCGGGGGCGCTGGCCCGGGATGGCTCGACAGCGGCCCCGGAGCCTCTAGCGAGGCTGCGGGAGCTCCGCGAATCGCTCTCGAGGCTTTGCCCGTGGGCCGAGTTCAAGATCGATCGCGGTCTCGTACGGGGCTTCGACTACTACACGGGCCCCGTCTTCGAGATACGCCACCCGAGGGCCGCTGGTTCGATCGCGGGCGGCGGTCGCTATGACGGCCTCATCGAGGCTTTCGGCGGAAGGCCGACGCCCGCCTTCGGAGGGTCGATCGGCTTCGAGCGCGTCATGCTCCTCTTGGAGGAACTCAAGGGATCCGAGCCCGCCGAGGATGGCGCGCGCGTGTGCGTCACGATCTTTTCCCCCGAGCTCAGGAGGGAGGCCTTCGCCGCGGCCGCGAGGCTCCGTACTCAGGGCTTGAAGGTCGACGTCTGCCCGCTCGCGGGCCGTCTTAAATCGCAGTTCAAGTACGCCGACGCGACGGGAGCGCGCTGGGCCCTCGTCATCGGCCCCGATGAGGCCGCGGCGGGACGTTTCAAGCTCAAGGACTTGAGAAGCGGCGAGGAAGCTCTCGAGACTTGGGAGGGACTCAACGCCCGGATCGAATCCGCGGCGGCAAGGGAGGGTACTCATGCGTAAGAACATATCGACTTTCTTTCTGGCGGCGGCATTCGCGTGCGGCTGCGCGCTCCTAATGAGGCGCGTCCACGCCCAGGACGGCTCAGGGGCTCTCTTCCCGAACGATCTCGGCCCAACGACGATCGACGTCTCGGGTTATCCCAAGCCTTACCAAGAAACTTACAAGGTGTTCCGCTTCAAGTGTGCCGCATGCCACACGATCGCGCGGCCCATCAACTCCGAATACCTGGAGGTGACGGACCAGGAAATGGCGACGCTCAGGCAGAAAATGCCCGAGGCTTTCCAGTCGACGGGATTGCTTCGTCCGGGTGTCGGTATTTGGAAGCGCTATGTCAAGAAAATGATGGCGAAGCCCGGTTGCCCCGTGGGCAAGGACGGCAAAAGGATTTGGGAGTTTCTGGTCTACGACAGCAAGTTCCGCAAGACCGGCCTCAACCTCGACGATCCCGCCAAGCTGGGCGCCTGGAAGCATTTCCGCTGGGAGCTCCTCCAGAAATTCAAGGCCATCAATCCTGATCGTTACCAGCAGCTTTTCCCCCGCTGCACGAGCCTGTTGCTTTGTACTGGCAGCTGATCTACTTGCGCCCCATGCGGCGCAGGAACGTCAGGGTCGCGAAGATGATGCCGGTCGCGGCCACGGCGCCCGTATAGTAGGCCGCGCCGCAAGCCATCCCGATTCCAGCCACCGACCAGAGGCTCGCGGCGGTCGTGAGGCCCCGGATGCCCATCGTGTCGTGGATGATGGTGCCGGCGCCTAAAAAACCGATGCCGCTGACGATCTGGGCGGCGATGCGCGTCGAGTCCGAACCCGGGACTTGGCCGATGTGCATGGACACCAGCGTGAAAAGCGCGGCTCCCACCGCGACGAGAATATGCGTTCGAAGGCCCGCGGGCCGCTCGCTGGCTTCCCGCTCGTAGCCGATGAGTCCGCCCAGGATGGTCGCGAGCAGCAGCCGTCCGATGAGTTCAAATTGGGTCGGATGGGCGAAGGAGAAGGATGTCATGGCTGCATTATGCCACGAAATGGCGGACGGTCTCAATGTCATGCCAGGCGCCATTTTATCGGCCTTGACCGTTTCCGGCTTCGGGGTTAAACTGAGGGCCGTGAGCAAGGCCTTGGAGGAGTCGGAAATCCGGTCGCTCGTCAAACTTCTGGACGAGGAAAACCCTGAAAGCTTGAGTTTTGTCCGCCGTGAAATCCTTTCTTTGGGAAAAAAGGTCCTGCCTTATCTCGATGAGGTCCAGGGGATGGAGCTGTCGAAGCCTCAACTAGCCGAGAACGCGCGGCAAATCGCCTCTCATCTGCGCTTCAGCGATCTGAAAAGAGAATTCAGGGCCTGGGCCGCCAAGTCGTCCCCTGATCTCGAGGACGGCGCCTTTTTGGTCGCGCGATTCGCCTACCCGGGACTCGATCCCGCCCCTTATCAACACTGGCTCGACGAGGTCGCCGCCGCGACGGCGGAGCAGATGCCGTCCGAATTCGAGTCCTTTGAGGCCTTCCAGCGCCTGAACGGCCAACTTTTCCACAAGCTGGGCTTTGTCGGCAACGAGACGAATTATTACGATCCCGACAACAGTTATTTAAACCGCGTCATTGACTCCCGTCGCGGCATCCCCGTGAGCCTGAGCGTCCTTTATCTCCTTCTTTGCCGGCGTCTGCGATTGAGAGCCTACGGAGTCGGGGCGCCGGGGCATTTTCTTGTAGGTTTTAAGGAAGGCAAGTCCGCCTGCTTCGTCGACACCTTCCATCGGGGCGCCTTTCTGGATTTCGACGAAGCGCGCCGGTTGATCGTGAGGGCGGGCTATGAATTCCGGCCCGAATATCTCGCTCCCGGCTCCGCGCGCGGCATCCTTTTAAGGATGGTTCGCAATCTTATCTCGATTTACCAAAATTCAGGCTCCGCAAACGCGGGGCGGCTCTCGGAACTGGCTGAAATACTCCTTTTAAAGCGGCCCCTCCCTTCCACCGGCCAGCCCGATGGGCTTTAGACGGAATCCTGCCGAAATCGTCGATATCCGGGCGGAGCCGTTCAACGCTCCCCTTCATGAGCCCTTCGCAATCGCCACGGGCTCCAAGAGCGAGGCCCGCAACATCCTGATCCGCGTCAAGCTTCGTAGCGGCGTGCCGGGCTACGGCGAGGGCGCGGGCTCCGCGGCGACCGGACGCGCCGACCAAGACCTGGAGTTGCTCCGGGCGCGCGCTGCCGGCAGGGTTCTTTTAGGAAAGGACGCGCGTTCTTGGCGGCGGCTCCTTGAGGTGATCGAGGAGGAAGTGGAGCCTCGTTGGGGATTTTTGCGCGCGGCGCTGGGAATGGCCGTGCTCGACGCCTTGACGCGCCAATGCCGCATCCCTTTGCGGCTTCTTTTCGGAGGGGCCGAGAGCTCGGTGTCGAGCGACGTGACGGTGACGATCGTTCCTCCCTCCAAAGCCGCCATGGACGCCCGCCGCATCGCGGCCATGGGAGTCAAGACGATCAAGATCAAGGTGGGGACGGATTTGGAAGCCGATCTCGGCCGGGTCTTATCGGTGCGCGCCGCCGCCCCTCGCGCGAGTCTCTTTCTGGACGCCAATCAGGGCTACTCCCCCCGGCAGGCGATCGCGCTCGTCCGGAGGCTGCGGTCGCGCGGCGTCGAGCCCATGTTTTTTGAGCAACCGGTCGCGAAAGACGATTTTCCGGGCTTGGCCGCGGTCGCGCGGCTTGCCCGAATTCCCGTCGTCGCCGACGAATCCGCGCAGGAACCCGGGGACGTGCCGCGGCTCGCCAGGCTCAAGGCCGCGCAGGTCGTCAACATCAAGCTCATGAAGCGCGGCCTCCTCGCGGCCTATGACGCCGCCGTTTGCGCCAGAGGCCTGGGGCTCGGCCTGATGATGGGCGGGATGGTGGAGTCATGCCTCGCGATGGGCTGCGCCGCCCACTTCGCGGCGGGGCTCGGGGGCTTTAAGATCGTCGACCTGGACACGCCGCTCTGGTTTCAAAGGAGCCTGACGAAAGGGCTTTCCCTGGGCCCGGGCGGGGTTTATGATCTCTCGAAGGTGACGGCCGGGATCGGCGTTGTTCCGCGCGGGCGCCGCTCGACTTGACGCGGGGCGGCGGCGGCGGGTATAATTTATTAACCGATCGGTAGGTTAATAAACGCCCAGCTCCGATGCCGCGCAAACCAGACCCCGCGATTCGAAGCAGAATCTTGGAAGAAGCCGAGCATCTCATCCACTTGAAGGGCTTCAACAGCACGAGCCTGGAGAAGATCGCCCGGCGTTGCGGCATGTCGAAGGCCAACGTCCTTCATCACTTCTCCTCTAAAGAGGAGTTGGGGCTGGCGGTTCTCGACGCCAAGATCGCGGACTACCGCCAGAAGCGCGTCGACGGCTGCTGCCGCAGGCGCGACCCGGAAGAGGCGCTCGACAGACTTTTTACCGACGCGGCCGGCTTTCAGCGTCGCAACGGCTGCCGGGCGGGCTGCCTCGTCGGCAATATCGCCCTCGAGATGAGCGATCTAAGCGAGGCATTCAGGAAGAGGACGAGCGAATTCTTTTCCCACTGGGAGCGGGAGTTCGCCAGATCCCTGCGGGATAACGGCAGCGGGCCCGCCGACGCGCGCGCGGTCTCCGAGGCGGTGATCGCGCTTTATGAGGGTGCCGTGATGCTCGCCCGCTCGCGGCGCGACGCCGGCGTCCTCTTGCGCGTAGGACGAGTCGCCCGCGGCCTGCTCGCCGAGGCCAAGACGGACGCCGCCCGCCAGGTTCATGGTTTTCACGGCGGATGGAAGCAACCTAAAACTAAAAAGAGGAGGTCATAGACACATGGGACCCAAGACGCCCTGCGGGTGCTAACCCGCCACGCCCCGGCGCCGTTCTGACGCGCGGGGATGCCAAGAAGCTTGGCATTCCCGGATAGAGCGGCGCCGGGTTCATTTTATGGATTCCACAGCTTCTCATTAGAACTGGAACACCATGTTGGCGCCCATCGTCAGCGACATATAGTCGGTTTGCGGCAGATACGGGTTGGTGAGGTAGGTAAAGCCCCCGTTGAGAATGATGCGCAGGTTCTTCGCCACCTGGTAGTCCGCGTTGGTGGTCAGGGACCAGGTGCGGTTGTTGTTGTACGTGACGACGGGCGAGGACTGCATGCTGTAGGACAGCGTCGTCGTCCAGAGGAGACGGTTGACCATCGTGAAGACGGTGTTGGTGAAGGGCAGCTTGAGCCCCTCGGGGAACTTGAAGTCGCCGCGCACGAGGAGGCTGGGCGAGAGCGTCGTCGTGTTGTTCGTCGCCTGTCCGGTCCCGAGGACCGTCGTGTCCTTGGCGTAATAGACCTTGGGCGTGATGCTGAAATCCCCCTTGATGAACGTCGTCTGCAGCGTCGCGTCGATGTGGCCCACCGTCTGCGTGACGGTGTTCGTGACAAGGCTGTCCGTCTGGGAATTGTTGGTGTTCACGCTCAGGAGGGTGTCGTAGCGCTTGAGGACCATCGTGCGCAATTCGATCCACAGCTGCGAGTCGCTCTCATAGGTTGATCCCACCGTCGTGTTCTGGTGGGCCTGATAACGCACGTTGGTTGTCGTCTGTCCAAACCATCGGCTGATGCCGAGGAGATCCTGGATGTCCGATAAGTTCGCCGTCACGTCGGGAAGGGTCTGGGAGATGCTTTCTCCCGCGGTGTCGTAGCTTCCCGTCCGGTTGACGGAATAAACATAGTTGTCCAGGAAAGAGAAGGTCTTCAAGGCTTTCCAGCGGCCGCGGAGGTCGTAGGCCGAGAGCGGCGCCCAGCGCAGCGTCCCCAGGTAATCGTCGCGGAAGCTGTAGTTTGCCAGCTGGGCGAATGGGTCGCTCGTGTGGATGGGGGTTCTCAGCCAGAAAGCCCATTCGTCCGAGCCTGACATCGGGAGGTTTTCCCATCCCTCGCCGTCGTTGAGCTGATAGCTCATGGTGATGTTCATGGACCGCAGGAGCTTCGAGGAACGGAAGATGTCTCCGATGGCGAGCGGCAAGGCCACGGTGCCGTTCGACGTTCGAGTATAGGTCATGAGCTGGCCGACGCCGTAGACATAGTAATTGGTCGAGATGCTGATCGTGCCGTCCGTGTTGGTGGAAATCATGACGGCGGCGTTGCTCGAAACGTTGAGGAGGTTGTTCTCGTTGATGTTCGCCGTGTAGTTCACCTGGGGGTTGAGCCAACGGTTGAGCTTCCAGTTCGAGGTGAACCCCGCGGTCTCGGTCAGGGCCTTCGGGTACTGGGCCGAGTACTTCTGCCCGACCCCGTAGGGCGCGATGTCGCCGCTCCAGTCGTTGCGGTCCTCAAAGGTGGTCGAGAGGGAGTAGTTGGGGTCGAACGTCGAGCCGGTCCAGGGAACGAAGGACATCTGGAGCCCCATCGAGTGCGTGAAGTCCACCTGGTCGTAGACGGGGGTCATGCTGCTTTCGAGCACGCTCATCGAATCGTACTGCACGGAAGAACGCGTGTAGGAATAATTGGCCGATATGGACTTCGGAAGGATGGGCAGCCGCGAGGCGAGCGTGTACTGCAGCGTGGCGTTGATCGTCTTGGTATCATCCGTGCGGTTTAAGGCGTCGTAGTGGGTGTTGGTGTGGAGCGCATTGACGTTGAGATGCGGGAGAGCCCCGTAGACGAAGGCGGCGTTGGCCGTCTCGTTCCACGTCGTGACCGTGCCCTGCTGGAGGAGATTGACGAGGTTGCTGTTCGTTCCGGTCATGTACTCGCTGGGGATGTCGGAAATCGTGCGCATGACGTTGAAGGACATGGGCAGGAAGTTGAACTTCGTGATGTTGAGGTAGGCCGAGGTCTGCTCGTTGTTCTGGTTTGTGACCACCGTCGTCGGCGTCATCCAGTTCTGGTCGATCGAACGGTCCTTGATTCCGAAGCTGGCGACTCCGGGGATCACGAAATCGGCTTGATAATCGTGGGCGTTGCCGATGCGGACAACGGGTTGGGAAACGAAAATTTCGTCCACGTAGACGATGCCCGTCCCGGCCGTGGCCCCGCCGTAGGCCGTGGAGCAGTTGCCTCCGGTGTTGCGCAGCCCGACCACGATTTCGCCTACCGTCTGGAGGCTCGGGATCCCGTCGGTTTGGACCATGTCGACCGTGGTGCCGGGAGGCGAGCCTGGACCCACTTGCCAGCCGCTCGCCACGTCAAAGCCGTTCATGATCTGTTCGATGTTGACTTCCTCCCAGCCGGTCGTCTCATTCGAGCCCGGCGGGGTCTGGGAGAGCGGCACCTGGACCTCCCAATAGCTCTGGGCCGCGCCGAAGCGCATGAAAAAGGTCATGCTGCTTTCGCAGGAGTCGTACTGCCCCCCTCCCGCCGCCTGTTCCTGGGCGTTCGGATAGAGCAGGAAGTGGAGCTGGCGGTGCTGGCTGATGTCGATCGGGGCCGGGAAAATTTCCTGTGTCGTGACGACGGCGCTCGCCGTATTGAGATCGTAGTAGTGCAGCGCGAGGGACTGCTCCTGGATGTTCTGGGTGTTCGACTGCTGCTGGAGGTTCTGGATGCTCCCGTATTCCTGGTCAAAGACCTGTTCCGCGACGCCGCCGGCGTTGTAGATGGGGATATAGCTCGGGTCGTCGACGTTGTTGACCGGGACGACGGTCATGCTCGCGAAGCCAACGGGCGGGGCGTCGGTGGCGGGGTCGATCGCCTGGCCCGGCTGCCAGGAAGTCCCCACGACGTCGATGTTGGCGATCTTGATCGTGCCGGAGGAAGGGGCGGCCCCTTCGATGCAGGTTCCGTTGTTGTTGCTCGCGCAGTCGGCGTTCCAGCGCACCGTGACGCGAACCTCATGGATCGAGTTCCAACTGGTGACATCGGCGGTCGAGATGTTGAGCGGGATGAGGAAGGTCTGCCAGCCCCTGTCCTGCGTGTTCGAGGCCCCAGGGCCAAAGTCGATGACGGTGTGCGATGAGTTGTCCGTCTCGTCGAAGAGACCCGTCTGGCCGAATGGAGCCTGGTCGCCCAGGTAGCCATAGTTGCCGCCGTCGAAGGCGTCGGGATCGAGGATCCCGTTGCGGTTGAGGTCGTCGGACTCGATGACCCCCATGTTGGGGAAGAAGCGCTTCGAGGGGAAGCCGGGGATGGGGGTCTGGTAGAGCCAGCCGATATCCTCCTGAGGGCTTACGATCCCGTCCCCGTCCGTGTCGTTGGTGCGCAGGATGCCGGAGCCGTCGGCGTCCTCGCTGATCGAGCCCAGGCGGAAGTTGATCGTGTTTCCGGAGTTATCGCCAAGCATGGTGACTTTGAGAGCTGTTTTCTGCGAGAAACTGATTCCTTGCGTCGAGAAGACATAGACGAGGGAGGCTTGGTTGGAGGCGAGCGGGTCGGAGAAGTTGTAATTGATGTCGAGCACCGTCTGGGTTTGCTGAGGGGTCGCCGAGGCCGAAGGGTTGATCGAGAGGATCGGATCGTATTCGTTTCCCCACGTCAGCAGCGTCGGGTCCGTGACGTTGTAGCTCGATTCATTCACCGTCAATCCGCCGAAGGTGCAGCCCGAAGCCGAGCAATTGGGGTCGGAGTAGCTCGAGTTATAGAGCGGATTGATGGTCGTCCCGACGGGAACGATGGGGTTGGCGGCGATGTTCCAATTGGTCCAGAGGAGGTTGGCGATGGTGTCCTGGCCGATCCCCTCCATGTTGTCGACGATCGCGACGGAGTTCAAGTTGGGCGTGTAGCGGCTCTGCGCCGCCTCGAGAGAGAGATCCTTCAACTGGAGGTAGTGGCCCAGGAGGTCGATGTTCTGGAGCTTGACGGTGCCGTCGTAGTCGAGGATGCTGCCCGAGATGGCCGTGATTTCGGGCGCCGTGGGGGATTGGTTGCCGGCTTGGTAGAGGACGGTCGAGCCGATGCTGAAATGGTCGTTGAACTTGTAGCCTAAGCCGCCGCCCAGGATGGCGACGTTGGAGATGCCGGCTCCGGGCTCGACCTCGTAGCTGATGTTGAGGACCGAGGTCGGGCCGATCATGCTGGGATTGAAGAACGTGATGAAGCCCGAGGTGTAGTCGATGAAGTAGTCCACGTTGCGCGTCAGCCTGCGCCCGTCGAGAAGCACGACGTCGCTCATGGGCGCGATGTTAGGATCGAGCA
Organism: Elusimicrobiota bacterium; assembly: GCA_027327915.1. Lineage (GTDB taxonomy): Bacteria > Elusimicrobiota > Elusimicrobia > UBA1565 > UBA9628 > JAJZAK01. The sequence goes on from DAHVWT010000008.1 coordinate 43,307, forward strand.
AGAAGGTCTTCAAACGGAAGCTGTATTCAACGTGGATGATGTACTTCGAGATGGGGGGCTGGTTGTAGATTTGGGGGTCCATCTCGGACACGGTGCCGATTTGGACCATGAAGGGCTGTTGGAGATAAAAAAGCCCGTCGGGGAAGTCAACCGAGATCGTCTGGGGGTATTCCTCGGGCGGGTTCAGGTTCGGGCCGATGATCTGTTGGTTCTGGTTGAGGACCTGGATAAAGAAGTTCCCCTGGCCGTTGTCGGGAATGATCTGGGTCTGGCCGAGGAAATACCACGTCTTGAGCTCGCGGTCCCAACCCAATTGAGTCGAGGTCGATATCGGATTGCCGTAGGGATCGTCGGGGATCGGGACGTCGCCGGGCGTCTTGATGAGGCGGGGATTGCCGTCCCCGCCAAGTTGGTAGGGGTTGCTCGAGGTCTCGATCGAGAGATGGTGGCCCGTCGCGTCGATATAGTCGATGGCGATGGCGTAGCCCTGTTGGGTCGGCTGCGTGAGTTTGAGGAAGCCGTGAACGTAGTCGATCGTGTAGTTGACGCCGGCGACCAATTGCGTGAAGGTGCTCGTGACCACCGCCGCGGTGGATGTCAGGTCCTCGGCCGTGAGGATGACGTTGTTCGTGTTGAAGACCATGGGCTGGAGAGTCGCGAGGTAGACTTTCTCCGAACCGGCGAGGATGGGGAGCCGTCCGGGGGCGCCGAAGGTGAGATCGTAGTACTGTTCTTGCAGGTAGGAGATGTCGCTGATGTTGGTCTGGACGAACTGGGTGTTGCCGATGAATTGCTTGACCTTGTTCGTGCCCATTTGGCGGCTCGCGATGAAGACGCCGCTCAAGCCGTGGTATTTGACCTTGCCGCTGATGCCGAAGAGCTGCTTGTCGTAGGAGAGGAATTCCGTGGGCGGGAGCGCCAAATCGATGTCTCCAAAGGAGACGTTCTGGACCGCCTCGCCGGGCTTGCCGTTGTAGATGACGTTGACGTCGTCATGGTGGGCTACGGCGTCGTTATAGTCGACGTTGACCGAGATGCGGGGGCCGACCTTGCCCTGCATGCGCATCTGAAGCTGCTGGGTGATGTTGAGGGCTGTCGAGGTCATGGGCGCGCCCGTGACGGTTTGCGCGTGGAGATATTTTTTTTCGGTGTAGGAGAAGCCGATCGTTTTCCGGCCCATGACGGAAAGGCTCGTGCCATAGTCGGGGAGCTCGAACTCGGGCGGCGGGGGCTTGATGACCGCGAGGACCCCGCTTGAGATGCCGATATTCTCCTCGATCGACTCAATGACCGCCTCCCTCGGCTGCTGGCCCGCCTCCAGATGCTCCCGCGCCTGCGTCCAGGCCTCCAGGCTGTAGTTGAAGGGCCTGAACCGCTCCTCGAACTGAAGGAAATTAGTCGGGGTTGAGGCCGCCGTGCTCGTCGAGCTCGGCGGCGGCGTGAGGATATACCGGGGATCGGGGCGGTCCAGAAGCAGGAAGGGCCCCGCCGATTCGAGAATAAGAGCCGGGCCCCCATTCTCTTGGGGCGCGGACGTTACGGCGGCAGTGGAGAAGTCATCGCCGGTGGAGAACTCGGCGGTGGAGGAGAAAACCGTCGCGGTTGAGAATTCCTCCGCGGAAGCGATCTGGGGGACGCGCGCCGGCGCGCATAAGATAAAGAGATAGAGAAGGAGGCGCCCGAGGTGTCGCAACTAGTTGTCCTTTCCGTAGCAGGGCGCCAGCCCCCCTCTCGCGCGCGCGATGATAAAAGTAAGGGGAACGTATTGCGCTTTCAAGACTCGGCGTCCCCGGGCTCGCGGGAGGCGGGCGCCGGCTTTTCGGGCGGACAAAACAGAGCCATGGCCGCCTGGGAGGCGGCCATGGCTCTGAAAACGACATCCGGCGTCAAAGCGCCGGGACGCATTCAGGGACATCCCAGTTTCGGCAACCAGACGCTCCCCGACGGGGAGTCTTGGCTTTGCGCCCCCGCCTCGCGGCGAGTTTGCCTTTTTCGTCTTGTCCCAATGCGTCGCCCGGATTTTTGATCCAACCCCGTTCGCGCCCGGGCGTGAGACAAGCGCTATGAGTATAAGGCTGGGGTTTGAAAAGTCAAGGGAGCTGTTGACAAATTTGCGAAATCTGCGAATTTGACTTTGGAATCGCTCAACAAGAACGGAACAGAATGCAACGAAAGGCTCAGAAAGGCAACGGAAGGCAAGATAAAGATCGGAGTGTCGGGAAACGCTTCCCGTAGCCCTCTGCTGCTTTCTGCTGTCTTAGAAAAGCCCCGAAAGTGCCTCGGACCAGGCCGAGATCATTCGGGGGAGGCTGAATCGGGAGGCGATCGTCTGCCGGGCGGCCTCCCCCCAGCGATGGGCTTCACTAGGATGCGCGCGGGCGCGCGCGAGAGCCGCGGCCAGGGCCCCCGGATCGCCCGGGGTGACGAGGAGGCCGTCATGGCCGTCGGTCAAGACGTCTTCAACGCCATCCACGCGGCTGGCGATGACGGGAAGGCCGAGGGACATCGCCTCGAGGAGGGCGTTGGGCAGCCCCTCCCACAGGGATGGGAGGACGAAGGCATCGAAGGCGCAAAACAAGGCTTTCGGATCATGCTGCTCGCCCCAAAGACGGGCTTTGTCCCCGATTCCGAGCGTCCCGATGAGGGCCTCAAGCCGCCGTCGTTCCCCCCCCTCGCCCAGGATGGCGAGGCGCGCGCGATCGTCGCTTCGGCTCGATAACTGGGCGAACGCCCGAATGAGCGTGGCGTGATCTTTCTGCCTGTCGAGCCTCCCGGCGGCGCCTAGGAGGAAATCCGTTTCGTCGAGACCGAGATCGGCGCGGACGCGCCGGCGCAGTTTCGCGTCGGGCGCCCAAAACTCGGCGTCGACTCCGTTGGGGATCGCCGCCGTTTTTTCCGGGGCGTAGCCAAGCCGTTCGACGAGGTGGCGGCGGCTCGACTCGCTTTCGGCGACGAGAAGATCGTCCTCCCCGCGCAGAGCTCGGTCGACGGCGAGCGTGGCGATGCCGCGGCTGCGATAGCTCACTCGGGGAGAACTGACGAGCTTGAAGGCCGCCCCCGGGAGCTTTTTGACGAGCCTTGAAAGCTCGATCGCCTGGTACATGAATGCCACGACCAGGTCGGGGTTGGCTTCGCGGAGGCGTCTTGAAAGATCCAGCACTTCCCGCGGTCCGGGGAATCTCCCGACGCCCAAGCTTTCCACTCGAAGGCCCCGCTCCCGCATCCTTTCCCCGTAAAACCCGACGGGCTTGAGGCTGATGACGCCCAAGATGTCGAAGCGAGCGCGATCGAGCCCCAGGGCGATGGCCGAAAGAATTTTTTCGGCGCCCCCCAGCGTCGTCGATGTCGAGACGAAGAGGGTCCGGATCGGCGTCGCCAAGCTACTTGAAAAACGATCGAATCCGGGAGCAGACCCGGGAGACGTCCGCGGAAGTCATTTCCGCATAGATCGGGATGGCGAGCACCGTCTTGGCCGCTTCCTCCGCGCGCGGGAATTGGCCTCTGCGGTATTTGAGGGCCGCGAAGGCGGGCTGGAGCGAAAGCGGGATGGGGTAGTAGACGCCGGTTCCGATTCCGTCCGCCTTAAGATGTTCGGCCAACTGATCGCGCTCTTTCAGTCTTATGACAAAAAGATGACAGGCGTGCTGGGTGGATCCCGAACCCAGATCGGGTAGGATGATCGGCAGGCCCTTGAGTTCCGAAACGTATTGCCGGGCGATCTCGCGGCGCCGCGCCGTCCAGTCGGCCAGGCGTTTGAGCTTGACGCGCAAGACGGCGGCCTGGATCTCGTCCAAGCGGGCGTTGGTTCCGACGCGAAGGTACAGATAGCGCCGCTTCTCCCGCTGGCCCGCGTGCCGGAGTTCCTTGAGAAGCTCTGCCATCCGTCGGCTTTGTGTTGTGATGGCGCCGGCGTCCCCCACGGCGCCCAAATTCTTGGAGGGATAGAAGCTGAAGGCGCCCGCGTCGCCGAAGGTGCCGACCTGACGGCCGCGCCACGTCGCGAGGTGGGCCTGGGCGCAATCTTCCACCACGGCAAGCCTTTTTTTCCTCGCTAAGGTCATGATCGGGCCCATTTCCGAGCTGCGTCCATAGAGATGGACGGGGATGACGGCGCGCGTCCTCTTCGTGAGCGCGGCCTCGATCTCGGCGGCGCCGACCGTGAGCGTTCCCGCGTCGATGTCCGCGAAGCGGGGCGTGGCTCCCGCCGCGCAGACGGCGGAGGCCGTGGCGACGAAGGTGAACGCGGGGACGACGACCTCGTCGCCGGGTCCGATCCCCATCGCCTTGAGCGGGAGCTCGAGGGCCGAGGTTCCCGACGAGACCCCGACGCAGAAGGGCGAGCCCGTGAGCCGCGCGAACTCCTCCTCGAAGGCCCGAATCTCCGGCCCCAGAATGTAGGCTCCGGAATCGATCGCTTTGAGCGCCGCCCGGCGCATTTCGGCGCGAAGGCTTTGGTACTGGGCTTTTAAATTGAAGAGAGGGATGGGTTTCATATCGGAGTTAGAGTCCTTGCGTCCTTAGATCGTGGATTTGGAGCATGCCCAAGGCGCGGCCGCTCCGGTCCACAACGGGCAAGACGTTGAGGGGCGATCGGCGGTCTTCCATGAGACGCACGGCCTTGGCGGCCAGCATGTCGGGGCGGGCCGTCACGGGGCGGCGATTCATGACGTCCTTGACCGAGAGGGAGAGGGCGTCTTTCCCCTCGCGCAATAGCGCCTGGCGCACGTCGAAGTCCGTCACGAGCCCGCGCAGCTTCCCCTTCCCGTCGACGATCGAGACCGCGCCCGCGCGGCCGCGAGTGATGGCGTCGAGAAGTTCCGCCATGGTGGCGGAGGCGCGGGCGACGGGGTTGTCCTCCCCCGAGCGCATGACGTCCGCCACGGCGAGAGTGAGCCGTCGTCCGAGCCGGCCCCCGGGGTGGTTGCGCGCGAAGTGTTCGGCCTTGAAGCCCTTGAGCTTCATGAGCGCTACGGCCATCGCATCCCCGGCGGCGAGCGCCAGGGTGGTGCTCGTGGTGGGCGCGAGGTTCAAGGGGCATGCTTCCTCGGCGACCGGAAGATGAAGGACGAGGTGGGCGCCCTTGGCGAGCGTCGAATGGGGGTTGGAGGTCATGGCGATGAGGCGGGCGCCGATCGAGCGCAGACGCGGAAGGAGAGAGTTGATCTCCGCAGATTCTCCGGATTTTCCAAGGAGGAGGACGATGTCGCCCTTCCCGACGAGGCCCAAGCCGCCGTGAAGGGCGTGAAGAGGGTCCAGATAGACCGCGGGGGTCCCGGTCGAGGAGAAAGTCGCCGCGATCTTTTCCGCCACATGTCCCGATTTGCCCACGCCGGTCGCGACGATTTTCCCCCGGCAACGCTGAAGCCAGGAGACGGCCGTCGCGAAGGATTGATCCAGGGACTTCGCCGCCAAGCCGATGGCGCGGGCTTCCAGGGATAGGACACGACGCATCTCCGGCAAGATCGTCCGTTCGGCCGATCGCCTCCGCTTGGTCACGGGCGCATTGTATCAGAAAGACGAGAATCGTTTCCTTGCGGGGATTCGCTAAAATATCTCCTCGGCGCAAAAAATGTGCTAACATTCCGAGGCTTATAATGTCATCAAAGCGTCCTAGAAGCTATTTAAAAAAGAAATACTCACTAGCTGCTAATAATTAAGGAGAGAGCAAGAATGAAATTACAAAGGAAGCTCGAAGTCCTGGCCATGGGTTCTGTTGCGGCCTTGTGGGCGATTTCTGCCTGCTCCAAACCCCATATCAAGCAAGTGCAGACCCAGACGCCGCCGCCTCCCCCCGCCCCCGTCGCGGTCTCGACGCCCCCCGTTCAGCAGAACCTGACCGAGGCGAGCTTGCGCATGACGGATTTCGCGGTCGTCCCCAAGCTCAAGACCATCCATTTCGCCTATGATAAGTCCAACTTGTCGAGCGAGGCCCGGGCTATTCTCAAGGCGAATGCCTCCTACCTCAAGGCTCACGATCAAAGCAAGTTCCGCATCGCGGGCTACTGCGACCCCCGCGGCACCGAGGAATACAACCTGGCCCTAGGCCAGCGCCGGGCCAAGGCCGTGCGCGACTATTACATCAACCTCGGCGTTTCCGCCGACTCCCTCGCGACAATCTCCTACGGGAAGGAAAACCTGGCCTGCGCCGAGAAGACGAAGCCCTGCTACGCCCGATGCCGCCGCGCGGTGACCGAGGAGAGCGCCCCAGCGCCCGCGAGCGAGGCGCCGGAATCGACGCCGCCGGCCGGCCAATAGGCAACTTCTCTCATCGGGAGAGAATGAGAGGCCATCAGCGGCCCGTTTATCTCGGCATCGCCCTGGCCTGCGCGGGGCTCATGAGCGGCTGTCTCGCGACCCAGTCGGACGTCTTCGACCTTGAAAATCAGACCGACTCCTTAAAGCGCGAGATCGAGTCGTTGAGCAAGACGATGTCGTCTCTGCAGGCCAACCAAGCCGATCTCGCGTCGCAGATTCAGGACTTGCGCCACGATCTGGGCTCTTATACCGATGCGGTGCAGGAGACCCAGAAGACCATGAAGGATCTTTCGGCCAAGCTCGACGACATGTCGGTTTCCGTGGCCAAGAACGTAGCCTCCATCGGCTCCGCTTTGAGCGCCGAGGAGGCGAAAGCCATGGCCGAGGAGCAAAAATCGCTTGAAAAGAAACTCCTCGCCGAAACCACCACGCCCAGCGCCCTCTATCAGACCGCCCAGGCCCGTCTGGCGCTCAAGAATTACATCCTCGCGGCCCAAGGCTTCGAGGATTATCTCAAGAAATTCCCTCGAGGGGCCCTGGCGGACGCGGCGGCCTATCAGGCGGGCCAATCCTATTACGGCCTTAGGCAATGGGAGAAGGCGGGACAGGCCTTCGCGCTCGTTCTTGAGCGCTATCCCCAAAGCGACCTAACGGCCTCGGCCCGGCTGATGTATGCTCTGAGCCTGACGCATCTTTCGGGCAAGCTCCCGGAGGCCCGCCAATACCTCAATTCCATCCTCCAGGACTTCCCGAAGAGCCCCGAGGCCCGCGTGGCATCGGTCGAACTCAAGAAACTCTCCGGCGCCAAGACCGCTGGAGCGAAAAAGAAGCGCTTGGCGGCGAAACCCGCCAAGCGGTGATCCTCAGCCGCCGCGGCGACCGCGGCTCCGGCAGCAGCGGCAGGCTTTTCGCCGCATGTGCCGCCTTGGCCTCTATGGCCTCAATTGCCGCCGTCTCCGCTTCAGCCCAGGAGAACGTCTACTTTCAAATCGGCGCGAAGGCGAAGGGGCCCGCGAAGATCGCCCTGGGCCTTCCTTTCTTTGTCGCGAAAAAAGCCGACCGAAAGGAGGAGAGCCTCGCGGCCCATGACCTGTGGGACGTGGTGCGATCCGATCTCCTTTTGAGCCGCTATTTCGACTTGCCCCAGGGCGGACCCGCCTACGACGGCAAAAACATGAGGGCCATCGAAGGCCCCTGGGCCAAGGCGGGGGCGTCGTATCTCTTGGCCGGTTCGGCCTACGAGGACGCCGCCGGCGTCGCTTTGGAGGCGTTGCTCGTCGCGACGGCGAACGGCGACCGGATACTCGGCAAAACGATCCACGGCCCCAAGACCTCCTTGCGGCAAATCGCGCATCGGCTTTCCGACGAAGTCGTCCTGGCCTTGACCGGCAAGCCCGGCATCGCCCAAAGCCGCGTCGCGTTCTCAAACGACTCGACCGGCCATAGGGAAATCTATATCGCGGATTACGACGGCGCGGGACTGACGAGGCTCACCCATGACCGATCCCTCGATCTTCTTCCCCGCTTCTCGCCGGACGGGCGCTTCCTCGTTTACACGAGCTACAAAAACAAGAATCCCGACCTTTACCGGATGGATCTGCGGACCGGCCGGGTGAGCCTTCTCTCGGGCCTCCAGGGCCTCAATGTCGCCGGGGGCTTTTCCCCGCATGGCTCGCGGCTCTTGATGACCGTCTCCTCGGGGAGCACGCCCGGCATCTGGCTCCTGTCGCTTAAGTCGGGCAAGATCGAGAGGCTGACCCATCCGGAAGGCGCGGACAGTTCGCCGACCTTCTCTCCCGACGGAAGCCAGGCCGCCTTCGTGAGCGATCGGGCCGGCAACCCCGAGATCTATCTTCTGGACCTCCTGACGCGCCGCTCCACGAAGCTGACCTCGCTCAACTGGTGCGATTCCCCCTCGTGGGCCCCGACGGGCGAATGGATCGCCTTCGCCGGCCGGGAAGCCTCCGAGGACCCCATCGACATTTTCCTCACGGACATCACGGGGAGGCAATTGAGCCGAATCACCCGCGGCGAGGGCTCCAACGAGGACCCCCGGTGGTCGGCGGACGGGCGGTTCATCGTTTTTAGCGGCAATCGCTCGGGGCGCTATGAGATCTACGTGATGGATGGCGACGGCTCGGCGCCCCATCGGCTCGTCTCCCTGCCGGGATCGAGCATCACGCCGGACTGGTCGCGATAATCGCAGCTACGAGGCTTTCCCGTCGAGCGCCGGGATGGTCACGACGAAACGCGCGCCCAGACCGGGGCCGAGGCTTGCGGCCTCGATCGTTCCCCGATGCTTTTGGATGATGCGAAGCGCGCCGGCAAGACCGAGGCCGGTGCCGTCTTTCTTGGTCGTGAAGAAGGGCTTGAAGAGATTGGGGAGATGCTCCGGGTCGATGCCGTTTCCCGAGTCCTCGATCGTCAGCCGGTAGAATGGGTCTTGGAGGGATATCTTCCAGGCATCGCGCCTCATGAGAGGCCGGCGCGATTTGTTGAGCTTGATCCGGATGATCCCTCCGTGGGGCGACGCCTCGATGGCGTTTTGAAGGAGAGCGGAGACGGCCTGCGCGAGCATGGTCTTGTCGCCGACGACGCGCGCGGAACTCTCGAGCCCGGACTCCTCGATTTTAAGCCGGAATTTCCTGATTTGCGGGCCGGCCGCGCGAAGGGCGGAGCGGACGCATTGGGCGAGGTCCGTCGGGTCCAAATCCAGTTCCTCGATGCGCCCCAAGCTCAGGACGTCCTTGAGGATTTCGCCGCAACGCGCCGCCTCTTCCCGGATCTCGCCCAGGACCTTCGCGAGGCCGGGCGCCCGTGTCTTGGCGGAGGCGTATTCGGCGTTCACCATGATCGTCGTGAGCGGGCCCTTGATCTTGTGGGCGACCTCGGCCGCCATCTGGCCCAGGGAAGAGAGCCGCTCGGCGTCCACGAGGCGCTTCTCGTAGGAGCGCCGCTCCTCGCTTTGGGCGCGCTCCGCGTCGGCCGACAAGAGCGCCATCAAGGACGCCGCGACCCAGATGAAGAGAAACTGGAGCCAGAATCCCGTCGGCCGCGCGATGGCGAACCCCGGGCGATAGGACTTCGCGATAAAGAGGATCGAGCTGACAAGCGCGATGAAAAGGCTCTGCAGGAGGCTCCTGGAAAGCGCCGTCCCGAATATCAAGAGGACGTAGATCAGGTAGAGATTGGCGCCGGCTTGGGCCCATTGCAGAGCGACCGAAGCGACCGCCGCGTCTCCCACGAAAAGGGCGGCTTGGAATCCCCAGGAGGAAAGGGCTTTCGGGGAGATGATGCGGATCAGGACGAGCGGCGAACCGAGGATCAAGACGAGGGAGGCGAAGCGCTCGTACCAATCAGGCCCATGTCTCGGCACGTCGTAGATGAAGATCAGGAGCAGGACCGACAGGAACAAGCCCTGGAAGGCGAAGTAGGAGCTTCGGCGGTCAGGCATTGAATCGATAGCCCGTCTTGGGAACCGTCTCGATCATGGCGGCGCCGCGCGGGCCCAGTTTCTTGCGGATATTTTTGATGTGAGTGTCGAGGCTCCTAGTCGAGACGGGCATGCCGTAGGCGGAGCTGTTTTCGATGAGAAAGCCGCGGCCGAGCGTCCGGCCCGGGTTCGAGGAGAGAAGGCAGAGGATCTCGAACTCGCGCGGCTGGAGGCGCAGCGTCCGGCCGTTGTATCGCGCGGTCTTGTTCTCGGCGTCCATGTAAAGTCCCGCAAGCCTCCTTTTGGAAGATCCGCCGTCATCGGGCGCTTTGGAAGGGGCGTAGCGGCGCAGGACGGCCTCCACGCGGGCCACGAGTTCCATCGCGCCGAAGGGCTTGGCGACATAATCGTCCGCGCCCATGTTGAGGCCGAGGACCTTGTCTCCCTCGGCGGCCAGGCCCGTCAGGAAGATGACGGGAATCGGTTTTGTCGCGGCATTCGTCTTGAGGGCCTTGAGGATCGCCCGGCCGTCCTGGCCGGCGAGCCGGATGTCGAGGAGAATAAGATCGGGCTTGAGCTTCACGGCCTGCGCGACGGCGCGCGAGGGATCCCGGCAGGGAGTGAGAGAAAAGGAGGCGCGGCCGAGGGAGAGCGATTTTTCGATCGCCTCCAGAATCTTGGGGTCATCGTCGACGGCGAGGATCCGGGGCATGATGGCGACGCCCCATTATAATGGATTCTCCGTCAAGCCGCCATGGAGAATATTCACAATTTGTTCAGATATTCTCCATCCATTAACCAGCCAGGCCTCCTATACTA
>DAHVWT010000090.1 GCA_027327915.1 Elusimicrobiota bacterium
TGAAGCTGGCGGAGGCCAATACACCTGGTGGGACCAGATGACCCGGGCGCGAGAGCGCAACGTCGGCTGGCGCATCGACTATTTTTTCGTCTCCGAGAAGCTGCGCCCCAATCTTAAGGCCGCCTTCCATCAGCCTCAAGTCATGGGCTCGGATCATTGTCCGGTCGGCATCGAACTACAGTTCTCGTGAGAAAGCGTTCGGCTTTCATCGCCCAGCCGTCGGCTGTCCCACGAACTGACTGAACTCTGAAGGCTGATTGCCGAGAGATTCGTCAAATGCTCTGCGCCTCTTGCGGAAAAAACCAGGCCGCGGTCTTCATCCAGGAGATCGTCAACAACCAAGTCCGCGAGGCATCTCTCTGCGCCGCCTGCGCCGAGGCGGCGGGCGTGGCCGCCGGCCCGGAGGAGCTCTTCCTGCCCGGCCTCTCGACGATTCCGAAGGAAGCGCGCGGGGAGGGCGCCCCACGCTGTTCCGGCTGCGGTCTCTTCTACTCGGAATTTCGAAAAACGGGCTTTCTCGGCTGTCCGACATGCTACACCTCGTTCAAACCCGCCCTGCAGAGGATCCTCGCGCGCATCCATCACGGCGCGGTTCGGCACCGGGGAAGCTGAAGGCGGATATCCTCGTCTTGGCGGCCTAAACCATGCAGCTGCACGCGATGGAGAAACTGAGCATCGGCTGGACGAGGCCCAAGGGCTCGGAACACGGCGCCGTTCTCTGCTCGCGCGCCCGGCTTGCGCGCAACCTCGAGGACAAGCCATTCCCCGGGCGCCTCTCTCCCCAGGACCTCAAGTCCGTGCTGGACGAAGCTTTCGCGGCTTCGGACGATCTCAAGGGAGCGGCGAAGCTGCGCCTATCCGATCTTGACGGAACGGACCGGCGATTTCTTGTCGAAAGGCACCTGATCAGCCCGGATCTGGAGGCTCACCCGGCCGCGAGAGGGGTCGTCATCGGGACCGGCGAGACCCTGAGCCTCATGGTCAACGAGGAGGACCACCTGCGGATCTCGGCCCTGGCTCCGGGGCTCTCTTTACACGAGGCTTACGGCGCGGCGGCCGCCGCGGCGACCGTTCTCTCGCGGCGATTGCGATTCGCCTACCGCGAGGATTTTGGGTATCTCACGGCCTGCCCCACCAACCTTGGGACAGGACTTAGGGCCTCGTGCCTCCTGCATCTCCCCGCGCTCACCCACTCGGGCTCCATCAACGCCCTCCTCGCCCGACTCCCCCGCCTGGGCCTCAACGCCCGCGGCCTCTACGGCGAAGGCACGAAAGTGATGGGCGACCTCTACCAGATCGCTAACGCCGGGGGCTTCGGCCGGACGGAGGGTGAGTTATTGGCCGCCGTCAGCGAAAGCGCTCGCCGCATCGCCTTGGCGGAGAATAAAACCCGAACCGATCTCCTTTCGAGGCCCGAAAGCAAGCGCCGAACCGAGGACTCCGTCTTTCGTGCCGCGGGCATTCTCACCAACGCGCGGCTTGTCTCGTTCGAGGAGGCCTGTCGGCACCTATCGCTTCTGCGTCTGGGCCTCGTATCGGAGCTTCCGGGTCTCCCCGGCTCGCTCGCCGAAGTCAACATGCTTCTCGTGCAGACGCAGCCGGCACACATTGAGATGCGCGAGAATCGCGAACTCTCTCCCGCCGAACGCGACGAGTTGCGCGCGACCCGCATCCGCGAAAGGCTCGATTAGCCGCAGGAGGCTCCGATATCCGTTTTCTCTGGACCCTCAGAGGGGCGATATGATTTAATTGAAATAGGATTTCAACAAGAGCGGCATGCCCTCCCACTCCCCCCTAACGCCCCTCATCTGCCTCTGCTTCAAGATCAGCGAGGCCGAAGTCCAGACCGCCATCAGGTCGGGAGCGCGATCCCTCAAGGCCATCAAGAAAAAGACCGGCGCCGGCGACGGCTGCACGGCCTGCAGGCCGCTCCTCGAGGAGTGCCTGATCAGGGTCCGTCAGGAAGAAAAGGAAGCAGCCCAGCCGCCGCTACGTTGATTGAGCCGCGCCCATCTGCTCGGCGAGGTAATTAGGAAGCCCTACGGACTTGATGAGGTGGATCTGGGTCTCCAGCCAGTCGACGTGTTCCTCGGACTTGACGAGGATGTTTTTCATGAGCTCCCTCGAAGCCCCGTCTCCAACCTCGCCGGCGAGACCGATGCCTTCGTTGTAGGCCGCCACACCCTGCATCTCGAGCTTGAGATCGCTGGCCAACTGCTCCTTGACGTCGGCGCCGACGCGGATGACGCCATAGCGTCCGATATTGGGGATGCCTTCCAGAAACAGAATTCTCTCGATCAAGGCCTCGGCGTGCTTCATCTCGCCCATCGACTCCTCGTAATGCTTCTTGGCGAGCTTATGATAGCCCCAATTGGCGCACATCTTCGCTTGGATGAAATACTGATTGATGGCCGTCAGCTCGATTGTCAGCCCCGCGTTGAGCGCCTCGATGATCTTCGCGTTTCCTTTCATCATTCCCCCCTATGATCAAGTGCGGCTATCGTAACATTTTCCGCCGCATTTTGAGGCAAGGCGCAGGCGCGGTAGAGAGCGCCTCGGCGCCGCCATCGGATATAATACGCCCCATGGGCCGGCTTCAATCCTTCGCGTCGGCCGCGTGTCTCGTCGCAACGGTAGCCCTTTCCGCCTCAGCCGCGGTTCAAACCGGCATCGACATCCTCGAAGCCACGGATTTCAAGGCGCTGGTCGGCAAACGCGTGGGGCTCATCACGAACCAGACGGGGCGCGACCACGCGGGCCGGAGCACGATCGAGGTTTTCGCCTCGTCGAATCGGCTTGAGATCAAGACGATCTTCGTGCCCGAGCACGGGCTCAAGGGATTGACGGAATTCGGCCCCATTTCATCAAGCGCCGTCGTCATGGGCAGCAAGACGTTACCCGTGGTCTCCCTTTACAAGGACGGCCCGGTCGCCCCTCGTGCCGATCAGCTACGGGGACTCGACGCGCTCGTCTTCGACGTGCAGGACGTCGGCGCACGCTTTTACACCTATCTAACGACAATGGGTCTTGCCCTGGAAGCCGCGAAGAAAGCCGGCGCCGAGTTCTACGTCCTCGACAGGCCCAATCCTCTCGGTGGAATGATCATGGGCGGCCCCCTGCCCTCGCCGTCGCTGCTGGCCGAGCGCAGGCCCACCGCCTTCTACGCGGTGCCCATCAGGCATGGCATGACGGCCGGAGAGATCGCGCGACTTTATAATCGTGCGATCCGCCACCCGGGCCTCCACGTCATCAAGATGAAAGGCTGGTCCAGGCGGATGAGTTACGGCGCGACGGGACTGTCCTGGACCCCGCCCTCGCCGAATCTTCCCGATTTCCACGCCGCGCGCTTTTATGTCGGCATCGGCATATTCGAATCCTCGAACTTGGCTGTCGGACGCGGCGGGACGAAGCCTTTCCAATGGATCGGCGCACCCTGGCTCGACACCCGGCGCCTCCTTCGCGCCTTGTCGCAATGGGGCCCGCGCGGCGTCGTGTTCGTTTCTCAGGATGACGTCCCGGCCGAGAACCCCTACAAAGGCCGGCCTTGCCGCGGGCTCGCCATGAGGATCACCAACTGGAGAGACTTCGATCCCTTGAATACCTTTCTCGCCGTCGCTCTGGCGCTGCGCGACGTCCATGCCAAGGACTTCGCCTTCCGATGGGACGAGACCCGCAGGATGGTCGGAACATCGCGATTCCGCAAGCTCTATGAGCGCGGCGCCGGCCTCAGCGAATTCCAAAGGCTCTTCGACGCCGGATCCTTCGCGAAAACAAGGAAAACTTTTCTTCTCTACTAGACGGAACTAAGGGCCGTCGAGCCACGGCGAAAGCGCCCAGGCGAGCCCGAACGTCCCGAGGGTCCCAATCACGACAAGCCAGCTCCAACCGAGTGGAAGCCCGGAACGCTCGAGGGCATAAAGGATACAGGCATTCGCCGTCGCCATCAGGCCCATGGCGGCGGCGTTGGCGCGGTCTCCGCGGCGCTGCGTCAAAAATCCCAAGAGATAGACTCCCAAGAGGGAACCCAGCGTCACGCCCGTGATCTTGAAGGCGAGCCACAACATCCGGTCGAAAAAGCTGAAGCCATAGGCCAGGGCCGCGAGCAGTCCCGCGGACACGATGACGGCGGCGCGGGACACCCGCATATAATGCTCCTCCGTCGCCTCGCCGTTCCCGAGCGGACGGTAGAGATCGTTGACGAAAACCGCGCTCAAAGAAGAGAGCGGCAGGTCGAAGGAAACGAGCAGAATCGCGCTTAAGACAAGCGCCCGCAGCGGCCCCGGCATCACGGCTTTCGCAAAATGCGGGTAGATGGCGTCAAGCCGCGCCGGCAGGGCCAGCGCCCGATGCTCCTGATAAAAGGCGAAAAGCGCCGTGCCGATCGACAAAAAGAGCACGAGCACCGCGAAGCTCCCCGCCGTCGCCGCGAGCATGGTCTTCTGGCTCTTCGCCCTCGTCTCGACCGTGAGGAGCTTTTGCATCATCTCGTGATCCGTCCCGAAGGCGGCGAGGGAGCCTATGAAGCCATTAATGACCGCAATCCAAAGGATGTTGGGATCGAGAAAAAACCTCTTGAGAAATCCGGGGGAACCCCATGTCGGTCCCAGCCGGAACAGTTCGAGGCGCCCCGCGCTTTTGCCCAGGCTTAGGATCGTCCCCGTCCCGCCCGGTATATGGGAGATGAGAAAAGCGAGACTCGCCACGCCCGCGCCGACGAAGACGCTCCCCTGCAAGACATTCGCCCAGACGACCGCACGCACGCCTCCCCAGGCCGTATAAAGAAGGCTCGCGACGACCATCACCATGAGAACCGGCGGCAAGGGAAAGCCGAGAAAAACGCTCACCGCCACGGCCGCCGCCATGAGCCGCACACCGGAGGCCATGAAACGCGTCACAAAGAAGATCAGGCTCGCCGCATGCTGGGTCCAGGGGCCGAAGCGCTCG
>DAHVWT010000091.1 GCA_027327915.1 Elusimicrobiota bacterium
CGCTTTTCATGAAGCCCGCTCCTTATAAAGGCGACTTGTCCCGACTTCCCACCACCAACCAGGCGATCAATTCCCTGGGCCTGGGCAGCAGCCCCGCGGTGCCACCCGCCGCGAACGCGTCGGCCCCGGATGCCGCCGCAGCCGCCACGAGGCGCGTGGCGCCCGCTCCGGAAGGCGCGGCGGCGGGCGCCGCCTCCTCCTCGGGAGGGACGGCCTACGGCGTCGCCATCCCTCATTTAAACCAGCTTCCAGGCGGGCAATCGGCGGTCTCGAACGCCCATGCCGGCGGTCCAAGCTCCCAACAACACGGCTCGGCGGGCGTTGCCTCCGACGGTCCGGCATCCCACTCGCTGGCCGCGCTTGTCGGCGGCGTGGCCCCGCAGCAGCAAGGGATCGGCCCCGTGGGCGGCGCCATGGGCCGGAACGCTTTCGACCAGTTGGGCGGCGCCAACACCTATTCGGGGGCGGCCACGAAATCAGGGACCCAGGAGGCCGCGGCGGGAAACGCGAGCGCGGCCTTCGACAACCCCGCCTCGCATCCGAGCACCGTCGCCGGGGGCGTCGCATTGGGCGGCGCCGGGGACGGCAATTCCAATCCAGGCGCGCAGCCGGCGGGAACGACATGGTCAAGCCCCGGCGGAGCGCCCGGCGCTCCATTGAGCGGCGGGGGCGGCGGGTTGTCTCCGGCCCCGACGCTTCCCCCCGCCGGAAATCCAGGCAAAGGCATAAGCCAAATGACGCAGACCTTGGAGGATATCGCCACCGGTCTCATGCTCGCCTCGGGCCTTCTCTTGATGATTGCCTCGGTTGTGAAGGTCCCAGCAGTTAAGTTGGGGCTCCAAATTGCGGCGGCCGTCATGGGCGCCGCGCTCGCGGGCATCGGCGGCTATCTGATGGCGACGGGCAATTTTTGGAGCGGGCTCATATTCACGGTGACGGGGGGCATTACGGCGGCGTATGCTGTCGTCTCCGCCATGGCGACGCAGGCGGCACGCGCTACGGCATCGAGTCAATTGATGACCGAGGCGCAAAAAGCGTTCTCTAGTTCGAGCTGGACATCCACAAGCATCTCCGGCGGCCAATGGACATCGACCTCATCCGTCGGTCAGATGATTTCCACGTCGCCCGGAATAAGTTACACCGGCACGTTTGCCGGGTGACGTCATGAGCCTAAAGTTCATCAAGAAAAAAAAGGATGCTTCGAAGTCGGCTCTCGCGCCGGCCGAGACCGCTCGGGCCCCATCCTTCGAGCTTCCTGACTTCAAAAGGAAGGAGAAAAAGAAGCGCAAGGGAGGGGGCTGGTGGTGGTTCGGCCGCGCGGGGCAGGGACTGCTCCAAGGCGCGCAGACGAGCACGGGAGCCGAGGCGGCCGCGGCCGCTTCCCGGTCCGTCTTCTCGGCGGGCGCCGAATCCGCGGCGAGCGTCGCGCGGGTCGCGGCTCAGGCCGCGTCCTCCGCCGTCTCGAGCATGTCGGCGTGGGTTCCCTCCACGGCGGTCCTGGGAAAAATCGTCCTGGGAGGCATCGGCTTGGCCTTCGTCGGAGGCGCCGTGGCGGCGCTCCTGTCGACGCCGCGGCAGATTCACTCGCTTTTGCATATGGCCGCCCCTGGCTTCCTTCGGCCGATTCCCGTCGCCGCGCCCAATTCCTTGGCCTACGCCTCGCGGCTCCCGAAAGGATGGAACGGCTCCGTCGCCGCGGGCCAAGCCGGATCGCGGCCCTCCGGGAAAAACGCCCCCTTGTCGGCCGCGGGACTCCATCCTCCCCGGGTCTTGCCGGGCGGCGTTCCCGTGCTGGGGGCGGCCTCGGAGAATGGGGCCGCGCCCGGGATGAGCGCTCCGCCGGGAGGGATGTTCGCTCCCCCGGCAAGCTCGAACCAGCTTCAGGCCTTCGGCGGCCATGCGGCGCCTCAAGCCAGCCACGATTCGAGCCTGGCTCAGGCGGTGCCCGTCGCTCCGGGCGCGATCGCCACTCCCGGCGGCGGCCAAGTCGCCACGGGGCTTATGGCCCTGGGCCAGCTCCGCACCGCCGGATCGGTCGGCAATCATGTGATGCAGGGGGCCAATGAATCGAGCGCCATGATGGGCCAGCAGGTCTTCGACAACCCCGCCGGATCCCAAGGCGCCGGAGGCGGAGCCCAGGTGACGGGCGCCGGGGACGGCTACGGGGCCAGCTCCGTGATCAACGGAGGCCCCGGCGGCGCGGCGGCGGGCGGCGCGGGCTCCGGCGGCGGAGCGCCCGTCGGAGGCGGCTCGGGCCTGGGCCAATGCACCTCGGGGAATCTCGGCAGCTGCGGCCAAAGCACGCCGGCGAATAACCCCCAGCCGGCGTCCAATCCGGACGCGCCCTTGATGTCAAAGTCCCTCCTCATCGCCGCCGCCGCGGGCATGGCCCTCGTCGCGATCGCGGTTTTGGCGAGGCTGCCGGGAACAGGGCCTGCCTTGGCTATCGCCGGAGCGGCCCTGGTAACGATAGCCGGAGTCACGGTCATCGCCCTGGGCGCGCAGATGCTCAATAGCGGGACGAACCCGGATACGGCCTACGCTGTCATGGCCATGGGCGCCTCCTTAATCGCGGGGGCATGGCTGGCCGCGCTTGGCGGCCCCTTCGGCTATATCGGCGCCGCGATAGGACTTATCAACGCCATTGCGGCGATCGGCGTCTCGATGACCCAGTAGCATCAACGGTTGACGTTTGAGCCTCAAAAACCGCCAGCGCGGCCGGCGGCTTAAGCCGCCGGAAATCAACCCCCGAGCAAGCTCCGGGGCCAATCCTCCTATCCCTAAAAAAATACCGGAAGAAAATCGTCCGAGGGGTGGTTTCTTCTGGCGCTGGCGCGAGGCCGCGCGTCGGCTTCTAGGGAACGTGGAACCGGAAGCCGGACCAGGCGGCCCGGCTTCTTCCGTTGAAGCGGAGATTGGGGGAGCTGCCGAGGCCTCCGCGGACACGCAAGCCTCGGGCGGGGCCGTCGAGCTGTCCGAGGCTGGAACCCGGTTGGCCGTGCGATCGGAGCCGGCGCGGCTGGGAGGGGGCTTGGCGCGCGCCGGCGGGGGATTGATCGGGAAAACCGCGCTCGCCGCGCTGGCCGTCGCCGTTCTCGGCCTTCTGGCCTCGGGCCGCTGGCGTCCGGATTTCATCGTCCAGGCGCTGCGTCTCGGGCCGATCGGCCCCGTCCCTCCTATTCCAAGCGAAGCCCCGAGTTCCCTGCCGTATGCTTCGAGCGGCCTTTCCAAGATCGAAGGCGCGAATTCGCCTCGCGGCCAAACCATGCCGACGTCGGGTCTCGCGGCGCGGCAAACCGCCGGAGCCGGTTCGAGTGCTGAAACGGCTTTGAGGCTCTCCCCAACCCTCTCCCTCGAGGGGGGAGGAAAGGGCGGGGGCGGGGTGTTATTGAAAGCCGGCATCAGCTCCTCGCCTATCGTGGGCGGCGACGCCGGCGGCCGCGCATTGAGTTCGCCCCCCGGAGGCTTCTTCGCGCCGAACGCGGGGCCGACGAACGCGCTCCAGGGTTTCGTCTCGGGGGATGTGAATCCCGGCCGCCATGGAGATCCGACGTTGGCGCAAGCGGCGGCGCCCGGGAGGCTCGACGCGTTTCAGATGGGGGGATTGGTCAACGGCCGGTCCGAAGCCTTGGGGCAGCTGCGAAGCGCCTCGTCTCTTAACGCCTCCATGCAGCGGGCGGGTGAGAACGAAACCGCCGCGGTCGAGGGACAGGCCCAGTTCGACAATCCGGCTCAAGCCGCGGGAGTCGCGGGCGAGGGCTTCGCCGCGACGGGAGGAGGCGACGGCCCGGGAGCGGGAACCGTCGTCAACGGTCCGCAAGGCGCGCCCGCCGTCTCTCCCGGAGCCGCTTCGGTTTCCGGAGGAGGCATGTCGCGGAACGGATCGGGCTCGGGCGGCGGTCTGGCCGCCTGCTCCGATTCCAATCTCTCGCAATGCAAGGAGCCGATTCCTTCCTCCTCCAATCCTCTTCCAGGGTCCCCATGGCAGCCTCTCTTGGATAAAGCGATCTTGGTGGTGGGCATCGGGGAAGGGCTTTTGATCGCGGCATCCGTTCTCGCGCTCGCGGGGGAAATGCTCGGTCCCTACGGCTGGCCCCTCCTCATGGCCGCCTACGTTCTCGCGACGGGCGCCGCGGCTCTGGGAGCCTGGGCGATCGCTCTCGGCATTCAAGCCCACGGCATGGGCGCCCTGCCCGAGAGAGCCTGGATCGACGGCGCCCTGGGCGGTATGCTGATCGCCGGGGCGGGCGGGGTCTTTCTCGGAGGGCCGGGAGCCGTCGCCGGCCTGATCCTGGGCGCCGTAGGCCTTGTCGGGACGATCGTGACGAGCCTTTTAGGAAAATTTTAGCGCCAAGCGTCGTGGAGCAGGAGCCACTGGGAGGGATCCGCGGCGACGAAGCTTTCCATGGACCGGAGAAGAGCTTCCTCCATCGCGTCGCGCCCGGCGCTTCTGGGGTCGATTTCGACGCGGTATTCAAATGACCACCGGCCGCCGCGCCGCACGGCGCAGACGGGAAGGATCGGCGATCCGGCGAGGGCGGAGAGCCTGACGACGTTCCTTGGGGAGGAAACGGCATATCCGAAGAAAGGGTGGCGGGGAGCCTTGGCGTCGAAGCTCATGTCGGCCGTCAGCAGGACGCAGCGGTTTCGGCGCAGGACGCCAAGGCAGGCCCTTGAGGAGCCCCGACGGGGTAGAACGCGCAAAGT
>DAHVWT010000092.1 GCA_027327915.1 Elusimicrobiota bacterium
ATCTCGCCCCACGCGGAGATCGTGGATAATGCGCGCAAGGACGATATCCCCTCCCTGATCGGCTGCCGCGTGACGCCGGAACGGGGCGGGATCGCGGCCTTTCGCGGCCACAGCCGCGCTTTTGTCAAGATCCAGGACGGCTGCGACATGAACTGCTCCTACTGCATCATCCCCGCCGTACGCCCCGGGCTCAAGTCCCGCCCCGTCGCCGAGCTTATCGCCGAGATCAACCGGCTCGTCGCCGGCGGCTTTTCCGAGATCGTCCTCTGCGGCATCCGGCTCGGCCGTTATCTCTCCGCGGAAGACGGCAAGCGGGTTGATTTCGTCGGGCTCCTCGAGCGCGTGATCGGCCTTGAAGGACGCTTCCGCATCCGGCTCTCCTCGCTCGAGATCACCGACGTCACGGACCGTCTCATCGCCCTCATGGCCGGCTCCGACGGCCGGATTTGCCCCTCGCTTCACGTCCCCCTCCAGTCGGGCTCCGACCGGGTGCTCCAGCCCATGCGGCGCTGGTATTCGGCCGATTTCTACCGCCGCAGGATTTCCGCTCTCAAGCGGGCCATCCCCCATCCCGGGCTTTTCACGGACGTCATGGCGGGGTTCCCCGGAGAAAGCGCGGAGGATTTCGGAAAAACCGCGCGATTGATCGAAGAGATTGCATTTTCCGGATTGCATGTCTTCCGATACTCGCCCAGGCCCGGCACGGATGCCGCGTCTCTCCGGGGCCAGGCGCCGGAGGAAGCCGCGGCGGAGCGCGGCCGCCGTTTGCGGGCGCTCGATGGGAGGCTCCGCGCCGCCTTCGCGGAGCAATGGGCCGGAAAAATCCGCACGGGGGTCGCCCTCGATGGCGGCCGGGAAGCCTTGACCGACGAGTTCTTGACCGTGCGCATGGCCGACGGTCCCCTCCTCCCGGGACTGCGCCCCATCCGGGTCCTCCCCACCCCGGCCGGCGCGGGGGAAACGGAAAGCATAAAAGAAGCGTTTTTTTATGCTGAAAATATGTCATAATTGTCAAGCCTTATGCTCGACGGGGGCGCTTGCGGCCCCGCGCGCGGGAAGTTTTACCGCCGGATGATCGGGCCCTGCGATGCTCGATGCGCCGCGGGACGGGCAAGGAGACGATGATGGGCAAGAGGCTCTACGTCGGGGGGTTGCCGTTTGAAGCTACGGAGGATCAGGTCAAGTCTCATTTCGGCGCCTGTGGTTCTGTCGTCAACGTGAAAGTCATCTCGGATCGCTACACCGGGCGATCCCGCGGCTTCGGCTTCGTCGAGATGTCGTCGGACGAGGAGGCGCAAGCCGCCATCCAAAAGTTGAACGGCAGCGAGATGGGATCGCGCCGGATCACCGTCAGCGAAGCCCGGCCGATGGAAGAACGCGGGGAGCACGGAGGAGGAGGCGGTGGAGGAGGCTACGGCGGGCGTGGCGGGGGCGGACGAGGCGGCGGCGGACGAGGCGGCGAGCGCCGCTGGTAGTCTCGCGCCGGCATTGAGCTTTTAACGCAAGCTCTCGGCACGTAAAAGAGCCGCCCTTTCTCCAGTTTTAGGGAAAGGGCGGTTTCTTTTTGCCAAATTTTTTTCCAGCGGGCCGGTCGGAAAGTCCTTGACAAGGCATCTCTTGGGGGCTAATCTCCCGTTCCAGGTAAGGAGGAAAACGAATATGACCCCACTCAGCAAGACGTGCCGCGGCTCCGGCCTGATCCTGGCGGCGGCGATCATCGGCAGGACAGCGGCCGCCGCTCCGGGCGCCGCCGACGACGCCGCGTTCTCGTCGCAAATAAGCAGCCTCCAGAAGGCCATCCAAGCGCCGCCCGCAAGCATCTCGGCCGCACCCAGGGGCGTCCGCGCCAAGAAGTCTCCTTCCCCTACGTCCGCGCGCTTTGCGCTGACCTACGACGCCACCTTCTCCCGCTACGTCTGCGAGGATAAGAATTTTAAAAAGGGGCGCAATCGCTCCACCCTGGCGGCGGTCGAGGAAGGATCGAGCGGGGAATGCGTCGACTTCCACAAAGATCCCAGCCTCGCCATTAAAAACGACGGCCGGCTGGGGGGCGACGGCTATATGATGGCCATGGGCCATCTTTCGGGAGCCAACCTCAGGGGCGCCGACTTCAGGAATTTTTCCCTCAACGGCAGTGATTTCAGCGGAGCCGACCTGCGGGGAGCCGATCTTCGCCACACCGATCTCACGGGAGTCAACCTGGCCGGAGCGAACTTGAACGGTGCGAATATGAGCGGCGCTAAAATCGACGCGACCAAACTCAACGGGGCAAGCTACAACGACAACACCAAGCTTCCCTGGTCGGCCCTCGCCAATCACCGCGCCGCCAAGGCCGGCATGAAAAAGACGATCGGCCGGTGACGCTCCGCCTTCTCTCTTGCCGTTGCGGCTCGCCGTCTTCCTAGCCCTTTTCCCGCCAACGGTCGGCGGAGTCTTGGCCGACACGGTCTACCTCAAAAGCGGCAAGACCCTCGACGGGACCGTCCAGTCCGAGAGCCGCGCCCGGGTCGTTGTCAACATCGGCTACGGGACCGTCACGTTCGACCGTTCGGAAATCCTGCGCATCCGCCGATCAAGCGCCAAAAGCCGCGGCCGCCTCGACCGTACCATCGAGGACCGGAAGTTCGAGTCGGGGCTGCTCGTCCCGAAGCGGGCCATCAAGCTTCATCGGCTTTTCTCGGCGGCCCTTAACGCCCGCGACGCGGCCTTGGACGCGAAGGCTCGCCGGAAGAGCCTCGAAGAGGAGATCGCCTCCCTTCATTCGGAGATCGAGAGCCTCAAGGAGCGCGACGCGGCGATGTCCGCCGACCTCGCCAACCTCAGCCCGTCCGCGGACCCGGCGGGCTACAACGAATTCGTGGGGCGATTGAACGCCGTACGCGGCGCTCTGCGCAGCGACGCCCTGCGCGTGGAAGAGGATCAAAACAGCGAGAAGACCGCCGGCGCCGCCATTTTTCGCTACATCAACGCCTACGGCCGGCTGCAGGATTACTTGCGCGGGCAAGGACATCGGCGGCGGGGCCGGAGGACCGGCCAGGAGGCCCGTTATGACCGCTTCGTCCGATCCAAAGTCCGGATGTGGCGCAGGGACTTCGAGCGGGACGCCGTGGCGGCCGCGAGCAGGACCGCCGGAGGCAACCTCGTCGTCGAGGCGCTGCTCAACGGCAGAGTTCCGGCCAGGCTCATCGTAGACACCGGGGCCTTCGACATCGTTCTGTATGCCGAGACGTCCGCCGCCTTACGGCTTAAGCCGGCTGACATGCTGGGCGAGGCAGTGACGACCGTCGCCGATGGGAGGAGCGTGCGGGGCAAGCGGATCCGCCTGCGCTCGATCGCGGTCGGTCGCTCGACGGTGCGGGACGCGGAAACCCTGGTTCTTTCGGCCCACGGCGACGGCTTCGACGGCCTGCTTGGCATGTCCTTCCTCAAGCATTTCGCCGTCCGCATGGAGGGCGGCAACCTCATTCTTGAAAGCCTGAAACGGCAATGACGGCGGTCAGTGGGCCGCCAGGCTCCAGGTCAGGACTCCCAGGACGAACAGCGTGATCGCCAGGTACCGGCCGTCGCGCCTCAAGGCGTAATAAATCGCCGCCGCGACGACGCGCAGGTACGGCGTCATCATGAGGACGGCGATGCCGAGCGCCATCATCGAGACGTGATCCTTCCCGCTTCCCAGGTCGCGGGCCAGCCGCAGGAGGTAGGCGAAAAAACTGTCGCCCGAGAGCTTCCAGGCCGGCGTGTAGGCAAGCGCCAGGCTCCCCGTCGTCTGGCGGTACAGGAAAATTCCCCAGGCCTCGAGAATGCCGCTGAGAACGACGCCGCCCATCAGGATCCAGCTGATGACTTCCTCGAGCTTTTCCTCGCTCATGGCGCGCGCAGACCGGTATAGACCATCTGGACGATCAAGTAGACCAAGATGGCCAGGAATAGGAATCGCAGCGTGCGATGGTGCATGCGATTGAGAAGGCGCCCCCCCACGGCGGCGCCGATCGAGCTTCCCAGGGCGATGGGAGCCGCCAGGCTCAAATAGAGATATCCGGACGCGAAATAAACGCTGGCTCCCGCCAGAGCGGTCATCCCGATGATGAAATTGCTCGTGGCGCTTGAAACCTTGGAGGGCATGCGCAGGACGACCTCATGGACGGACACCTTGAACGCCCCGGCGCCGATCCCGAGCATTCCGGCGGCGAGCCCCGCGATGAACATGCCGGCTCCGCCCAGCAAGGGCCTCGTCATTTTGTACGGGACTTCCCGGCCGAGAGCCTCGTCGTAATAGCTCCCCTCGAGGCCCAGCCAGCGCGCGGCGCGGTCTTGGACCATGTTCGCGTCCGCAGGAGAGTCTCCGGAGTGGCGGTGAATCCCGAAGAAGGAGGTCGTCAGGAAGGCGGCGAAGAAAAAGTAGAGCAGCCTCGGCTCGATCAAGGTCGTGATCGTCGCGCCGACGATGGCCCCGGTGATGGTGAACATCTCAAGGTAAAAGGCCGCGCGGACATTGGAAAGCCGGTGGCGGACATAGGACGCCGCGGAGGCCGAGGACGTCGCGATGATCGCGACCATGCTGGCCGCGATCGCGTATTGGATGGGAACGCCCAGCGCGGCCAAAACGGGGATCAGGATGCTGCCCCCTCCCAGCCCCGTCAGCGC
>DAHVWT010000093.1 GCA_027327915.1 Elusimicrobiota bacterium
TTTAAGAGCCTCTAAAACTTCACGGGCGAAGCCCGCGAGCGAGGGGTCGCGCGCTCCCATCACGAGGACGATGTCGCCGGGCCCTGCCTCGCGGGCCAAGGCCCCGGGGAGTTCCCGGCGCTCGGCCGCGAAATCAGCGCGTCGGCCGAGCGCCGCGATCTCCCTTACGAAGTCCTCGGCGGACACATCCTTCTCCACCGTTCCTCCGGCGTAATAGATCGGCGGCATCCACAGGCGGTCCTCGGGCCGAAGCCCCGCCGCGAAGGCCTCGATCAATTCCTTCCTCATGAACCGCGCGGGGAAATACCCGTGGAGCTGGAAGACGGCGAGCACGCGCTTGCCTCGCAGGCGGGCGGCCGCGAGAGCGGCGGCGACTTTCGCCGGGTTGTGGGCGTAATCGTCGACCACCTCGACGCTTCCCGCGCGGCCGACGAGTTCGAATCTGCGGGCGATGCCCGAGAAGTTTTTGAGGGCTTTCGCCGCCGCCTCCAGGGGGACGCCGCAGGCATGCGCGGCGGCCGTCGCCGCGAGGGCGTTCTCGGCGTTGTGGAGCCCCGGCCACGGGACGGAAAAGGGGATGCCTTTGATTTCGAAGCGGGCGCCCTCGGGGCCGAGGGCGAGCTTCTCCGCGCGGAAATCGCCCCGCTCGAAGCCGAAGGTGAGCGCGCCCCCGAGGAATTTGGCGAGGCCCGGGGTGTCCGCGGCCAGAAACGTCTTGGAGTGCGACTGGAACTCGGAGAACAGGCGCTCGAGCTCCGGGATGTCCTTGTGATCCTTGGAGATGTTGAGGAGGACGCCGATTTCCGGCCGGTGGCGGGTCAGCGTCCCGTCGCTCTCGTCCGCCTCGACGACGAGCCGGGGCGACTTCCCTCGCCAGGCGTTCCCGATGAGCCCTCGCGTCTTGAGGCTTGCGAGCTCCCCTCCCGTGATGATCGAGGGGTCGAGGCCCGCGCCTTCCAGGATTTCAAAGAGCATGCCGGTGACGGTGGACTTGCCGCTTGTCCCGGCGATCGCTGCCGAGCGGAACGCCTCGACATGAGCCGAGAGCTCGTCGGCCCGGTGGCGCAGGGGAATGCCGAGTTCCTTGGCGCGCGCCAAGTCGGGGATAGTCTCCTCGACGGCTCCGGAGGCGACGACATGGTCGGGCCTATGATGAAGGAAGGCGCTTGCGTCCTGCGGGAAGACCCGAAGCCCCAGCGCCTCGAGTTTTTCGCGGACGGCGCGGTTTTCCCCGCGGTCGAAGCTCCGGTCGGATCCCGTTGCGCGGCCGCCGCCCATGAGGTGGAACTGCGCGAGCGCGCTCATCCCGCTTCCCGCGACGCCGACGAAATGAATCAAGGGGGTCGGTTGGGACATGGGGGCTGTCTGAGGGCCGCGCCCTTCGCAATTCCATGTTATCAAACTAGGACCCTCGGTCCTCCCGGCTTTGCCCTTTGGTCTCATGACTTGGCGCGCGGCGGCGGGGTATGCTGTTGCCGGTGAAGAGAGCCAGGGTTCCTCCCGCCGCGTCCCGGGAGCCCTTGAACCCGCGACGAGCGTCCGTGGTCTTTCTCTTGGACGTGGACAACACGCTGCTCGACAACGACCGGGTCACGGAGGATCTGCGCGAATATTTGACGCGCGACTTCGGGGCCAAGAGGCAGGAGCGCTATTGGGCGATCTTCGAGAAGCTTCGCCTGGAGCTGGGCTACGCGGACTATCTGGGCGCCCTTCAGGCCTACCGGGTGGAAAATCCCCGGGATCCGCACATGCTGCGCGTTTCCTCCTATCTTCTCGAGTATCCCTTCGCCGAGCGCCTGTTCCCGGGGGCCTTGGACGTGATCCGGCTTTTATCCCAGCTTGGTCCGGCCGTCATTCTTTCCGACGGCGACGCCGTCTTCCAGCCGCGCAAGGTGGAGCGCTCGGGCCTTGAGGCCGCCGTCGAGGGACGGGTCCTCATCTACATCCACAAGGAGCGCGAGCTCGACGACGTCGAAAGCCGCTTCCCGGCGCGGCGCTATGTTC
Source organism: Elusimicrobiota bacterium (assembly GCA_027327915.1). Lineage (GTDB taxonomy): Bacteria > Elusimicrobiota > Elusimicrobia > UBA1565 > UBA9628 > JAJZAK01. The sequence goes on from DAHVWT010000093.1 coordinate 2,005, forward strand.
TCGTCGACGACAAGCCGCGCATTTTATCGGCCGTCAAATCGTCATGGGGATCGAGGTTGACGACGGTCTTCGTGCGCCAAGGGCATTACGCCCGGGATCGCGCGGCGGTCGCCGCCTATCCGCCCGCGGACGTGACGGTGGCGCGCATCGGGGACCTGCTTCAACTCGCCCCGGACGCGCTGGTCGGCGATTTGAATCGCCGAATCTAAAAACATAGAATCGAAAACGTGCCGAGCGCTCCTCAGGCGGCCCTTTTTGTTGCCGGAGTCCTCGCCTGCCTCTTCGCGCTCAAGATGCTCTTCGAACGCTCGCTCTACGCGGCCGCGATCTGGTTCATGGCCGTGCTCATCCAAGGGGCGGCCTTCTTTTTCTTCTCCGGCGCGCCCTTGCTGGCCTTCCTTCAAATCATGATCTACGCGGGCGCCGTCATGTCCCTCGTCGTCGTCACGATCATGGCGGCGCCGAGCGCCGCGGCGAAGCGGCTGGGCGATATTTCCCTCGCCAAGCCCCTGGCCTTCCTCGTCCTCCTCCTTCCCGCCGCGGAGATGGCGCTCTTCCTGGGGTCCGGCGGCTTTTCAAACGGCGCCCTGGGAGGGGCGCTCGCCGCGGAGAACTCCTTGGGCGCGGTTCTTTTTCAGCGCTACGCGGCCGCGACCGAGCTTGTGACGGCGCTTCTCTTCCTCGCCGGGCTCGGCATCTTGCGGGTGGAGGCCAAGCAGTGACCCTCTGGGTCTGGGGCGTCTCCCTCTTCCTCTTCTTCACGGGGCTCGCGATCGTCGTCCTGCGCCGCCAGCTTTTGCTGATGCTATTGGGCCTCGAGCTCATGATCGCGGGGACGAATATCGTTCTCGTCTATTACGGAGGCTTGCGCGCCGACGCCGATATCCTGGGAGCGGTGCTCTTGATCCTGGCGATCGCCGCCGGGGAGGCCGTGGTGGGGCTGGCGCTCATCTTGCGGGCTTACAACCTGGGCTTGGAGCCGGACGCCCCGGCGCTGCGGGAGCTGAAAGGATGACTCACGTCCCGATATCCTTGCTTCTCGTTTTGATCGCTCCGGTCCTGGCGATCGCCGCGGGCGGCTTCCTTTATACATTCAGGCCGCGGCTCGTCCATTGGCCCATGCTTGCTTCCTGCGCCGTGGTCTTTCTCGCGGCCTTGAGGCTCGCGTACCTCGTTTCGACGCGCGGCGCCATCGACGTCCTTCTTTACCGCTGGGCGGCCGCCTGGTCGCCCGGGAGCTCTTGGCTCGTGGATTTCGGCCTGAGGCTCGACGGCCTTTCGGCGATGATGCTCCTTCTCATCTCGACCGTCGGGGGGCTCATCCATCTTTACTCCGTCGGCTACATGGAAGAAGACGCGAGCTTCGGCCGCTTCTTCCTCTACTTCCACTTCTTTTATTTCTCGATGCTCGGCCTCGTCATCGCCGACAATTACGTCCAGATGTATCTCTTTTGGGAGCTCGTGGGCACGGCTTCCTATCTGTTGATCGGCTTCTGGTACCACAAGGAGACGGCGCGGCGGGCGGCCCTTCAGGCCTTCCTCACGAACCGCGTCGGCGACTTGGGCTTCCTCGCGGCGGTCTTCATCCTGATGGCGATCGTGGGGCGGGGGGACAGCAATTTCACGGACCTTTTCCAGCTGGGCGCGTCCATCAACCCGACCCACCTCGCCTTGGTGGGGTTCCTCATCTTCTGGGCCGCGGCCGCGAAGTCGGCGCAGTTTCCCCTCTACTTCTGGCTTCCGGACGCCATGGAGGGCCCGACCCCGGTCTCGGCGCTGATGCATGCGGCGACCATGGTCACGGCGGGCATTTTCCTCCTGGCGCGCTCCTGGCCGCTCATCTCCCTCGTCGAGGGGCTCGGCCGGTTCGTCGCTGCGGTGGGGGCGCTGACCGCGATCGGCTCGGCGATCATCGCCGTGACGAAGACCGACTTGAAGCGCATTCTCGCCTACTCGACGGTGAGCCACCTGGGCATCATGGCGATGGGAATAGGCCTCGGGAAGATCGGCGGGGCGATGTTCCACCTCTTGACGCATGGATTTTTCAAGGCGACCCTCTTCTTGTGCGCCGGCAACATCGCCCACGCTTTCCTATACGGGGGCGATGACGGTCACGACGGCGACCAGCCTGCGCAACGGCGCCGCGGGCGAGATTCCCTACCAGTCGGGAGTCTCCACAACCTCCTTCTCGGCGGCGGGCGCCGCGGGAGACGTTTTCCTTTCGGGCGGGACCGGGGCCCCCGTTTTCACCGGCGATCTCTTCGTGGACACGACGAATCTCCGCGTCGGCGTCAACGCCGTCCCCGTGGACGCCCTCGATGTCCTGCCCAAGAGCAACAGCGCCCACGCCGTCATCAGCAACTGGGGCGCCGGAACCAACTTCGCCGGCCTGGGCTTCAACACGACGATCAACGTCGGCAACTACTCGATCCTG
>DAHVWT010000094.1 GCA_027327915.1 Elusimicrobiota bacterium
CGAGCACGATGGGAAACGCGCCCTCCGACATGATCCGGCGCGTCCGGGAGGCGAGATCGGAGCACAGGCGGAGCAGATCCCCGCGGTTCTTGATGCCCTTGGTCGCCGCTCCGGCGGCCGCCGGCACGGCGGGAACGTCCAAATCGCCGCGATCCCTGGCGCGCAGCTTCATCCCCCGCAGGACATCAAAGAGCCCGGCATGGCGGATCGCCGCCGGCCCCTGGGAGGCTCCGGTCCGGTTGGCGGCCCGGTCCCACGGAACGCCCAGAACGGCGATCTCGCGACCCCTCATGGCCGAGGTTCGCAAGGCCGCTATTTCCTCGCGAGCCCCGCCGGCGCCTTGAGCCTCGCCCCCAGGTACGCCGCGACGTCGACGACGCGGCGCGAATAGCCCCACTCGTTGTCGTACCATCCGAACACCTTGACGAGGTGATCGCCGGAGGTGGCGGTCAGGAGGGAATCGAGGATGCAGCTCGCGGGATTGCCGAGGAAGTCCTTGGAGACGAGCGGCGCGTCGCAGTACTCCAGGATGCCCTTGAGCCGCCCCTGGGAGGCTTTCTTGAAGGCTGCGTTCACCGCCTCGGCGGAAGCGGGTTTTTCCGTCACGATGGCGAGATCCGTCAGGGAGACGTCCTGGGTGGGCACTCGGACCGAGATGCCGCTCAACTTGCCCGTGAGCTCCGGGATAACAAGGCCGATCGCCTTGGCGGCCCCGGTCGTGCTGGGGATCATGCTCGACGCCGCCGCTCGAGCTCGCCGCAGGTCCTTGTGGGGGAAATCGAGAAGGACCTGGTCGTTGGTGTAGGAATGAACCGTCGTCATGTAGCCCGCGCGCACGCCGAAGTTTTCGAGCATCACTTTCGCCATGGGAGCCAGGCAGTTGGTCGTGCAGGAGGCGTTCGAGACGATCGTGTGCTTGGCCGGATCGAAAACATCCTCGTTGACGCCCAGGACGATCGTCGCGTCGGCGCCCTTGGCGGGCGCCGAGATGAGGACGAGCCGCGCCCCGGCCTCGATATGCGCCCGAGCCTTTTCGGCCTCGGTGAAACGGCCGGTGGACTCGATGACCAAGTCCACCCCCATCTCGCGCCAGGGGAGCTTCGCGGGGTCCTTTTCCGCGGCCACGCGGATCTTGCGGCCGTCGATCGCGATCTCCCCCTCCTCGGCGGAGACTTTTCCCGGGAAGGCGCCGAACGTCGAGTCGTACTTGAAAAGATGAGCCAGCGTCTCCGCGCTCGTCAGATCGTTGACGCAGACGAAATCGAGTTCCGGCTTGTTGAGCCCCGCCCTCAAGACAAGCCTCCCGATCCTTCCGAAACCGTTGATGCCGATACGCACGCTCATGATTCACACCCTCCTGTCTTCTTAATGAACTGCGCGCCGAGCCCCCCGCCGATATGCATCATGACGGCCACGCCGACATGGAGCTCTTGTCCCGCGTCTCCTTCTCAAGCCTTCCGACGAAATCCCCTTCCTTGACGCCTTGAAACTGCCGGCCGTCGCGCAGCCGAACCGAAAGAGTCCCGGCCGCCACGTCCTTGGGCCCCAGCACCACGGCATAGGGAATCTTCTCGAGCGTCGTCTCGCGGATTTTCTTGCCGACGGTTTCCGGCCTGGAGTCCAGGTCCGCGCGCAACCCCGCGCGCTTGAGGCGCTCGACAAGAGCCTTCCCCTCGGCTGATTGCGCTTCGCTCAGCGTGAGGACGCGGACCTGGACGGGCGCCAGCCACAAAGGAAAGGCGCCGGCGTAATGCTCGACCAGGATGCCGAAGAACCGCTCGACGGAGCCCAAGAGCGCCCGGTGCACCATGACCGGACGCCGGCGCGATCCGTCCGCCGCGACATACTCCAGCCCGAAGCGGGCCGGCAGATTGAAATCGAACTGGACAGTCGAGAGCTGCCAGGATCGGCCGATCGCGTCGATCACCTTGACGTCGATCTTGGGGCCGTAGAAGGCGGCTTCTCCGCGGATGAGGCGGTAGTCGATCCCCCGGGCCTTGAGCACTTTCTCGAGCGCCCCTTGGGCCGACTCCCAATCGGCCGCGCTCCCGCTGTACTGCGAGGCGTTGGCCGGGTCCCAGGTGGACACCTCGACGGCGTATTGATCGAAGCCGAAAGCCTTGAAGACCGCCAAGGCGAAGTCGAGACAGCCCTCGATCTCGGACTCGACCGACTCCGGGGCGCAGAAGATATGGGCGTCGTCCTGGGTGAAGCCCCTCACGCGCAGGAGCCCATGCAGGACGCCCGAGCGCTCGTAGCGGTACACCGTCCCTAATTCCGACAAGCGCAAGGGCAGGTCCCGGTAGCTCCTGAGCCGGCTTTGGTAGATCAGGATATGAAAGGGACAGTTCATCGGCTTGAGCTGATAAGGAGTCTTCTCGAGTTCGAGCTCGGGGAACATGTTGGCGCGGAAGAATTTCGAGTGTCCGGAGGTCTCCCAGAGCTTGGCCTGGGCGATATGCGGCGTGAAGACCATTTCGTAGCCCCGCCGCAAGGCCTCTCCCCGAAGCCAATCCTCGATGAGGAGACGCGCGCGGCCGCCCTTGGGATGCCAAAAGACGAGGCCGGGGCCGGCGCCCTCTTCAATGGAGAAAAGCCCCAGCGCCGGACCCAGCTTGCGGTGGTCGCGGCGAGCGGCCTCCTCGAGCATTTTAAGATGGTCCGCAAGCTCCGCGGCGGTGGGCCAGGCCGTGCCGTAGAGGCGCTGAAGCATGGGGTTTTTCTCGTCCCCGCGCCAATACGCTCCCGCCACGCTCAAAAGCTTGAAGTGCAGCAGCTCTCCGGTGTCGCGGACATGCCCGCCGCGGCAAAGGTCGGTGAAGGTATCGTGGGTATAATGCGTGATCTTCTGGCCTTGCAGGCCCGCCAGGATCTCGACTTTGTAGTTTTCCCCTCGCTTTTCCCAGTAGCGTCGCGCCTCCTCGAAGGAGATCTCCTCTCCTTTAAAAGGGTGCCGCCCCGCCGCGACTTCGCGCATGCGGGCCTCGATCTTCGGGAAATCGGCCTCCGTGAAACGGTGGGGACTGTCGAAATCGTAATAAAAACCGTTCTCGATCGCGGGCCCGATCGTGATCTTGGTGCCGGGAAAAAGCTCCTGGACGGCCTGCGCCATCAAGTGAGCGCAGGAATGCCGGAGCGCGTTGAGGTATTCCTCCCTCGTTTGGGCNATCGTGGAAGCGGGCATTCTCTCTATTATTTGGGGCAAGTGGTGCCCAGTGCAGGATTTGAACCTGCGACCTTTCCCATGTCAAGGGAACGCGCTACCGCTGCGCCAACTGGGCTTTCGCGCCGATGCGGCTTGGCGACCGCGGCATTCTACAAAACTTTGCGCGGCGTCCGGGCGAACGAAATTCCCTTCAAGCCCCGCGTTTTGCTATAAAAGGGCCGTGACTCCCGTGTCCCAAGCCAAATCGGGGCAAGCCGATCCCTATCTCAAGATCGGCAAGGACCGCCTCCTCGACATCCACCGGCTCATGGTCCGCTCCCGGGTTCTCGAGGAGCAGCTCATTAAGATGTCCAAAAGCGGCGAAGGCTTCTTCTGGATCGGCGGCCCCGGCGAAGAGGCTTTCAACGTCCCCCTGGGCCTGCAGGTTCTCAAGGGCGGCGGCGTCTCCCACGATTATCTCCATCTCCACTACCGATCGAGCGCCCTTCTGCTCGCGATGGGCGCGCCCATGATCGACTTCATCCGCCAGATGCGGGCCACGGCGACCGACCCTTATTCGCATGGACGCAACTTCGTCAACCACGTCAACATCCCGGAGTGGAACGTCGTCCCCATGTGCCCCACCATCGAGGTCCAATACTCAATGGCAATCGGCACCGCGATCGCCCAGGCGCGCTCGGGCGGGCGCGGCGTCACGATCGTCAACGGCGGCGACGCGGGCTCGGCTGAAGGGGACTTCCATACCTGCCTCGTCTGGTCGAACCGCCCGGTTCTCCCTCTTCCCGTTCTCATAATCGTGGTGAACAACGGCTTCGGCATCTCGACGCCGGCCTCGGGCCAGCACGGAGAGAAACATATCGCGGACTGGGCCAAGGTCTTCGATATGCCCGGCAAGACCGTCGACGGCAACGACCCCGTCGCCTCCTACTTTGCGATCGCCGAGGCCCTTGACTATTGCCGCTCCCAAAGAAGGCCCTACCTTCTCGAGGCCCTGACAAGTCGGCTCTACGGCCATTCCTCCTCCTCGGGCGCCAACCGCATCTCCGGCGAGGCCGACTGCATCACTCTCTTCGAGGAACAGCTCATGAAGCGCGGACTGGCCGCCCGGGAGGCGGCGGACGCCGTCTGGCAGGCCGCGCGCGCGGAATGTCTGGACGCCTATCAGAAGAGCAAATCCGAGCCCCAGCCCAGGCCCGAGGATATCTGGCCGGGAATGTTTTCGAGCGGCCTTCCCGATTCGTA
>DAHVWT010000095.1 GCA_027327915.1 Elusimicrobiota bacterium
GTAAGAATAATTCGTCGCCGCGCCCGTGATGACGCTTTTAACCTGCGTCTGGTTGCCGTTGTTGTCGTAAACGTAGGTGAACGAAGAGTTCGAGGTCAGTTCATTAGCCTGGTTGTAGGCGTAGCCCGTGATGATCGCGTCGCTGAGACGATTTCCTACGGCGTCGTAGGCGTAGGTGAAATTCCCCCACGGGGTCGTCATGCTCGTTTTATTCCCATCGGCGTCGTAGGTGAAGCTCTTGGCCGGCACGCCGGAAAGCGCACCCTGCACGCTCGCGAGCCTTCCCACCACGTCGTAGCCGAAGCTCGGGAGAATAGGTATGGTGTCACCGGTTTTTACGCTATTTCGCGGCCCCAAAAGAGGACTCGCCGGGGGACTCGGGCAAGAGGACCACCGGGTAGTCGAGGGCGCCGTCGAAGAACCACTGATGCCACGTCCAGCCGCCCTCCCGCGCGGCGATCTTCAAGAGCTCCCCGGCCGACAGCTTCCTCCTGCCCGTTTCGGTCTTGGCGATCTGGTCCCGGCTGATGCCCGTTTGGGCGGCCAATTCTTCCTGGCTTAGACCCCTCCATTTCCGCCAAGCTTTGAGGAGAGCCCCGGTCTCCACCTCTTCCCGTTTCCGCTGGCGGGATGGGTCTGATGGGAGGCGCTCGACGTCCACCAGCGGTTTCCAAGAAGGGCCGACTTGATGGAAAGGGCCGCCGATCTCACCTCGACCGCGTAAAACAGGATGGCGATGTTCACCGCGGCCCACCCGAGCATCCCGACCCGGAAGGCGCTTCCCCAGGCAAGCCAGGCGTCGCGGGCTCCCGCCGTCGCCGCCAGGAGAAGCGCCCCCGCGATCGGCTCCCGGAATCGCAGCGAATCGTGGCCGAAGAACGCGTGAGGGAGAAGGTAGGCGGCGATTAGGAGCCAAAGGACGCGCAACTCGGGATGAGGGCGCCAGCGCCACAGCGCCAACAGCCACAGCGGGACGAAAAGGACGTAAGTCCAGTCGTACTCGGGCTGAAAGGGATACCAGATGGTGAGAAAATTGAGAGCATAAGCCCTCGCGATCTTCCAGGCCGGGGTCGCCCTGAAAACGGCCTTGAACCGTCGATCGAAATAGGCGGTCAGGGCCAGCTCCGTGTAAAGGCTGGTGGGAGCGGGCTCGTTTTTCACGATGGGCATGTCGCCGATGTCCTGGAGAGGGGCGCGAAGCCCGTCGTAGCGGGCGCCGGTCCCGCTGCTGGTGAACGGAATGAATCGGTGGAAGAGGAAATAATTCCGGATGGGCCAAGGGCTGAGGATCATGAGGAAAAGCGCCGCTCCCAAAACGGAATGGCGAAGTCTCCACGCCTTGGATAAGCGCGGGGCGAGAGCGAAAAAGAGGACCGCCAAAAGGCCGAACTCTTCGCGCACCAACGTCCCGGCCGCCCAAAGGAGGGCGGCGCCGACGGCTTGGAGCCGGGGGCGGCTTGGAAAGAGGAACCAAAGCGCGAGAATGAAGCAAACGACGGAGCTGGAGACCGATTCCCTCAAGACGACGGCTGAGGGTTGGATGAGCTCATAATAAAATGTTCCGGCCGCCAAGCCGCAAGAGAGCCCCCATCTCCGGCCGTAGAGCTTGGCGGCCGCGGCATAAAGCGCGACGCAGGCCATGGCCCCGATCAGGCATTGGATGATCTCGACGGGCCTCACGGAGGCATGTCCGAAAAAGCGGTAAATCAGGGCGAGAAAGAGCGGGTAGCCGGGGTAGCGGTAAATTCTATCGCCGTTATTGGCGAAGTAGCGCCCGTACTCGAGGAGGTTGACGGCGTATTGCTGGTACGTGCTTCCATCCCCGTTGATCAGGGCCGCGTTGGGGTCGGGCACCGCCAAGAAGGCGTATAGGAGGCGGGCGGCAAGCGCTACGGCGAATATCAGGAGGATATCGACGCGTCGCGTTTCCGTCGGCATCCGGGGGCCGGACATCGGGAGGGATTTCAGCGCCATGGGATCTTTGTTTCCTCGGTCATGTCATCCCGGCCGCCGGGTCTCCGTCTCCTGACGCGCCAGGAGCCTGCGTTCGATGATCTGCTTGAGGATTTGGTTGACCTCCGCCGGCGGGATGTCGAGGCAAATATTGCGTCGGCAGGCGCTTTGCCGCCCGTTGTAGACCGTAAAACAGGGGCTGCAGGCCAATCCTCGATAGAGCACGTGGACCTTGTCGCCCAAAGGACGCCATATCCGGGGAGTCTCGGGGCCGAAAAGGACGACGACGTCGACGCCGGTCAAGGTGGCGAAATGAGCCGGCCCGCTGTCGTTCGTAACAAGCACGGAAGCCTTGTTGTAGAGGGTGAGGAGTTCCCTCATGCTCGTCTCCCCGGCCCACGATCGGCAGCGCTCCAGGCCGACCTTCTTTTCAAGCGCGGCGACGGCCGCGACGTCGTTGGCGCCGCCGGTGAGCAGGACGAAGGCCCGCGGGATATCGGCAAGGATCAGCCTCGCCAGTTCGGCGTAGTTCGAGTCGGGCCATTTGCGCAGCGGCAACAACTCGCTGTCGCTGATATTGGCGTTGAGGAGGATGAGGATGTCGCGGCTGCCGACGCCGCTTTCGGCGAGCTTCGTTTCGATCTTCGAGGACTCCTCCGGAGCGCTCGCGTAAAACCAGCGGGGATTCTCCGCCGGAGCCGGGACGAAAGGCATCCGCGGCAGATCCCGCGGCGGCAGGGTCGCCGCGGCGGCCAACGTCTCCAGCATCTGCGCGGCGTGAAGGTGGGGATTGAATTTCACGCGATGCGTCAGGAGATCGCCGCGGTAAGGCCCCTCTCCGAAATAGGCATGGCATCCCACCCGTCGGCGCGCGCCGCTGAGGAGGGCGAAGAGGGCCGTGACCCGCGAGAAAAACTCAAGATCGACGGCGCAATCGATCCCCAAAGCTCGGCAGCGTCGAAGGGCGGCGAGGAGGTCCCGGAGGAATCGGCCCAAGGAATCGGTGCGGATGGCGATGATGTTTCGCGGCGGGATGTAGTCGAGCAGTTCGAGCAGAGGCCGGCTTTCGGCGAAGACCAGGAAGAAAGTATCGTCCCTGGCCACGAGTCCTGAAAGGACGCGCATCGCCGGGCGCAGCACGATGAGCGCGCCGAGTTCCGATAACTTGATCGCAAGCAGCCTTCGGGGGCTTTCCTCGGAGGCCGCTCTCTTGGGAAGGAGCCGCGACGCGCGCACAAGGACCGTGGCGGCCCAGCAAAGCGGAACCCCGATCCAGGAGTCCAGGCGGCGCATCGTGGAGACCTTCATCGGAGCTTCGCTCCCATCAAGGACTCGGCGCAGGCCTTTCCGTCGAGAAGGGCGGCCTCCATGAAGGAGTACTTCCAGGCGCCGTACCGACCGATCGAATCGACGCCGTTTTTCTTGAGAAAGGGCGCGATCGCGGCAAGCGCCGGAGCGCGGTTGAAGTCATAGAGGACGTAGGCGCAGGGAATCCGCATCCAGTGTCTCGCCGCGATCCGGTCTCCATGACGCAGAACGGCGCAGGCGCGCAGGGCCGCGAGAGCGGAGCGTTCCAGGGCGGGGACGCTGACGTGCTCGGAGGGCTTGCGCGAGAACTCCACGTAGAGGGAGCTCGTTTGAGAAGGGGCGTTTGAAGCCGCGAAGTTCGAGTAAAAACCGACGCGGTAGAACGGAAAGCGCCGCTCCGGAAAATAAATCCAATGCTTGTCCGAGACGCGCTCCCTTTCGATTCCCAAATTGAGGCACCAGACGCTGTTCCAGCGCAGCGCGCGGCGAGCCTTCGCCACGCCGGGAGGAAGCTCCCCGGAAAGGTCGAGAAAGGCGGGCAGGGGCAGCGTGTTGACGAGCCGTTCGTAGCCGACCTCGCCGAGGCCGGCGACGAGGGCTCGGCGGCGCTTCAGGTCGATCCCCAACACGGCATGCCCCGTCAGGAGGGTTCCCGGGTCGAGCCTTTCGGCCAGGGCGTCGGGCAGCGCCTGGATGCCTCCCCGGCGGGGATAGTGGAAGACGGCGTTGTAGCCGAAGCCCTCCGTCTGGTCCATGAGCGCGCCGCGCAGGACCTCGCCCGCCGTCGGTTTCGGGACGAAGCCGCCCTGCCACTCGGCCGTCAGCCGGTCGAGGGTTGTGCGCCACAGCTTCCTGTTGTAAGGGAACATGAAATGCCTGCTGATGCCGTCGCCGAAATGCCGCAGGCAAAAGGATCGGAAGTCCTCGCGGGCCCCCGCTTTCGCGGGGCGCCGCCCCAGGGTCTTGAGAAAGCCGATGACGCACTCGTCCACGGTCTTTTCCGGCAAGCCGTAGGTGTTGGC
>DAHVWT010000096.1 GCA_027327915.1 Elusimicrobiota bacterium
CGGCGAAGATGCGATGGGGATCGATCGGTTCCCGTCGGCCTCCCTTGAGGCCGAAGACCTCGCAGCGGCCGTCCCACTCGTCCACGCGGTAGAACATGATCCAGCCCGCGGGCGGGAAGAGGAGCTTGAACTTGGGGAGTTCCCGGCCGAGGAGAGGCGAGAGGTAGTTGAGACGGAAGGTCTCGTAGTTGAAGAGCCCGAGCCAGAAGACGACGAAGGCGGAAATGGCGATATCGCGGCGGGTCACGCGGAAACGGCGGTGGCGAACGACTCTTCAAAAGCCCGGACAACCCGATCCTTCATGCGAGCGACGGGGATAGGCCTCCCCGCGAGCCGCGAAAGAGTGCTCATCTCGGCGCTTTCAAGCTTGCAGGGGCGAATCCACCCGAAAGGCGCCAAGTTCATGTCCACGTTGAGGGCGAAGCCGTGGTAGGAGACGCCGCCCCGGACGGCGATCCCGATCGAAGCCACCTTCTTGCCCCTGGACCAGACGCCGGTGAAACCAGGGATGCGCTCCGCGGCGACGCCCTCCGCCTCGACGGCGGCGATGAGGGCCGTCTCGATCTTGCGGATAAAGGTGCCGACCCAGAGCCCCAAGCCGTTCAAGTCCACGATCGGGTAGCCGACCAATTGCCCGGGAGCATGGAAAGTGACGTCCCCCCCACGCTCGATGTCGTAGACCGGATAGGGCAGCCCCGGCGGCAAGGGCGTCCGGGCGGAACGGCCCCGCGTATAGACCGGAGGATGCTCCACTAAAACAAGCGCATCGGCGATCGCGCCTGAAAGCCGTGCCTCGACGAGCTCCTTTTGGAGCGCCCAGACCTCGGCGTAGTCTCGAAGACCCAGGTCCCGGACGTCCATGGAATCTCCTCCTAGGCGGTTCGGGGCGCGGGCGGGGCCATGATATGGATGGCCTCTCCCAAGGCCGCCTCGCACGCCTCCATGAAGGCTTCGTTGAGAGTCGGGTGGGGGTGGATGGTCGAGGCCGCATCCTCAAGGCGCGCGCCCAATCTCACCGCGAGGCAGGCCTCGCCGATGAGGTCCGAGGCGGCGGGACCCACGATGCCGCAGCCCAGGATCTTGTGGCTTTGCCGGTCGGCGATCACCTTGACGAAGCCGTCCGTGTCCCGCACGGCCATGGCGCGTCCGGAGGCCGAGAAGGGAAATCGCCCCGTCATGATCGAGGCTCCCCGCGATCGCGCCTCGGCCTCGCTTTCGCCGACGAAAGCGATCTCGGGGTCGGTAAAGACGGCCCACGGCACGGCCCCCAGCTCCTCCGCGGGCTTCCCGGCGATGCGAAGCGCCGCGAGGATGCCCTCCCTCGACGCCTTATGGGCGAGATAAGGCGGCCCCACGACGTCCCCGATCGCGAAAATGTGCTCGGCGGAGGCTCGGCCCTCGCCGTCGACGACGACGTGGCCCTTGCCGTCGGTCTTGACTCCGGCGGCCGCGAGACCCAGCTCCCCCGTTTGGGGCGACCGGCCGACGCACACCAGGATTTTGTCGACTTCGAGCTCGCGTTCTTCCTCTCCCGCTTGGACCTTGACGGAAAGCCCGTCTCCGGGCCGCTTCTGGCATGATTTCGCCTTCGCGTTGAGCCAGACCGCGACTCCCATCTTCTCGAGCTTTCTCGCGACGGGGGCGGAGAGGTCCGACTCGACGCCCGGAAGGATCTGGGAGCCGATCTCGACGACCGTCACCTGGGTGCCGAGCTTGGCGAGGAAAGTCCCGATCTCAAGGCCGATCACCCCCGCGCCGATGACGAGCATCCGGGCCGGCGCGGGCGACAGATCAAGCGCCTCCTTGGAGGTGATGATGTCCCCATCCGTCTCGAAGCCGGGGAGCTGGGAGGGACGCGTCCCCGTCGCGATGATGGCGCTTTCGAAGGAGACCGTCTCCTCGCCCGTGGAGGAGGCGATCACGGCCTCGTGATCGCCGGTGAAGCGCAGCCGTCCGAAGGCGACCTCGACGCCGTTTCCTCGCTCGAGCATCGAGATGCCGCGGTTGAGGCTCGAAACGACGCCGTTTTTCCAGGCCTGGACCTTTCCCCAGTCAAGCGTCATCCCGGCGCCGTCCGCGAGCCCCACGGCCTGCCTCGCCTTGTAGGCGGTCTGCGCCGCGTGGATGAGGGCCTTGGAGGGGATGCATCCGTAGTTGAGGCACTCGCCTCCAAGCTTCGTGTCCGAATCGACGAGCAAGGTCTTCTTGCCGAGCTTTCCCAGCTTGATGGCGGCGACGTAGCCGCCGGGACCGGCGCCGACGACAAGGACTTCGGTTGATCGGGCCATGGATCAGAGGAGCGTGCGCGGGTTCTCGAGATGCTTGCCGAACACGACCAGGAACTTCGCGGCCGCCGCGCCGTCCAAGACCCGATGGTCGAAGGTCAGCACGGTGTTCATCCGGCTGCGGATGCGCACTTGGTCGTCGACGACCACGGGGCGCTTCTCGATCTTCATGATGCCGAGGATTCCCGTCTCGGGAGGATTGATGATCGGCGTCGCGAACAGCCCTCCCACCGCGCCGATGTTCGTCACGGTGAAGCTCGCCCCCTGGAGCTCGTGAAGCTCGATCTTGCCCGAGCGCACCTTGTCCGCCAGGCGGTTGATCTCGGCGGCGATTCCCCAGACATCAAGTTTCTGCGCGTCCCTGACGACCGGCACGATGAGCCCTTGGTCGGCCGAGGTCGCGATGCCGATGTGGTAGACACGCTTTCGAATAAGGACCCCCGCCGGCTCGTCCAGGCTCGCATTGAGGTCCGGAAATTCTTTCAAGGTCTTCACCAGCGCCCGGATGATGAAGGGAAGGTAGGTCAGCTTGATCTTGCGCCGCTCCGCCTCGTGTTTCATCTCCTCGCGCAGTTCGACCAAGGCTGTCACGTCCGCCTCATCCATGGTGGTCACCGACACGTTCGCGCGGTGGCTTTCCGCCAGTTTCTCGGCGGTCTTGCGGCGGATGCCGATGAAGGGCACGCGCTCCTCGGCCGCGGCAGGGGCCGCCGCCGGCGCGGGGGCCGCGTGGCCGTTGCCGGTTGCGGCCGAGCGCACGTCTTCCTCGGTGACGCGGCCTCCCGGGCCGCTCCCGCGGACATGGCCCAAGTCGACATTCAGGGTTTGGGCAAGTTTGCGCACCGCGGGAGTGGCGAGAACCGCGGCCGAGGCCGCCGTCGCGACGCTCGCCCCGGCCTGGGCCCTGGCGGCCGGAGCCTGCGCCGCCACCGCGGTCTCCGCGGCAGCCTTCGCGGCCTGGCCGCCGGCAAGCTCGAAGGTGACGAGAGTCGCGTGGACCTGCACCTTGTCGCCGGGTTTCGCCGCGAGTTTCAAAATTTTCCCCGACTTGGGGCTAGGAATTTCGACCTCGGCCTTATCCGTGAGAAGATTGCAGAGGGCCTGGTTCTCCTGGACCATATCCCCTTCCTTCACATGCCACTTGACGAGCTCTCCCTCGGTGAGCCCCTCTCCGATGTCCGGCAGCTTGAATTCAAAGTTCATGATTGTCTCCTTGTTAACCGCGATGCATTCTATCCGAATAATTCTTCGAATTTTTCGTGATTATGTTGATTTAGCTTCCGTGCGAAATCGTTCACATAAAACATATCCGGCACGAACCGTTGCGCACGCACACGAATTTCATATTCAGGATTTTTAGGCTCTGGCTCAAAGAGAACCAGCCCTATGCCGAATAGCAGACATAAAGATTCTAACTTGGAAGCGTCATCCTTCCCGACCGCATTAGTCATCACGACGTAAGTCTTATGGGAAAATAGGCGGTAAGAAATCGCTTGGCCAAATGCCGTGATCGCCTCAGCGGAATTTGTTTTAACTTCTGCGCTAACAATTTCTGGCTCAAACGAAATTAAATCCGAAGCGGATTTTTTATAAATGCCAATAATATCCGGTGTCCACCACTTATCTCTTAATCCAGATCCTCCAAGAACAACAGCTTTCGTGACCTCATCCAAACCCTCTTTAAGCCAGTTCTTAAAAGTTTCATAGAAGTCTTTTTCTCCAAATTTTTCTTTCAACTTCGCCGGTGTTTCGCTTATTGCACGGTGCCCAGTCCCATTGATGGGCACAAATAGGCCCCGTGATGGCTTC
>DAHVWT010000097.1 GCA_027327915.1 Elusimicrobiota bacterium
CATCTCCGAAATGCGCCGAGATCTTCGTGCTGTTGACGGCGATGGAGAGGGGGATCGAAATCCCGTATTGGCAGGATTTGTCTTGGAAGTTTCCCGCGTCGATCACGTTCGGGGGCAAGTCCTTGCCGTCCATCGGCTGGTAAGACAGGGCCCCCTTGGTTTGATAAAAGGCGACAAAGTAGCTTCCGGGGGTCATCAATGTCGAGCGGGCTTTGTACCAGTCCTGGTCGGCGTGGGCGAACGGAGCGCAAAAAACAAGCGCGATCAGGGTCAAAGGAAGTCGCCCGGCTTGCATCGAGGCAAGAATAACAGCCCCCCCGCCCGTTGTCAACATCAAACGCCGGCCGAAAGCGCCGCGCGATGTCTTTCCCGCTCAGTACTGCGTTTTCTCGATGCCGATCTGTCCTTGCTCGGCTTTGTTTCGCATCAGGCTGAGGGCGTCGTGACACGCGGGCGTCACGCTGCCTTCGATTTGGCTGAGGCACAAGATGATGGACCTGCGGCTATGGGAGCCGTGGCAGAATCGGGCGATGTCGCCCTTGCAGGCCTCATACCAAGCCGATCCTCCTCGGCGTCTTCCCCCGGAGCAGCCTGCAAGGGCCGCGACGGCCAGTGCCACACCCATGCGGCGCAATATTGTTTTCATGCAAGAAAGGATATTCTATGAGACTTGCATCCTCATCGTATAGTGCCGTGCGGACGAACGATTCACGCGCGGCATCAAAATTAGATACCATCGGCGGGTGAGATCGAAGCCTCCTTTCACCCGCGTTTCGCCCGACGTGAAGCTGGGCCGGCGGGTCGGGATCGTCGGCTGGGCGAACCTTTACGGCTGCTCCGTCGGCGACGACGCGAAAATCGGCCCCTTCGTCGAGATCCAGAAGGGCGCTTCGGTGGGGCGGCGCGTCAAGGTCTCCTCCCACAGCTTCATCTGCGAGGGCGTCACGATCGAGGATGATTGCTTCATCGGCCACGGGGTGATTTTCATCAACGACAAATACCCCGTTGCCGTCAAGGAGGGCGCCCTAACGAAAGACGGCGACTGGACGGTGGTCGAGACCAAGGTGTGCCGGGGAGCCTCGATCGGCTCCGGCGCCGTGATCTTGTGCGGGGTGACGATCGGCGCGCGGGCGCTCGTCGGCGCGGGAGCCGTCGTCACCCGCGACGTCGCTCCTGGCGCCCGTGTGGCGGGAGTTCCCGCCCGGGCGACGGCCAAGGCAAGGGCGACGGCGAGGGCCTGGCGATGAGCGTCGCCGCCAAGGGACCCGCTTCCGGCGTCGAGCGCCTGCCGCTCGTTGATTTGAAGGCGCAATACCGCGCCATCCGCCCCGATATCGAAGGCGCCATCGCGGCGACGCTCGAGAGCCAGTACTTCATCCTCGGCCCCCAGGTCGAGGCTTTCGAGCGCGAGTTCGCCTCCTATATCGGCGTTCGCCATGCCGTCGCGGTGAACTCCGGGACGACCGCGCTGTGGCTCGCTTTGTGGGCGCGGGGGATCGGCCCGGGAGACGAGGTGGTGACGCCTCCTTCGACCTTTTTCGCGACCGTCGAGGCGGTGCTCCTATGCGGCGCCAAGCCCGTGTTCGCCGACGTCGATCCCGCGACGCTTCTCCTCGACGTGAAAAAAGCGGAGTCCGCGGTCACCCCGAAAACAAAGGCTCTTCTCCCCGTCCACCTCTACGGCCAGGCGGCCGACATGGACGGCTTCCGGAAGATCGCCCAACGGCGAGGACTCTTTCTCTTGGAGGACGCGGCTCAAGCCGCCGGGACCCTCTATAAAGGAAGGAAGGCGGGTTCGTTGGGAGACGCCGCGGCTTTCAGCTTTTATCCGGGGAAAAACTTGGGCGCCTGCGGGGACGCCGGGGCCGTGCTGACCAACGACGACGCCCTCGCCGAGAAGATTCGGCGCCTGCGCAATCACGGTTCGGAAAAAAAGAATTATCATGATTTCCTGGGGACGAACGCTCGACTCGAGGCCTTCCAAGGCGGGATTCTCTCCGCGAAATTGCGGCGGCTCGACGACTGGAACGCGGCCAGGAGGCGGCACGCCGAATCCTACCGCCGCGCCCTGGCGGGCATGCCGGAGCCGTCCTGCGTCGAGGAGATGACGGAGGGCCGATCCAACTGCCATCTTTTCGTCTTGCGCCATCCGCGCCGCGACGCCCTGCTGGCGCATCTTCGGGGACAAGGCATCGAGGCGGACATTCACTACCCCGTGCCATGCCATCTCCAGCCCGCCTGCGGCATCGCCCGCCGCCCCGCGGGCTCTTTTCCCGTGGCCGAAAAGGCGGCATCGGAGATCCTGTCGCTGCCTCTTTTCCCGGAGTTGTCCCAAGCGCAGATCGACCGCGTCGTCTCCGCCGTCCGGAGCTTCCAGGGATGATGGCGCGCCGCGCCGGGAGTCTGGTCTCCCTTGCCGTTGCCGCCATCCTGGCGGGCTGCGCCCACGCGGGCTCGCGCGTCCAGCTTGCCGAGGGATCCGATTTCGCGCGCATACACCGCATCGGGGTCATGCCCTTTCAAGGAGTCGGCGATAAGGGCGCCGTCGTCGCCAAGGATATCGAGGCGGGTCTTAAGGGATTGGGCTACGATATCGTCGATGAGAAGCTTCTTGAGCGGGCGATGGCCGGGCATAAGATGGATACCGACTTCGGCTACGGCCTTGAAACCGCGGCGGACGTGCGCATCCAGACGGGGGCCGAGGGCGTGCTGGTGGGCCGGGTCGCGCGCAACTGGAGCGCCGCTTCCATCATCCTCATGGATACCGATATGGGAGACAAGGTGCTCTCCGGCATCGTCAAGCCGGAGCGCAAGGATGAGAAGAAGTTCAAGGGCCCCGACGAGCTTGCCCGGACGATCACGGGCATCTTCGCCAACCTCGGAAAATCCGGGTTTTAACTACGGCGCGCCATGCGCCAAGCGGTCGGCGAGGCCGGAGAGCTGGTCCTTGCGAGCCCGAAGGCGCCTGGTTTCGACGGCGACATCCTGTTGGGTCCGCGACCGGCCTTCGGCGGCCGCGTCCGAGGCCCGCTCGAGAACGGCGAGCGATGACGCGAAGAATTCTTGGATGGCTTCCAGGCATTCCCCCCCAGCGCGTTGGAGCCGCGCAGCGTAGTCGTAGCGCAGCCGTCCGGCGTTAACGTCGATGCTCTCGGCAATACGGCGTTTGAGCGCCCGCCAGAAGAACGATTTAAAGATCCTCATCGTCGGCGTCGACTGGAACCCCCCGCTCCAGATGGATACTTCGTCAATGACGAACCATACGGACGGCGCGGCGACAGTGATCAGGGGTTTGGAGACAAGACGGTGCGGGACGCCGAGGACGGACGCCGTCGCGCTGAGTACGGCGTTAACGAGATTGACGGTGCTGTCCAAGTAGCGGTCGGTCATCCGTTGAAATTGGGCAGTCCATCGCGGCTCTTCTTCGGAAAGAAAGCGCGTGAAGGAATCTTCGATGGAGTCGAGGTGCTCCCGGTTGAGCTTGGACCGGACCTGCGCTGCGGGATCTCCCTTGATTCCGGCGTAGAGCGCCTCAAGCTTCAAGGTGATCCGATCCGCTTCCGTGCGCGCGCGGGTGTAAATCGCCTCTTCGAGCGCCTTGATTTGGTCCTTAAGTTCGGACTCATAGAGCTTCGTGAGCTCATACTGTTTGCGCTTCGCGTCGGCGAGCCTGTCCTTGATCGCTCGCGAGTTTTCATCCCAATGCTCCACGCCGGCTTGAACGACGCCCATCTCGATGTCGACGCGGGAGATTGCCCTGTCGAG
>DAHVWT010000098.1 GCA_027327915.1 Elusimicrobiota bacterium
ATCCGGCGAGGGGGTCCGCGCGGCGAGCCGGGCGACGGCCGCCACGGCGGCCTCGACATCCGCCTCCGTGGTGAACGGCCCCGCCGACAGCCGCACGGTGCCCTCGGGCGCCGTGCCCAGCGCTTTCCGGTAGGCTTTTTCGGCGAGATCTTTTTTCCCGATTTTGCGATAGCTGTCCGCAAGATTACGGAAGGTGTGGGTTATATCAGAGGCTGTCCGGAAGTCGCTCGGCTGCGAATTTATGAAACGGCGCAAAGCGACTTCGTAATAGTGAATGGACTGGGTCAAGTCGCCGCTCTCGGCATAAAGAGTGGCGATATGGTGCTGTCCCAGGGGAGCGTTCAGAGATGCCACCTGTTGGAAGTCTTTTCTGGCTCCCTTCACGTCTCCTCGCGCGAACTTGGCGTAGCCTTCCTGGATATAAGCGTCCGTTTCCTTGGGATTGATGGTTTTAGCACGGGCATCGGCTTTTAGCGCGCAGCGGTAGTCACCGCGCATCCGGCATGCTTGCGCCAGTTGAATATATAGGAAGTAGGCGCGAGGATCGATTTTTATGGCTTTGCGGAAGAAATCGACGGCTTCGCGGTATTGGCCCTGGTCCAAAGCGAGCCTCCCTAGGTCGCTGTAGAGGTCGACTAGTTCCGGATTCGACAAGAGTGCGGGAGCATTCCGGCAGGAGAACCGCGCCCGATTGAGAGCTTCTTGGGCGCTCGTGTAATCCTCATCCAGTTCGAGAACACGGCCCAGGAGCCAATCGCTTTGGCAGGCTCGCGGCGCGGTCCATAATGAGGAGGCCAAGGCGTCGAGCCGCGGCCATTCTTGACTGTCCCGGCAGCATTGGGCGAACCGCATCACCGATTGAAGCGCCTCGGTTTTCGCGGTTCGCGGCTCCTTGTGCAGGGCTGTTAGGGCGCCCGCCGCTTGCTTGGAGTATTCCGCACAGGGATCGTTCTTCAAGAAGGCATGGGCTAGGGGTATCGTGTAGTGTGGCGCAGAGCGTCGGTGGAGGGCATAGCGCGCGAGCAGGGCCGTCGCCGCGAGAATGGACGCCACTCCAAGAATCCCACGGCGGCTGGGACGAGTACGACAGAGAATCGCCGGGAGGAGGTTCTTGCGACGCCGGCGAGACGGCTTCACGGAGAAGTCCGGAGCGGCGCGGCCTTTAAACAGCCGAAGAGCGACGCTTCATCGAGCGCGGCGGCTTCCCGGAAAGACTGGGCGGGCCAAAAAACCTCAAGACGCGCCCAGACGCGCGCCCGAGGGCAATATTGGAACGTCATGAGCGCCTCGTAGGCGGCTTCGTCGGGGGTGGCGGCGCCGTAGCTCAGGCGGGGCGTGGCGGGAATCAGCCAGAGGGCGTCGCCGCCTCTCGGGGCGGCTATTTCCCGGGGCCGCAGCGATGGGGGGACGGCGTTCGTCGTCGTGATCATCCCCGGATAGGCGGCGGGGCCCTCGTAGAGCATGTTGAGGCGCGTGATCTCCGCCATCGTCCGGCGCCGGGCCCGCGCCGCGTCGAGGCCTTTTTCGATTCTTAGACGGATCTTGACGGGCCCCGAGGAGGCGGCGATCCGCCAAAGCTTGGCGCCTTCCCCGCCTGGCTCGTCGAGCGAGCGGGCATATTCAAGCTTGGCGAAGGCGTAGGGGGGCCAGTCGAGCCCTTGGGCAGCCAAAACGCGCGAGAATTCCTCGGCGGCGCGCGTCGAGAGCGGACGGCCGTCCGGAGGGGCCGCCGGGGCCGACAAAGCCAGGAGGAGGGGCCCCGCAAGGGCGATCCGGACGCGCCGCAGGAACGCCATGATCGTCAGATCGGCGATTTCATGCCGAGAGATTTGAAAAGCCTCCGGGTCATCGCGCGCGCGCGGCCGGGCTTTTCCCGGCGCAGATCGTGATGCTCGCCGGGATCCGTCTTGAGATCATAAAGCTCGGCTCGAAGGTTTTCCAGGTCGTAGATGAGCTTCCAACCCTCGGCGGTCCTCAAGGAGCGCTTGAAGCTCTGAAGAAGAAAATCCGTCTCGGAGACGGCCTCCCTGGGGGAAGACTGGCCGTCCATGAGGGGGACGAGATCCCGCCCCTTCATTTGGAGCTTCAGCCGCGGCGTGACGCGCAGGCGGCAGAGATCGAGCAAGGTCGGCATGACGTCGACGAGGCGCACTTGGGACTTGATCGTCCGCCCCGGACGGCCGGGGACAGGGATGATGAGCGGCACGTGGACGAGTTCCTCATACAGCGTCATGCCGTGGTCGAAGCCGCCATGCTCGTAATATTGGTCCCCATGGTCCGCGATGACGACGATCACCGTCCGATCGAGCAGCCCGGGGAGGCGCTTGAGTTCGCTCCAGAATCGGCCGAACTTCTCATCCGCCCGGAGGACCTTCTCGTCGTAGAGAGCGCGCCAGAACCTCGCGTCGGCCTGGGTGATGTGGATGGGCTCTCCCTTGATCGTCATCATGCGCAGCTTGAGGAATTCCTTCAGGGAGCCGGTGAAGGGCCCGTGATAATGGGGGTCGGCGAAGCGGCTTTTGATCTTATCCGTCTCGATATATTGGCCGTGGACGTCGTAGCCGTGGACAAAAAGAAAAAACGGACGCTGGCCCTGGCGCCGGATCCAGTCAAGAGACAGGGGAAAGGTCAGCCGGAAGCCGTCGAAGGTGTCCGAGTCGAAATAGACGTCGAAGCCGCGGGAGAATCCGAAGCTTCCCTCGAGGCCTCCTCCTCCCGTGAAAGCCGCGGTGCGGTAGCCGTTGTCGAGGAAAGCCTCGGCCATGGTCTCCATCCGTCGCGGGAGGGTGGCCAGCTCCCGGCGGTCCTCGGTGAAGACGGAGAATTTATTCGTGAGTTGGTGCTGGTGCGGATAGGTGGAGGTGAAAAAGGAGGCCATCGAAGGCAGCGTCCAAGGCGCCTGCGTGACGGCGTTTGAAAAAAGATAGGACTGTCGGGCCAGCCGGTCTAAGTTCGGAGTCAGGGGGCGCTTCTGGCCGAGGACCCCCAGCCGGTCCGCGCGCAAGGCGTCAAAGGAGATGATGATGACGTTGAGAGGGCGCGTCGGCGGGTTTCGCGCGGCGGCGACGCGCGGGAACAAGAGAAGAAAGGTCGCCCAAAGACGCATCATAGTGAGACAGCCCTCGACATTTTACACATTCGGCGCGGCCATAGCCGATCGCGATCGTGCGCGATACAACGCGCGTTTGGCGGGCTCGTCCATTTAATCTAAACTGCATGGGCGCATGAATCGCCGACGAGTCGTTCTCGCGATAGGAGGCGCGGTCGCCGTTTTGGCGGTGTCCGGATCACCGCCGGCCTTCGCGGCGCGCCGGCATCCGCTGAGGCTCTACTGGTTCATCGCGGACGGCATGAGGGCGGACCCCGGGCCTTGGCCGTGGGACATCTACCGGCTCGCGCGGGAAGGCGCCTACCCGAACATCAAGAAGATGATGGAGCGGGGCGCCTATGGCTATTCCCTGCCAGCCTTCCCTTCGCACACCCCCGCGAATTTCGCGACCCTCCTGACCGGAGCTTATCCCGATGTTCACGGCGTCTCGGACGGACCGATGCGTCCCGAGGGAGCGCCCTTGGCGACGCCGGCGTTGAACGGCTTTGCCTCGACGGCCCGGAAGGTGCCCTCCCTCTGGGACCTTATGGAGGAGAGGGGATTCAAGGTCTCCGTCCTCTCCGTGCCGGGCTCCACCCCGCCCGAAGACGGCTCGGAATCG
>DAHVWT010000099.1 GCA_027327915.1 Elusimicrobiota bacterium
CGCCGCTCTATGCCTTGTCCTGTTGGCCCTGGCGGCGGCTTCGGCGGCCGGGGTTGAGGCCCTGATTGGGACCGGCATGAACGCTTCCGCCAGGCGACATCCCGGCGATTGGTGGACTCTCTTCGAACGCGGCCGCGACGAGGCGGCCGCGGGCCGTCCTCTCAAGGCCGCCTCTCTTTTAAACGCCTCGCTCCGCCTGAACCCCCGTTGCGAGCCCTGCGCCGTCTACGCCGCCTGGGCCGAGGCTCTCTCCGGCGATCCGTCATCCCTGGATCGAGCGCCCCGCCCGGAGGACCTCGACTTGCGCGTCATCCTCGACGTCATGCGCGGCTATTCCCTCTCGACCCGCGGGAAAACCGCGGCGGCGGGAGCGGCGATGCGCCAGGCGCTCGCGGACGACGAAGCCAAGCACGTCGTCCGTTACGCGCGCGCCGCGGCCGCCGCGCCCCTGACCCGCCGCCTCAACTCCTTTTCCATGTTTTCGAGCGCCTGTCTCGGCATCGTCCGCGGCGCGTCGCCCGGGCCCATGATCGGCCTCCTGCGGGATCTGGCCGGGAGAAAAGGGGTCGCGGCTCCCGACCCCGAAGGCCTCGCTCCGGACGAGCTTTGCCCTTATTACCAACAATAGAAAACCTGCCCCCGGCTGGACTTGAACCAGCGACCCTTCCGTTATGAGCGGAGCGCTCTGACCCACTGAGCTACGGGGGCGTGCCGGACATTTTAGCAATAGCGGCCAAGGCGCATGGCCGCCGCCTGCGGCCGGCAGGCAGGTTAACGAAGATCCGCCAAATTGCCGAGGAGGATGAAAGGCTCGGCGAGAATCGGATCGGCGAGTACTTTTCGGAGCTCGCCGTGCCGGGGGTGCTCGGGGCGGTGGACGGCGCGGCGCCGGTATTCCGTCTCGGAAAAAGTCCCCCAATTCTCGAGACGCCCAAAGAAGACCCGGTCGGCGCCGAAGCGCCGACCCAGCCTCGCGAAATCCGGCATCTGGGCGAAATTATTCTCCTGCACCACCATGCTGAAGTCGAGAGCCCGGAGCGCCCCCGAGCGGCGAAGCCCGCCGATGAATTGAAGATTCTCGAGAAGCCTCTCGAAGCTCCCCCCGCGGCGGTTTTCCGCGTAGGTCGCGGGCTCGGCGGCGTCGATCGATATCTCGGCGCTCGTCACACGCTCGCGCGCGGCCTCCGGCAGGCTCTCCCACGCCTCCCGGGTCCAAAGGAGCCCGTTCGAGTGAAGGCGGATGGCCTTGAGGGCGCCCAAACGATCCCGATTCATCCCGCGCAGCCACTCTCGAAAGAGGGGGCTCCCGAAAGGGTCGCCGGAGCCCGTGATATAGAGAAGATCGGCGTCCGGCAGGGCTTGGCGCTCGATTTTTTCCTGGAGAGCCAGGATGCGCTCGCGCTTGCCGCTTTCCACGATGACGGAGGAACGGCAGGAGGGGCAGGAGAGATTGCAGGAGCGGTCGTAGGAGGCGTTGATCTCGCGGGGACCGCGCGGCAGTTCGAGGAGGCCTTCCCGGATCGCACGACGGAGGCTCGGGCTCCGCACCTCCTCCATCCGAGAAACGGGGCCCGACTTGGTTTTGAGCCAGGGGCAGGCCTCGTGGTCGCAGTATTGAAAGGTGCCGTCGAGGATCGAGCGCCGGATATCCCGAGCCCGCGCGCCGTTCCAGACCTCCAGGACGCTCTGATCGGCGATGTTCCCCGCCGGCATGGAAAGCCAGCGCGGGCAACAAAGGTAGGATTTTCCCTCCTCGTGCACCTCGAGGCACTCGAAGGGCTTGGAGCAGTAAAGGCGCGCGGTTGGGCCTTCTGTTTTTCGCGATCGGGATAGCCGGGACCCCAAAAGATAAAGCCGCCAGAGCGCTTCTTGGCATCGTTCTCCGGCTTTTTCGCGGGCGACTCTCGCGGGCGGGACGAGGAATCTATCGCGGACGTAGACGGCGAGACGCCCGAGGCGCGCGGCGAGATCGCGCGGCGAGCGCAGGCTTCGAAGCCGATGGGCGACGTAGCGGGGGTTTAAGAGGAAGCGAAGCCGGAACGATCCGGCATTGTCAGGAAAGGGCATGGAAGGGCGCCTCCGTCCAAGCGCCTTAGGGTCTTATGCCGGGACCGCGATGCAGCGGCGACCTTGGGTCTTGCGGCATTGGCCATCGCGACGGCGAGGATTGCCGCGGCCGCCACCGCGGCTGGACGCCAGTTCATAGTGCCGGCTCATGCCCCCCTATTTCCCCGACGGAGCATCTCTTCGCGGGCTTTCCGCCAATAAGACAGTTGTTCTTCTACACTGAGCTTTCCAATCTCCTTGATTATTTTTTCGGCTCCCAGACGCTTCATTTCGACGCAATCATAGGTTTTCGTCTTCATAGCTGATCACCTCTTTCGGGGAATAGATTTCCAGAGTCGGCCAGCCGTGCAGGCGATTGACGGCGTTGAATTGCCGAATCTTGTCAAAGTGCACAATATGCTTGAAGTTCCAACTGACGATGAGATCGGCGTGGCCGACCGTCGCCAGGGCCACATGAAGCGCGTCCATGGCCGATTCAGAAGCAAGAATACCGGCGGCTAAATAAGCCTGTTCAAGTTCCAGAGCTTCGGCGGAAACATCGACGATCTCGGTTTTGGGCAGCATGGACTCATAAAACTCCTTGACCTTTTCCGGAGCTCCCTTTAGTTCCCTGTCCACGACGGCCGAGGAAACGAGGACAAAACGTCCACGCCCGACCCCGTCGAAAAAAGCCCGGCTGGCTTCTTGGAATTCCTCATCCAGGACGCCTCCAAAGACCGCTGTGTCCGCATAAACCTGGTAGGCGCGCATCATGATTGAGTGTATCTTGTTTGCCCCTATTCCTCAACAAAAGCGCCGGCGGGCACGATGCCTATTGACGATCTCCGCGCGGCCGGAATCAGCATGGTGTCCCCCTCTTTCATGGCTTGCTCATCAACTGCTGAACCTGTTGCTGGAGCTGCTGGAGCTGCTGCTGCAATTGCGCGTTTTGGCTTTGGAGCTGCCGGATCTGCGCCTCCTCGGCCTTGACCGCGCCGATAGTCATGTATGGCAGCGGCGAATAATTGACCCGCAAAAATCCTCCTTTGCTATCCAGTTTGACCATGGCTGGATCAGCCTGCTGCACATCTTCGGCGATAAGACCATAATCAACATTACTATGGGTAAAGCCCCAATTCGGGTGATAAGAAGCTGGCTTCAATTGAAGCAACGTCGCCAATGAATTCTGGTCATTGAGATATCGGATATTATCCTTGAACCTCCGATCAGACGGACAAGTCCCGTTATTGCCACCGTTCCACCTGACGCAATCCGCGTAGAGAACTGCATTCGTGACCTTAAGGCTGAAGTCTCCATTTGTAGAAGGTCCAGTGTTGGGACCACCCAGAGAAGCCACATATCCATTATAGCTGCTATTGAAAAATTCCATGGAATCAACATCGCTCGTGATTCCATAGGATCCCGCAGGTCCGAAGAAAGTCATTCCCGTTAACCACGACGTACCTACAACGCCAAGCCCACCTGCCCCGATTTTAACTCCCATTCCCCGTCCCACCCATGGATCAGTAAAAGTCCCGTTCCAAAAATGGGACTCTCCGCTTCCCCCCAAGACGGTTGTCGCGGTGACCGTGTTCGTCACCGTGAGGTTATTGTGGAAAGTCGCGTTGCCCGCCACACCCGATGAGCCTGACGAGTC
>DAHVWT010000009.1 GCA_027327915.1 Elusimicrobiota bacterium
GATCCGCCGGTGTCGGAGCCCAGGGAGACGGGAGCGAATCCCGCGGCGACCGCCGCGGCCGACCCTCCCGAGGAGCCGCCGGGGACGTGCCCCGGAGCCCAAGGGTTCTGGGTTGGGAAGAAGGCAGAGTTCTCCGTCGAGGAGCCCATCGCGAACTCGTCAAGATTGGTTTTTCCAATGATGACGGCATCCTCGCTTTTGAGGAGATCGACGACGGTCGCGTCGTAGGGAGACCGGTAGTTCTCGAGAATGCGCGAGCCGCAGGTCGTGATCGTCCCCTTGACGAGCATGTTGTCCTTGAGCGCGACGGGGACCCCCGCGAGGCGTCCGAGCCTGCCTCCCTCCCGGCGCTTGCGATCCACCGCGCGCGCCGATTCCATCGCGTCGTCCTCGAAGACGGCGAGAAAGGCTTTGATCGTGGGGTCGCCCTCTCTGACGGCGTCGAGACGGCCTCGGACGATCTCCTCGGCCGAGGTCTCGCCCGAGCGCACGCCGCCGGCGATGGCGGACGCGGAGAGAGAGCCCCCGGCCCTCCCTTCCTCTTTGAGGCGGGGAGGCTTGGAGGGAGGCGGAGTTTGGCTCATTCGATGACCTTGCGCACTTTGAAGTAAGAGCCCTCTCTCTCGGGGGCGAGTTCCACGAGATCGGAAGCGTCCGCGAAGGGCGCGGGCGCGTCCTCGCGCGGCGACGGCTCGATCCAGGGGACGGAGGCCGTGGGGGGAACATTGCTGGTGTCGAGCTGGCGGATCTTGGCCATGGAGTCGAGGATGCGAGACATCTGGCCTTGATAAAGAGCGATCTCGTCTTGGGAAAGCTTGAGCCGGGCGAGCTTCGCGATCTTGGCGACTTCCTCGGGGGAAATGGAGCTCATGCGGGCTCGAGGGGGGCGTAGCGCAACAGGAGGCGGGCGGTGCGGCCGTCGTCGAAGCGAACGGTCAGCTTCGCCGTCTCCCCGCTGCCCGAGGAGTCGAGGATGCGGCCCATCCCGAAGCTCGGATGGCGCACCCGCATGCCGATGGAGACGCGGGAAAGCCGACGATGGACCTCGGCGGAGCAAGCGCCCCGATCATCACCCTCCCCTCTTGAAGGGGAGGGAAGGGAGGAGGGGACGGTCTCATGCGGCGCCGTGAAAAGACCGGTCTCGATGATGAATCGCGAGGGAAGATTGGCGTAGATCTGGCCGAAGAGACGGCGGGTATGCGCGTAGGTGAGATAAAGCCGGTCCTTGGCCCTGGTCATGCCGACGTAGGCGAGGCGACGCTCCTCCTCGAGCTCGTTTTCGGGGCGGCCGTCCGAGCCGATCGGGAAAAGACCCTCCTCCAGTCCCGTCAGGAAGACCACCGGGAACTCAAGCCCCTTGGCCAGATGCACGGTCATCAGAGTCACGGCCGGCTTGGCGGGGTCGTCGACGTCACGGTCTCCTCCGATGAGGGAGATCGCGTTGAGGTAGTCCCCGAGGGTGGCGGGCTCGGAGGACTTCGCCTCGAAATCCTTCGCGGCGTTGATGAGCTCCTGGAGGTTGTCAATGCGGGAGAGGGCTTGGGTGTCGGTCTCCGCTTCCCGTTCGAGCGCCGCGAGGTAGCCCGAACGCTCCAGGATTATTTCGAGGCCCGCCGACGCGCCGGCCTTGCCGAGATCGGCGCGCAACGCCTCGATGGTCTCGACGAAGCCCTGGATGCCGTGCCGGGACTTCGGATGCAGCCCCGGGATCTCGGAAGCGGCGCGGAAGGCTTCCCAGAGCGACAGTCCGCGTTCCAAGGCGTGGGCGCCGACTCGCTTGACGGAAGTCTCTCCCACGTGGCGCGCGGGCTCGTTGAGGGCCCGAAGGAGACTCAGCTCGTCCGCCTCGTTGAGGAGAAAGCGGGCGTAGGCGAGAACGTCCTTGATCTCCTTGCGCTCGTAGAAGCGCATGGCGCCGACCAGCCGGTAGGGAAAGCCAGCCGCCCGCAGGGATTCCTCAAAAAGCCGGCTCTGGGCGTTGGTGCGGTAGAAAATCGCGATCTCCCTGAGGGAGCGGCCCTCCGAGACGAGATGGGAAATTTCCCGGATGACCCGGGAGGCCTCCTCCCGCTCGTCGGGGAGCTCGAGGGAACGGATGGGGTCGCCGGCCCCTCGGGTGGTCCAGAGTTTCTTTGATTTGCGGCTTAAATTGTGTCCGATCACCCGGTTGGCGGCCTTGAGGATCTCGGGGGTCGAGCGGTAGTTCTCGTCCAATGTCACGACCTTGGCGTTCGGGAAATCGCGTTCGAACTCGAGGATGTTGCGGATGTCGGCGCCCCGCCAGGAGTAGACGCTCTGGTCGTCGTCGCCCACGACGCAAAGCTCGCGATGCCCGTTCGCCAGGCCCTTTGTCAGCACGTATTGGCAGTGGTTGGTGTCCTGGTACTCGTCGATCAAGATGTGGAGGAAGCGATCTTGGTAGCGCTTGAGGATCTCCGGGTGCTCCTTGAAGAGGAGATTCACCTTGAGGAGGAGGTCCCCGAAGTCGACGGCGCCCGAGGCCTGGAGACGCTTCTGGTATTCCGAGTAGA
This sequence comes from Elusimicrobiota bacterium, assembly GCA_027327915.1. Classification (GTDB taxonomy): domain Bacteria; phylum Elusimicrobiota; class Elusimicrobia; order UBA1565; family UBA9628; genus JAJZAK01. The sequence continues at coordinate 2,532 of DAHVWT010000009.1, forward strand.
TGACGGCGGCGGTCTTGCGGTGGGCGTCCGGGGAGGCTCCGGCGTAGATCGCGTAGGAGTCGGCGTCCAGGAGATCGTCCTTGGCGCGGGAGATGATGTTCACATAGAGCCCGGCCTTGTGCGAGTGCTCGGAAAAACCCTGGGCCTTCAGGATCTCGGCGATGAGTTTTTTTTGGTCCGTCTCGTCGTAGATCGTGAAGTGCCGGGGGAGCTTCGCCTGCTGGTGGTGCTCGCGAAGAAGTCGGAGGGCCAGCGAATGGAACGTCTGCACCCAGACCAAAGGAGCCTGGCCGGGAATCAGGGCGGCGATGCGCCTTTTCATCTCCTCGGCCGCCTTGTTCGTGAAGGTGACGGCGAGGATGCGGTGAGAGGGGATGCCCTGCTCGACCAAGTAAGCCACGCGATGGACGATGACGCGGGTTTTTCCCGTGCCGGCCCCCGCGAGGACCAAAAGCGGCCCTCCCGTGTAGGAGACGGCTTCCCTCTGTCGGGGGTTTAAGACGTTGAGGTCGACGGTCATGACGCGCGTCATCATGCGCTCGCCAGGAATCGAACCTGGATACCAAGCTTCGCAGGCTTGTACACTATCCATTGTGTTACGAGCGCTTCAGCGATGGCGCGAAATTATACCATTCATGTCCCCCATGGCGTGGCTGGGATTTTCCGGCTACAATAAAGCCGCTTGAACCTTTTTACCCGGTTCTTTCTCGTTTTATTCGTCTTCGCCATGCTCCCTATCCTGGCGAGCGGCGTCTGGATCATCAAGTGGAACGGGCAGATCCGCGAGAACGCCAAGCGTTCTCACGAGGCCGTGGCTCAGTTCGCCCGGGGCCTCGTCGAGGCCGAGGCGGTGACGATGAACAAGTCCTTGGCCTTCGCGGAGCCCCTGGAGCGCGACTACGGCCAGCATGTTTCCTACGAGAGGAAAATTCTCGTCGAGAACGTCTCGCGTCATCCCTTTCTCGCCTTCGCGGCCGTCTTGGGCCCGGACGGCAAGACGGTCGACCGGCTCGAAATGCGCCAGGAAAGCCTTTTTGGCGACCGTGCCGTCGTCTCCCCGGATCTTCTCGGCCGGGCCTCGAGGACGAAACGCGTCGCCTTGGGCCCTATCGAGCTGGCCAACGGCGTCCCCGTCCAGCCGATCGCCTATCCCTTCGATGATGGACGCTTTCTCTATGTCGTTTATTCGCTCAAGAACCTAGCCGGCGACCTCAAGAGACTCAAGGTCGGCGCGAACGGCGTCATCGTCCTTCTCGACGGCTCGGGGATCCAAGTTCCTGGCTTTGGGGCCGCGGACCTCAAGCTGAACCTGGGGAAGCGCTCGAAGGGAAGCCCCGCGCTCCTCGCGGGGACATCCGGCTGGCTGACCTCGGTCCCCAGCGACGACGGCGTTCAGGTCGCGGCCTTCGAACTCGCCCCTACGTTTCCGCTGTGGGTCCTGAGCGTCCAGAAAAGGTCCGAGGCCTTCGCTCAGCCGCCTCATTTCGTGGCCCAAGTGGCGACTTTCCTGATCGCGCTTGGGTTCTTGATCATCATAGGGGCCTACGCCATCTCGGCGGGCCTGACCCGGCCCATCAAGCAGCTCATCATCGCCTCCGACAACGTGGCCCGCTCCGAATTCGACAAGCCCGTCCCACCCATCGGGTGGGCGGAACTTGGCCAGCTCGCGGGCGCCTTCAACGAGATGATGCGGCGGCTCAACTCCTACAAGAAGCTCCAAGTCGAGAAGCTTCTCGAGGAAAAGGCGAAAGTCGAGGCGCTCGTCCATAATATTCCGGACGCTATCATCATGGCCGGCTTCGACGGGTCCGTGTTCTACCTCAATGGAGCGGCGCGCCATCTGCTGGGCCTCGACGGCGCCTCGGAAAGGGAGGGCGGGGGAGCGATGAAAGTCACCGAGGCCCTAAGCGTTCCCGAGATCCGAAGCATGGCCTTCGGGCTGCTGAGCCATAAGAAGCGGGCGGACGCCGCCGAGTTCGCCGTGCGCGGGAAAGACGGGGCTCCCCAAGGGGTCTTCGCTTGCCGGGCTCTCACCGTCCAGAGCGCCGGCCGCGAAGTGGGCATCCTCATCGCCTTGCGAGACGTCACGGCCGAGAGGGAGTTGGACAAAATGAAGGAGGAGTTCATGCACGCGATCGTGCACGATCTGCGCAACCCGCTTTCCGCCGTCGAGGGTTTTATCGGGCTCCTCGCGCGCAGTCCCACCCTCGGGTCCAAGGAAAAGATGATGATGGGCTACGTCAAGACCGCGACCGACACTCTGCGCCAACTCGTCAGCGACATTCTAGATCTGGCCAAGCTCGAGTCCGGCACGAAAGACCTCAAGCTCGAGCAGACGAGCGCCCTCGAGATACTGGAGTCCTTGAAGGCGCTTTTCAGCCTCCAGACCCAGGCCGCCTCCATGAACCTGGTCTTCAGCCCCGGCCCGCCTCCCCTCGAATTCGTGGGGGACCGGGAACTCTTGACCCGCGTCATGATGAACCTCATCGGCAACTCCCTCAAGTTCACCCCCAAAGGAGGCACCATCACCGCCTATATCGGGTCGAAGGGGGGGATGATGGAGTTCTACGTTCAGGACACGGGGCGCGGCATCCCGGCCGACAAGCTCGACTTCGTCTTCGAGAAGTTCAAGCAGCTGGATGCCGGCAAGGCCACGCGGTCGGGTTACGGCCTCGGGCTTTCCATCTGCAAAAAGATCGTGGAGCTCCACGGCGGACGTATTTGGGCCGAGTCCGAGGAAGGCAAGGGCGCCCGCTTCATCTTCCAAATCCCGCGCCATGCGGTCGTGGAGGCCGCCAAAGCCGCGGCCTAGGGATTAGTCTTCGCTGCGGATGATGTCGATCTCGATGCGGCGGTTGGCCGCGCGATTCGCGGGCGTGGTGTTCGGCTTCAAGGGACGGTATTCGCCGTAGCCTGTCGCGGAGAGCCGGTAGGCGGGAACGCCCGCGTGCTCGAAGAACTCAAGCACGCTGAAGGCGCGCGCGGCGGAGAGCTCCCAGTTGGATTTGAAGGGAGAGTGCGGTCCCAGGGGCTGGTTGTCCGTGTGGCCCTCGATCGACACGTGGTTGGGGATGTCCCGCAGGGCGGCGGCCAACTGGCGCAGTTGGTCCTCCGTCGCCTCCTTGAGGGTGTCCGATCCGGGGTTGAAGAGCACGGGCTCGCTGAAATAAAGCTTGATCCGGTTGCGCGTCACCTCGAGCTTGGCGATCTTTTGGATCCCATAGGAGGAGAAGAGCTCCTCGATGAGGCGGCTTTGCTTGCCGAACTGGCTTTCGATCGACTTGAGGCTCATGTTGACCGCCATGCTCTTCGCGGAGATGCCGGCCGCCATCAGGAGAAAAAAGACCGTCAGAAAGCTCATCAAGTCGCCGTAGGTGATCGCCCAGAGGGCGCCTTTGTTGAGCTGCACCTCGAGCTCGTCCGTCGCGTCGGATTCAATCATGGAGCGCGAGCGGCCGCTGGCGCCACGGCGCTCGCGGGAGCCTCCTCGGCCTCCACGCGGCGGCGGGCCGCGTAGGCGGAGAGGTGGGTCTCGATGACGTAGGGGGACTTGCCCGAGGCGATGTCGAGAACCCCCTCGAGAAGGATCTCGTAGATAAGCGTCTCTTCGATGACCTTGAGCCTGATGTGGCCGGCGACGGGGACGCAGATGAGGTTCGCGGTCGAGATCCCCAGGAAGGCCGAGGACAAAGCGAGGGCCATGGCCGGGCCCACGCGAGTCGGGTCCGACATCGTCTGAAGCACTTTGACCATGCCGATGAGGGTGCCGAGGAGCCCGAACATCGGAGTCAAGATGCCGATGGTTCTGAAAGTATTGGAATCCTCCATGCCGTCCGAGCGGCGGCGTTTAACCTCCGCCTCCATCATCCGGCGCGTCTCGGCGGTCTCGCCCGATGAGACGGCGGCGATGACGGCGCGATGGAGGAAGCCGTCGGCGAAGTTCTGGCTTTCGCCCTGGATCGCGAGGATGCCGCCTCCGGATTGCGCCAGGCGCGCCAAGCGCACGGCTTCGGCGATGGCCTGCTCCGGAGCGGGCAGCCGGTCGGGGAGGAAGAGGCGCAAGAGACGCGTGAAAGCGCGCCAGATCATCGTCCCCGGCGTGGAAATCATCGTGGCCGCCAGGCTTCCGCCGTAGACGATGATGAGGGCGTGGCCGCCCAGGAAGGTGCCGACGGCGCCGATATGTTCGAGGGCCCAAGCGATGACGGCCGCGCCCAACAGGGCGCCGATCCACACGGAGAGCGTCACGAGAATCTCCTTATGTTTTTAAAGCCTGAACAAATAACCGATCTTGAAAATCGTCTGGATGCGCTCGCCGTAGGCCCCGAGCTTTTTGCGCAGGTTCTGGATCTCCTTGTCGACGTTGCGCTCGTCCTTCGACGCCCCGTTCTGCTTCCAGATTTCCTTGAGAAGGAGCGAGCGCGGCAGCGCCCGGTTGGCTTGGCCGACGAAGTAGCTCAGAAGCTCGTATTCGAGAGGGCGAAGGTCGATGATCTTGCCGTTCAAGGAGACCCGCCTTTCCTCCGGGAAAATCGAGAGATCCCCGGCCTTGACGGGCAAGCTGTCCGTGCTGCGCGCGCCGACGCGGCGGAGCAGGCTCTCCAAGCGAAGAACGAGGAGCCTTTCCTCGACGGGCTTGGCCAGGTAGTCGTCCGCGCCGGCCTCGAGGGCCTTGACGGCATCCTCGGAGCGGACGTCGTGGGCCGAGACGGCCACGATGAGGAGATTCGAGGTCTCGGCGTTGGACCGAAGGGCGCGGATCACCTCCCGCCCGTGCATGCCGGGGATCTGCATGTCGAGGATCACCGCCTGCGGCTGAAAGCGAGTCAGGCCGTCGAAAAAGCGCCCCGCGGTCGGGAAATGTTGGACGGAGTAACCCATGTCCTTAAGAAGCCTCTGCCATAAATCGCCCCAATCGAGGTCGTCGTCGACGACGGCCACTCTGATCACGCGGTCTCCGCAAGCACTTATTCGCCGAGCCCCAGAGCGTCGCTCACGCGCGCGATCAGATCCTCGGTTTCAAAGGGCTTCAAGATGTAGTCCGTTGCTCCGGAGTTGAGGCCCGTGTTGATGGGCGTCAGCTCCGAATTGACGGTGCACATGATGATGGGAGTGTCCGCCCGCGGGCCGTCCTTGCGGATTCTGCGGCAGATATCGAAGCCGTCCATGTCGGGGAGACGCACGTCGAGCAGGACGAGGTCCGGCTGGAAGGAGGCGTAGAGGCGGAGGCCCTCGGCGCCGTTGGCCGCCTCGGTGACGTCAAAGCCCTTGTCCTCGAGCACGTCTCGGATCAGAGTCCGGAAGTCGGGTTCGTCCTCGACGATGAGGATTTTTTTCTTTCCGGGCGCCACGCCATCATTTATAACAGGATGGCGTGGCCAAGTCAATGCTTGCTCACCGCTTGAAAATCCTTTTAAACCAGCCCATGACGCCCCCCTCGTGGAGATTGCAATAGGCCGTCGGCTCCGTTCCCGAGACGTAGAATTCCTTGATCCGAACCGGGCAGCCGGAGCGGGCCCTCAGGCCCGAGGCGGGATCGATCGCCACCTCGACGACGCCCGCGGGTTTCGTGAAGTCCTTGGCGGGGCAGCCCATGAGGGCTTGGGACATGAAGGCCTCCCAAAGAGGCAGCGCGTCCTTGGCGCCGGTCAAACCCGTGGCCCGTCGCCGGTCGTCCCCGGCCCAGACGCCGCAGAGCAGCCGCGGCGTGTAGCCGACAAACCAGGCGTCGCGGCCGAGATTCGTCGTCCCCGTCTTTCCGGCCGCGGGCAGCCGAAAACCCAGGGCGGCGAGGGACCGGGCCGTCCCCTCGCGCACCACGCCTTCAAGGAGCGAGGTCAGGACGAAGGCGATCTCGGGCTTGATGGCGCTTTCGCGCTCGACGCGGTCCGTCTCGAGGAGTCGCCCTTCGGCGTCAAGGACCGCCAGCACGAGGAGGGGCTTGACCCGGAAGCCGCCGTTGGCGAAAGGCGCGTAAGCCGCCGAGATCTCCAGCAGCGTCGTTTCCGAACTCCCCAGCATGGAAGTTAGATTTCTCTGGATGGGCTGGGTCAGGCCTAGGCGTCCGGCCATGTCGATCACGGCGGCGATCCCCACCTTGTCCGCCGCGTCCAGGGCCGCGGCGTTGAGGGAATGGGCCAAGGCCTGGCGCAGGCTCACGGGACCCCAATAGCGCTCGTTGTAATTTCGGGGGTTCCAATCGCCCAGGGCTTCGTGGTAGCTGCGCGGTCTATCGTCGAGGACAGTTGACGGAGACAGGCCCTTTTCGAGCGCCGCCGCGTAAAGGATGGGCTTGAAGGCGGAGCCGGGCTGCCGCAGCGCCTGGGTCGCGCGGTTAAACTGGCTCTTCGCGAAGTCGCGCCCGCCGACGAGGGCTTTGACCCGGCCCGTCTCGGGATCGAGGGCCGCGAGGGCCGCTTCGATGCGTGAGGGCCGCGCCAGGGCGCGATAGGCGTCCTCCTGGAGGACGGGATCCATGGCCGTGTAGACCTTGAGCCCTCCGCGGAAGACGGCGTCGTCGCCATAGCGCGGCACGATCTGGCGCAGAATCTCGGCGACGTAATAGGCGGCAAAGCGCTTCCGCGCCGGAAGGGGGGGGCGGGGATTGACGGCGAGAGGCGCCCGAAGCGCGTTCTGGAGTTGCGCCAAGGATATCGCGCCGTCGATCCGCATCCGATTGAGCACCCAATCGCGCCGCCACAAGGCTTCTCGCGGGCGTTCGAAGGGGTTGTAGTAGTAGGGCGATCGGATGAGAGCGGCCAGGAGCGCGCAATCCGGCAACGTCAGCGCCGGGAGCTTTTTGCCGAAGTAGAATTTCGCGGCGGACTTGACGCCGGCGATGCTCAGGGAGCCCGACTGTCCCAGATAGATGTGGTTGAGATAGAGGGTGAGGAGGCGATCCTTTCCGTATCGGTGTTCGAGGTAAATCGCGAGCGCCGCCTCCTCGATCTTGCGGCTCAAGGTGCGGCGGGGGTTTAAAAAGAAATTCTTCGCGAGCTGCTGCGTGATCGTGCTCGCTCCGAGGAGGATCCGCCGCCGACGCAGGTCGACCCAGAGCGCCCGGCCCACGGCCCGCCAATCAATCGCGCCATGGGCATAAAAACGGCGGTCTTCGGCCGCGAGAACGGCCTGACGAAGCTGCCGAGGGATCTCCTCGAAGGCGGCTGGCTCCCGGCGCACCTTCTTGGCGCCGGAGATCTCCTCCACGACCTCAGGCTCGAGGGCCAGGAAAGGCGCGGCGTTTCCGGAAGAGTCCCGGATGCTCCAGCGATTAGAAATCCAAGTGCGGGATAATTCATAGATTCCAAGATCCTGGGACAAAAAGGGTTCTTGGAAGCCGCGGACGCCGATGACAAGGCGTCCTCCGTGCAGGACGTATTGGCCGGTCGCTGGCGGGGCGCTTGCGGCTTCGGCGTAGCCCAGCCGTTTGAGACGCGCGAGAACCCAGGGCCAACCGCAAGCCTCCGCTCCGTCCCGGAAGACGGCGGGTTCGGCATAGATTCTCGTCGAGAAGCTCTCGCCCAGACCGCCGACGACGAGCTTTGAGAGCTTATGCTCCGCGACGACGACCACGATCGCCCAGGCGGCGGCCAGGAGCGCTAGGGCGGCTAGGACGGCGCGGCGGAGACGAAGCCTTATAGGCTCGACGCGAGGGCCGGCGAGGGCTTGGGTCGCGCGTTAAGCTTGGAGGCCCATTGCGCGAACGTCATCCAGCGGCTGCTCTTCGCCCAGGCGAGGTCGGCGTAGTCGGAGTTGAAGTCGGATGAGGGCAGGTAGATCGCGAGCCCCTTGGCGTGGGACATGCCCGAGCCCGCGGTGTCGTTGTCGACGATGAGCTTGTCCGAGAGAAACTGCATCACCTGCTTGGCCTGGGACTTGACGTCGGCGGAGCGGGCGCGCTCGGAGATCAGCCGCGCGAAGTCGTAGAGGTCGACGTTGTCCCGGATGTAGAATTTCTGGACGTCGGAGAGGGCGGAGACGACCGCCTCCTTCTCGTCGCCCTTCATGATGGCGGCGGTCCAGCCGTCAAGCAGGGGCGCCAAGTCCTTCAAGGCCGCGGCGCGCACGGCCGATTGCGTCGCCTCCTCGGAGCCTCCCTGGTAATGGCCGACATAGGAGTGCACGGCGAGCTTGCCCAGGGACTCGGACGTCATTCCGGGATTTTGAACCAGGGGGCCGAGCAGCGTGTTGTAGGTGTAGCCGTCGCCGGGCTCGGTCTCCTCGGAGCCCACGATCGTGCCCGCGTGGGGCATGATCTCGTAGTCGACCTCGGCCATTTGCATGAGGCAGGCGTCGCTCGCGTAGACGTCCACCCCGCCGATCGCGGCGAGGGCTTGGCCCAGTTCCTCGGTCGTGATGTGGTGGCCGGTTTCGTCGTCGTAGGAGATGCCGCGGATTGTCACGTCGGGATGGCCGTGCTGGGTCCAGCCGCTGCCGTGGTTCCAGACGACGAGCATCGTGTGCTTGGCCGGGTACTTCGCCTTGGCCCAATTCGCGAAATCGACCAGATTATGCCAGTCGCCCATGTCGCGGTCGGCGAAGGACTGGAGAACGGGGGAGGTGATCTTGTTCGGATTCGACGACTTCTTGACGAGGAAGCGCCTGGCGCCGTGCCAGCCGCCCGGGACGTCCGAGGCGCTGATGAGGCCGAACTCGACGACGACGTTGACGCGCGGGGTCGAGCCCACCTGCTCCATCTGCTTGAAATTCGTGTAGCCGTAGGGAGCCAGGTTGTTCTTGCCGTTCAAGAAGACCATGACGGTCCAATCCGCGGGCTCTTCGTCGTGGCGGCGAAGCGCGGACGGCGCAACGGCGTTGACCTTTCGCAGGACCCGGGACAAGTCGAGGCCCTGATCGAAATTGAGCGTGTCCGAGGCGAAGGCCCCGGTTCCCAGCAGGGCGGTGATGCCGACGGCGGCGAGCAGCTTGCGAATCATGAGACGTCCTCCTTTGGAAAAACTAAAAACTCGATTGAAGCCAAACGACACGGCAACATAGCCTATTCGGAGGCCGCGAGGCAAGGGCTGGGGGGCTGGGGCCTAGTCGATGCGCTGGGTGTAGCAGCGCGTCCCGGGGATGCGGATGAGGCCCGTGGGCGGGGCGGGGACGGCAAGGATCATGGCCGCGCCTGGGGGCGGCTTGATCTGCGAGAAAGAGGCCGGGAAGCCATCGGGGGCTCCGGGAGCGAGCTTGAAGCCCCGGTGAGTTCCCTCGATGTCGAAGGCGAGGCTCTCCTTGGTCGTTGCCGCTTGGGGCGCCGAGCCCTTGACGCCCGACATGAATTGCTGCCCGCCGACAAGGGCCGTCGACCACGTGCCGCCGGATTTCCTCGCGACTCGGATCGTTCCCATTTGCATGATCTCGCGGTCCTTGCGGTCAACGGGATAGACGCGGTTGTCGCGGGCCAATTGCCGGTCGTTTTGATAGTCCCAGAAGCCCATTCCCTCGGGCATCGACCAGTCGCCAAGGCCGAAATCGACCGAGGCCTGGAGGCTTCCCTTGTCTCCTGGGAGGAGCAGGCTCGCGACGTCCGTGGCGAACTGGCGCCCCGCTTCGCCCAGACCCACGACGCAGGATTGGAAATGGATCACGGCGTCGTCGGCGAAGACCCCGCGGATGGCGGGCACGCGGGCGACGATCTCCTTCCAGTCGTCGGCGCCGGTCGTGCAGGCGTAATGTCCGGGAGCGTCGGACATGCGGCGGATCGACATGATTTCTTCCTTGCTCACGGCCGAGTAATACTGCTCGTAGTTGGATTCCTCGGGTCCCGAGGCGCTCTGGCGCCAGGCGGCGCACTCGGCGCTGCGCTCCTGCGCCGTATCCTTGGGATACCACATCCCGCCCGGAAGGCCATGGCCGTGTATGTTGAGCACCGCGACCTTGGCGCCGCGCTTCGCCGATATCGCGGCGATCGCGCGCAGGAGTTCCTCCAAGTTCGAGAACTGGATCGTGGTGAAGCCGTCCGCGTCGTCGAAGACGAGGGGCGTGTGAAGCGTCCCTTCGGGGCTGATATGGCCCTTCCAGACGCTTGTCGCCGGATAGGGATGGAGCTTGTTGTCGTAGCGGTGGAATTTCCCGACCCCGATCTCCGTTGCGTCGATCAGGAGCGTCGCGCCGGCTCTCGAACGGTAGCGACGCTCAACGGCCGCCAACGGGACGGAGGCTTGGGGGAGGGCGACGCGGACCTGGCTCATGACGTCGGCTCCGGCGTCCCAATGGATCGGAGGGGCGGCGAACGACGCGGCCGCCGAGGATGAGGCGATGAACAGGGCTAAAATCCGTTTCATGGCGGGAGTATAGCTCGGCTTCGCCGCGGCCGTCATGAGGCTAACGGGCCTCGCGAGGCCGACCCAAAAGGCCCAGAACCCGCGCCGGATCAGGCGAGGTGCTGGGCGAAGAACTGCAGGGTCCGGACGAAGGCGAGCCTAGCGGACTCGACGCTGTAAGAGGGGCGATTGTCGTTGAAGAAAGCGTGATGGCTTTTGGGGTAGATATGGTATTCGAAGCTCTTGCCCTTGGCTTTGAGCTTCTCGGCGAGAACGGGGATATGGGGGGTGATGCGAGGGTCGTTCTCGGCGTAGTGGCCGAGGATCGGGCAGGCGATGGCGTCCAAGTCCTCGTCCGGCATGGGGTTCCCGTAGTAAACGACCGCGGCGGCCAGCTCGCTGCTTTTCGCGGCAAGGGCGCCGGAAAGCGTCCCCCCCAGGCAGAATCCCACGATCCCCAGTTTTTGCCCCCGGACGGCTTCATGCTCTTTATAAAGGAAGGAGATCAGTTCCAAAAGGGGGTCCATAAACTGGGGCAGATCGTGCCGGGGAGAACTCATGATGGGAGCGAAGAGAGCGTCGAACGTTTCCTGAAAGCGGCCGGCGCGGTCCCCGCCCTTCTCCTTCATGGCCTTGGCGCGCTTTTCCGAATCGAAATAGACGGAGACGGGGAGCGTGTTCATGAACTCCTGGAGTTCCTTGACGCGCGAACGCCCAAGGGGCGCGGGGCGCCGGCCATGGCGGGCGTAGAGGTCCGGAGTGAAGGCGGCGTAGCCCGCCTCGGCGAAGCGGCGCGTGACGTCTTCGATGTGGTCATCCGCGCCCCAAATCTCCTGGATGACGATGATGCCGGGGAGCGGCGGTCGGGCGAGCCGAGGCCTGGCGGCGTAAGCCGAGAAAATCCCGCCGGGGCCGTAGTTGAAGACTTCGGTGACGAGGCTCATGGCGGCTATTTTAGAAAGGATAATTGATGCCCGTAAAGACGGCGACGCCTTCCTGGCCGATTCCGATGTCGACCGTGCCCACGACCTGGGGCTTGACGACGGCGCGGATGGCGGCCCCGACCACGGGGCGCAAATATTTGTAGGCGGCGTCCGGGAGGTCCTCGAAGACCGTGCCGACTCCGGCGAAGGGCGCGAATTGGAAGACGGTCGTGACTCCAGCCATCTTGCGGGCATAGAAGTTGATGCGATCCTCGATGTTGAGGGCGAGCATGCCGTTGTCCGTGTAGCGGCCGAGACCGTAAGCGCGCGAGCTGTATTCGCCGCCCAGATTCGGCAGAAGCCATAAGGGCGCCGTCCCGCGCACCTCCTGGTACTGTAGCTGGCCGGCCCAGGTCTGCTTGGAGGGATGGGAGGGGGTCGCGAGAGGGAATAGGTAGCGTCCGTCGAAACCGTAGCGCTGGAAGCTGTAGGAGCTCAAAACGCCGTGGGCCGATTCATCCGCGTAGATATTCATGTAGGCGCCGCGGGACGGGGTCACGGGATTGTCGCGAGTGTCGTAGTACAGCGAGCCTCCGAACTCGTCCGCCTGCTTGGGATAGATGGACGCGTAGCCCGGGAGCACGGCGCCGATATCGACGAGGCCCGGAACTTGAAAGTCCGAAATGCGGGAGCTGGAGTAATTGTTGTAGAGCTGGATCTTCCAGTCGCCGTGCGGTGGCAGCGGGTATCCGCCGAGAACTTGAAGGGAGGTCTGATGGAGAGCGTAGTTGGCCTGGTTGGACTCGGGGGAGTCGGGGCCGAAGCCCCAGAAGTGCTGGGAGGCGTTGACGACGTCCTCGACGCTCGCGAGGAAGTTAATGTCCTTGCCGAGAAAATTGTACGACTGATAGGAGAAGCGCTCGTCGTGCTCGATCTGCGTCGTCAGCGAGCCCTCCACGTTGTACTGCGACTCCGCGTCCGGATAGTAGTAGTAGCGGTACGTCCCGACGAAGCCGTAGATGGGGTTGCCGGTGAAGGAGGGCGCGGTGATCGACTCGATCTCGTCGGATCCGGGCTTTCGCTTGACCCAGATGGGCATGATGCCGGCGGTCGTTCCGCGGTTGGGGTCCTCGTCGATGACGGGGACGTTCACGAACATGCCGCTGGAGATCGGGTGGATCATCCAGCGCGTGATCCAGGGGGTCGCCTCCGAAGGCGGGTTCTCGGCCCCGGGCGGCACCACGCGCGGCGGGGTCGGGGCCTCGGGGACCTGTGATTCGGGAAGATTTTGCGGAGTTTCTTGGGCCTCGGCGGCGCCGGCAAGAAACGACAGGAATAAAAGCAAGGCGAGAGCCCTCCGCACGAACCCTCCCCTTCGAGGGGGGCTGGAGGGGCGGGAGTGGACCGGATGTTCTTTTCTAAGACGTTGAAGGCTCCATCGTGCCTGCTCGGCGATCACCGGATCGGCATCCGCCGTCCTTTCCTGGAGCGCGGCGGCATGACGCGCGTCGCCCGAGTTTCCCATGGCGAGAAGAGTGTTGCGCAGGAGCCCCCGGAGCTTGATTCTTGCGGCCCCGGTCTTGGCGAAGCGATTCTGCCAGGCGATCACGTCCGTCCGGGCGAGCTCCGCGAGCGGGATTTCGCGGGCAGCCGCCGTCGCGAAAAGCGCGCCCGGGTTCGAGAACCGGTTGAAAGGGCAGACTTCCTGGCAGATGTCGCATCCCGCGACCCAGGAGCCGACGGATTCCCGGAGCGGTTCCGGGACGCTTCCGCGGTGCTCGATCGTCAGATAGGAAACACAGCGGGCGGCGTCGAGGACGCGCTCCCGCGGGAAGGCTTGCGTCGGGCAGGCCTCGAGGCAGCGGTTGCAGCTCCCGCAGTGGTCCGGGAGGGGCTCGTCCGGGGGCAACTCCTGGTTGAGGGAGATGCCCGCGAGAAAAAAGTAGGAACCGACCGAGGGCGAGATCAGCATGCTGTTCTTGCCGACCCAACCCAGCCCCGCGAGCCGTCCGTAGAGCCGTTCAAGAACGGGGCTTGAGTCGACAAAGATGCGGCCGTCGATCGACGGGCATGACATCCGAAGCCATGAGAGCAAGGACTTCAGCCGCTTCTTGATTTCGCGATGGTAGTCGGCAAGGAGGCTGTAGCGGGAAAAGAGACCCGCAAGGGGGGAGGGACGTCCGGCGGGTTTCCCCGAGGCGTAGCGGAAGCCCAGAATGAGGACCGACCGGGCCTCGGGATGCCAGCGCCGGACGTCGGAGCGTCGCGCGGGATCCCGGGCCATGTACTCCATCGATCCTGCATAGCCGCGGGAGAGCCAGTCTTCGAGGGCGCGGGGCTCGGGAGCGTCGCGCGGAGGCTCGGCGGGAGCGATGCCGGCCATGTCGGCGCCCAGTTCCAGGGCCTTAGCCTTGAGGTTTCGAGCGAGACGCGATGATTCGGTGTCAGTCGTTGACACCAAATTCTAGGCGGGTTCGATCTTTGAGACGCGGAAGCTGCGGGTGCCGGCGGGAAGCTGGACGGTCGCCTTCTCGCCGGTTTTCTTGCCCAGAAGACCCTGGGCCAGGGGTGAGAAGACGGAAATCTTGGATTCGGCGGGATCCGCCTCCTCGGCGCCCACGAGGATGTAGGAACTCTCGTCGCCGTCGTCGTCTTTGAGAGTGACCCGGCAGCCGATCGCGACGGCGTCCTTGGGGCCCTTCGTCTCGTCGATGATCTTCGCCGTGCGTAGCTTCTCCTCCAGTTGGGCGATGCGGGTCATGACGAGACCCAGCTTCTCCTTGGCGCTGTGGTATTCCGCGTTTTCCTTGAGGTCGCCCTTCTCACGGGCCTCGGCGATATCCTTGGAGAGCTGGCGTTTCTGTTCGAGAAGAGGTCCCATTTCCGCGCGCAGCTTCTCGAAGCCCGCCCGCGTGACGTAGGTTTCAGCCATGACCTCTTTTTTTATACAAATTTTCGATAAAAAGGCCAAAATTCCGCCATCAAGCGGCGAAGCATCCCGTCGACGCTCAGGCGTCGGCGGGCGAAGCTCTCCAGATTCGCGGCTCTGGCGGCAAGCTTGCCAGGGATGGGATTGGCGATGTTGAGGCCTACGCCGACAACGATCCAATCGAGGCGCCGGGAGCCTCCGCGGGCCTCGACGAGAATGCCGCACGCTTTTTTAGGCGGCGCGCCGTCATCTTGCGGATCGTAAACGAACACGTCGTTGGGAGGCTTGACCACCGCCGTGAGCCCCGTTTCTCGGACGATCGCGAGGGCGGCGGCCTGGGCGGTCCAGAGGCTCAAGGCGGCGAGCCTGGAGGGGGAAAGCCTCCGGTTCTTGAGAATGAGGGACATGTAGAGACCGCCGGGGCTCGACTTCCAGCGCCGGAGCATCCGTCCGCGCCCGCGGCTCTGCCGGTCGGCCCAGACGAGGGTCCGGTCGGCGGCCGTTCCATTCTCGAGGAGGGATCTCGCGTAGTCCTGGGTGGACGGGAGCTCGGCGAAATGGCGGAGTCTCGCGACGCCTGGAATCGGCGCGGTTCTATCGTGGCTTGGCATGAGCCGCCTTCCGGGGCCGGGGCCCGCTCCGGCTGGGCGTTCCCCGGACGGACATGTCGCGCAGGCTGAAGAGCTCGTCGCGCAGGATCGTCGCGAGCTCGAAGTCGAGGTTGTCCGCGGCTTCCTTCATGCGAGCCTCGATCTCCTCCATCACGACCGGGACGTCGGCTGGCTTGAGAGGGCGCTCGGCGTCGCGCAGGAGGGAGAGCCCGGCGCGCCTGGTTTCCACCTCGAACTCCTCCATCTCCCTGACGGCCTTGACGATCGTCTTGGGCGTGATGCCGTGCTGGGCGTTGTAGGCAAGCTGTTTGTCGCGGCGGCGGTTCATCTCGGAAAGCGCCCGCTCGATCGAGCCCGTCTGTCGGTCCGCGTAGAGGACGACCTGGCCTCCGGCGTTCCTCGAGGCGCGCCCCGCGATCTGGATCAGCGTCGTCTCCGAGCGCAGGAAGCCCTCGTGGTCCGCGCCCAGGATCGCGACGAGGGAGACCTCCGGCAGATCGAGGCCCTCCCGCAGGAGGTTGATGCCGACGAGGATGTCGAACTTCCCTTCCCGAAGCTCCTTGAGAATCTGGATGCGCTCCAAGGGCTCGATGTCGGAGTGAAGGTATCTCACGCGCAGGCCCTTGCCCGCGAGGAATTCGGTGAGGTCCTCCGCCGTCCTCTTCGTGAGCGTCGTCACGAGCGTGCGCTCGCCCTTCCGGGCGCGGGCCTCGACGCGGCCGATGAGATCCTCGAGCTGCCCCTCGGAGGGCTTGAGGATGGTCTCGGGGTCGACAAGACCCGTGGGGCGGATGATTTGCTCGGCGACCTCCCCTTGCGCGCGGGCGAGCTCGTAGGGCCCGGGTGTCGCGGAGACAAACAGCGTCTGGGGCATGAGAGCCTCGAACTCCCCGAACTTGAGCGGCCGGTTGTCGAGGGCCGAGGGCAGGCGGAAGCCGAAGTCGATGAGAGTCTGCTTGCGGGAGCGGTCGCCTTCGTACATCCCCGCCAGCTGCGGCACGGCGACGTGCGACTCGTCGATGACGAGGAGGAAGTCCTTGGGGAAATAGTCCAGGAGACAGAAAGGCCTCTCCCCGGAGGCCCGGCCGGAGAGATGGCGGGAATAGTTCTCGATTCCGTGGCAGTAGCCGGCGATGCGCAGCATCTCGAGGTCGTGCCGCGTCCGTTGTTCGATCCTTTCCGCCTCAAGGGGGAGGTCCCGGGATTTGAAATAGCCGACGCGCTCCCTCATTTCGTTCTCGATCGCCCCAAGCGCGCGCTCGAGCTCGGAGCCCGGGGTCACGAAATGCTTGGCGGGATAGATCCAGGCTTCGCGGAGCGGCTTGAGTTTCCGCCCGCTCAAGGGATCGATCTCGAAGAGTTGCGCGACGCCGTCGTCCCCAAGCTCGAGGCGAAGCCCTGTCTCCTCGTGAGCGGGAAAGACGTCCACCGCGGCGCCCTTCGCGCGGAATTTTCCGCGGGCGAACTCCGTCTCATTGCGCTCGTAGTGCATGCGCACGAGCCGCTGGAAAAGCTCCGAGCGTCCGGTTTTCATGCCGGGAGAAATCCTCAAGGCCTCTTCCCGCCAGTTCTCGGGAGAGCCGATGTTGTAGATGCAGGAGACCGAGGCCACGACGACCGCGTCGCGCCGCGATAAAAGCGAGCCGGTCGCCTTGAGGCGCAGGCGGTCGATCTGCTGGTTGATCGAGGCGTCCTTCTCGATGTAGGTGTCCGTCTGCGGGACATAGGCCTCGGGCTGATAATAATCGTAGTAGGAAATGAAGAACTCGACGGCGTTTTCGGGGAAAAAAGACTTGAACTCCGCGTAAAGCTGGGAGGCGAGGACTTTGTTCGGAGAGATGACCAGGGCCGGCCGGTTCAGGGATGCGATCATATGGGCCGTGGTAAAGGTCTTTCCCGATCCCGTGACGCCCAGAAGGACCTGGGACTTGGCGCCTTCCCGGAATCGCCGGGTCAGCGTCTCGATCGCCCCGGGCTGATCTCCGGCGGGCTTGAATTTGGAGGCGAGCTTAAACGTCGTCATGGGCTTGAAGCAGCTCGCGCGCCTCGTCGGCGAGCCGCGAGAAATGTTCGGCCATTCTCGGCTGGCGGCTCTCGAGGGCGGGCAGGATTTTGATCCTCAGCCAATTGCGAAGCAAGCGCGTCTCGAAATTAGAGCGGTCGATCTTGTAGCGCAGGCCGTGTCGCCGCAAATATTCCAGGACATCGGCGCGCCTCAGGGTGAGAAGGGGGCGGATGAGCTTGATTTTCCCCGCCAAGGGCCTCTCGGGGGGCATGGCGGCCAGAGAGCGCAGGCTCCCTCCGCGAAGGAGGTTGAGGAGGACCGTCTCCGCCTGGTCGTCCATGTGATGGGCGACGGCGACCTTGTTGAGGCGCAGCCGGCGCGCCTCCCGGGAGAGGGCCTCGTAGCGGGCTTTGCGCGCGGCCTCCTCGATGCCGGCCCCGCGAGCCGTGGCGAGGCCGCGAGCGTCGACCCTCAAGATGGAGGCCTGGAGGCCCAGCGCCGCCGCGAGCTTGGAGACGAAGGCCGCCTCGCGGTCCGCTTCGGGGCGCAGTCCGTGATGGACATAGGCGAGCGACAGCTTAAATCCGAGCTTGCGGCGGCGGGAGACGAGGTAATGGGCCAGGCAGACGGAGTCCGGCCCGCCGGAGACGGCCGCGAGCACCCCGCCGCCGCCCCGAAGAAGGCCGACGGACTTCTCAAAGCGCATGAGCTTGGACCAAACTCGCGCCGCGAATTCCCCGCGCCTCATCCTTGGAGCCTCGGCATGCCTCCATGCCATTGTCTCATAAAAAGCTAGAATCATCCACCAATGGCGGCAGGGAGCGTCGTCTTTTCGGGCATGCGGCCCACGGGCCGGCTGCACCTGGGCAACTACTGGGGCGCTCTTAAGAATTGGGTCGATCTGAGCCGGGACCATGCGTGCTATTTCTGCGTGGTCGACTGGCACATGCTCACGACGGGCTACGAGGAGACCTCGGGCCTGCAGGTCAATATCCGCGAGATGGTCCTCGATTGGCTCGCGGCCGGGCTCGACCCCGCCCGCTGCGTCATCTTCAGGCAGTCGAGCGTCGCGGAGCACGCCGAATTGGCGCTCCTTTTGAGCATGACGACGCCGCTCTCGTGGCTCGAGAACAACCCGACGTGGAAGGAGCAGCTCCAGGAGCTCGCCAAGACCAAGCATGGGATATTGACCGAACCTAAGAAGGGCAAGGGGCCCCTTGAAGGCTTGAGTGAACCTTCAGTCCAATACGGCAAGGTTGCCGCGGAGGTCCTTTCCGAACAGGAGCGTAAAGCCTATATCGATCGTTCGTTGAGGACATCCGGCTTTTTGTTCTACCCCGTCCTCCAGGCGGCGGACATCCTGCTCTACGGCGGGACGCTCGTGCCGGTGGGACAGGACCAACTCCCGCACATCGAGCTCGCCCGCGAGATCGCGCGGCGCTTCAACTCGATCTACGGGCAGGTGTTCCCGGAGCCCAAGCCCCTTTTGACTCCCGCGCCCCGCGTCCAGGGAGTCGACGGCCGGAAGATGTCGAAGTCCTACGGCAACGGCATCGAGCTGGCCGAGCCGCCGGAATCGCTCAAGACCAAGGTCATGGGCGCCTACACCGACCCGAAGAAGATCCGCGCCGCGGACCCGGGCCACCCCGAGCCGTGCCCCGAAAATCCCCCCGGCTGCTCCATTTTCGCTCTCCATAAACTCTATAATACGACGTGGGAAAAACGGCGCGTCGAGTGCATGGAGGGACGGATCGGCTGCGTCGCCTGCAAGCGGGACTTGCTGGCGCATCTCGATGGGCCGTTTCGCGAGTTCCGGGAAAAGAGGGAGTCCATTGAGCGCGCGGCCGGCGAGGTCGACCGGATTCTGGACGACGGGGCCAAGCGCGCCCGCGCCGTCGCGGCGGAGACGATGAAGCGCGTGCGCCGCGCGATGAGGCTCGCGTAAAGTGAACACGAGCCAAGACACGACCGGCTTCGACGTCCATCTCGACGTCTTCGAGGGCCCGCTCGATCTGCTGCTTTTCCTGATCAAGAAGGAAGATCTCGACATCTACAACATCCCGATCGCCCGGATCACCCACGAGTATCTCTCTTACATCGAACTCATGAAAGAGCTCAGTCTCGACGTGGCGGGGGAGTTTTTGGTCCTGGCTTCGACCTTGATGGCGATCAAGGCGCGCATGCTCGTTCCGTCGAAGTCCGAGGAATCCCAAGAGGAGCCGGACCCGCGGGCCGAGCTCGTCGCCAAGCTCCTCGAGTACCAGAAATTCAAGGAGGCGTCGTCCTTCCTCGAGCGGAGAATGGAGGAGTTCTCCGGCATCCACTACAGGGGCGCCCCGCATTTCGACGACTCGGAGAAGACTCTCGGGATCGGCCCCTTCGCTCTTCTCGACGCCCTGAAGCGCGTCCTCGACGGGGCGGATCTGCCCGCGAGGGAGGTCGAGGGCGAGACGTGCCCGATCGAACCCCGCATGGAGCGGATCCTCTCTCTTCTCGATGCCAAGGACTGCGTGAGTTTGGACGAGGCCTTCGCGGGAGAAACCCGGCGCCGCGGGATCATCGCGGTTTTTCTCGCCATGCTCGAGCTCTTGAAGCTGCAGAAAATCTCCATACGCCAGGAGGAGCACTTGGGGCCCGTCCTGATATTCAAGAAGGAGGTCGAGGTCGATGCCGCCGTCTGAGCGGGAGATTCCGCAAGAACAAGGATCGGATTTGAAGAAAATCGTCGAGGCGCTTCTCTTCATCACCGAGAAGCCTTTAAGCGTCGACGACATCTGCCGCGTGGCGGGCCGCAAGGACCAGGACCAGGTTTCCCGCATCGTCGCGGAGCTGGGGCGGGAGGCCGAAGAGAACGGCCGAGGCTTCCGGCTCATGGAGGTCGCCGGGGGCTTCCAAATGGCGACGAGGCCCGAGGCGGCGCCGTTCGTCCGGAAGCTTTACGCCGAGAAGATGACGCTGCGGCTTTCTCATGCCGCCTTGGAAACCCTGGCGATCATCGCCTACCGCCAGCCCATCACCCGGGCGGAGGTCGAGGAAGTCCGCGGCGTCGACGCGCTCTCCGCTCTCGAGACGCTGCTCGAAAAGGGATTCGTGAAGGTCGCCGGGCGCCGCGAAAGCTTGGGGCGCCCTCTCCTCTACGGCACGACTCCCGATTTCTTGCGCCGTTTCGGGCTCAAGAGCCTGTCGGAGCTGCCGCCGATCGATTCCTTCGCGCCCGCGAAGGCCGAGGGATCTCCCGCCGCGGATCAGACGGCCGCTCCGGAATCCGCCACGGCGGCCGAACCGCCGTCCTCCGCGACGGACGACGCCCTCCAAGTCCCCGCCGACCAGCCGAGTGAGGATACTCCAGGCGGCGTCTGAGGCCGTTCCCTTCGCGAAGACCGGCGGCCTAGCCGACGTCGCCGGCAGTCTAAGCGCGAAGCTCGCGAGCCTCGGCCATGACGTTTTTCTTGTCCTGCCGCTCTATCGCGAAACCAGGAGTTGGGCCGGGAATGCCCGGCGGACGCTGACGCTGGGCGTCCCCCTCGGCTCCGAGACCCGCTCTCTCTCGGTCGCGCTCTTGGAGAAAGGGAATCTGCGCATCGCCTTCGTGGACGATCCGGCGTTTTTCGGCCGGCCGGGGGTTTATGGCGAGAACGGCGCCGACTATGCCGACAATGATCGGCGCTACTCCTTGTTCTGCCGGGCGGTCCTTGAAGCCGCGAAGGCCCTGGAATTCGCGCCCGAGATCGTCCACGCGCACGACTGGCAGACGGGGCTTCTGCCGATTCTTCTTAAGAGGCTCTATGCCGGCGACCCCGTCCTGGGGCGCGCTCATTCGGTCTTTACTGTCCACAATATGGCTTATCAGGGGCTTTTCCCGGCGTCGTCGGTGACGCTTTCAGGGCTGAGCCTCAAGGAGATGTCTCCCTCCTCGCTGGAGTTTTACGGTAAGGCGAGTTTTCTCAAGGCCGGGCTTGTCTTCGCGGACCGACTCACGACGGTGAGTCCGACGTACGCCCGCGAAATACAGGATTCGATCGAAACGGGCTGCGGGATGGAGGGGATTCTTCGGCAGCGATCGCGTTTCTTAACCGGAATATTGAACGGACTCGACGTCGACTATTGGGATCCGGAGAAAGACCCGAACCTTCCGGAGCCTTACGGCGCGGCGACAGTGTTCCAGGGCGGCAAGGCGGCGGCGAAGCGGGCGCTGCGCCGGGAATGCGGGCTGAAAGTCGATGGCAGCCTCCCGCTCATCGGGATCGTTTCGAGGCTTGACCGACAAAAGGGTCTCGACGTCGCGATCGCGGCTCTCGAACGCCGCCTTGGGGGCTTCGAGCTCGCCGTCCTCGGCTCGGGCGACCCCGCCCTCGCGGCAAGCATCCGCCAGTATGCCTCGCGCCATCCCTCGCGCATCTATTTTCGGGAAGGTTTCGATGAGAGCTTCGCCCACGGGCTCTATGCGGCATCCGACATCTTTCTCATGCCGTCGCGCTTTGAACCGTGCGGGCTGGGCCAGATGATCGCGATGCGCTACGGCGCCGTCGTGGTCGGGAGCCGCGCGGGGGGGTTGGCGGACACGGTCTTCGAGGCGGACAGCGGCAGCGGCAACGGCTTCTTGGCCGAACCTGGAGATGTTGAGAGCCTGGGGCGCGCCCTGGATCGGGCTTTGGAAGCCTTCCATGGTCCGATGTGGCCGAAGCTCGTGGAGCGTGGGATGCGGACGGATTTTTCGTGGGACCGCTCGGCGAGAGCGTATATCGAGCTCTATGAAAATCTCATGGGTGCCGCATTAGGTCCTAAGGCCTAGGTGGAATTGGTCCTTTCGACCGTTGTCACCGCGCCGCCATTGCGCTAAAATCATTTTGGAGATTGTCCCCGGCTTCGGCCGGGGCTCTGTAGCCCGGGGGATGGGCCCCGGGGTATCCACGACCCGACCGCAATCGGGTGCGACCAGAGGGCTCCTCAAAGGAGACATGGACGCTCGATTGCGATTTGTGAAACAGCGGAGTGCGATGGCCGCGGTCGTCGTTTCGTTTTTCATCGCCGCGCCCGCGAATGCCGAATCCTTCAATGTTCCCGGCATGAAAATCTCGGCGGAGGGCTCGGCATTGACGGATCCCGCCGCTCGGGATTATCTCGAGAATCATGAAGAGAAGGCCATTCCTGCTCATCCGAGGGACGTCGTCCCGTCTAAAGCCGCGGGCCAGGCGGCTCATGATATCCCGGACTTTCTGCCCGCCTCAAGGCGAACGGATTGGCGCCACGCCGCGCCGGACGAGCCGAACGCCCATATCCACGTCATCTTGAACCTGAAGTTGAAGCGGCGGCATTTTAAGGACGCCCTGGCGGGGCTTGCGTGGTTCCGGCCGGATGCCGGTCTGCGGCCGGAGCAGTCCTCTCTGTCGGGGTGGATACGTCCCGAGGACCTTAAAAAGGCCGTCCAATCCCCCGAATTGTCCAGCGTCTCGATCGTGCCGGAATCCCAAGCGCGCCGGAATATGATCCAAGAGGACGTCGTTTTGGGCCTGCGCTTGAAGGACGGCCCTTTCGTCGCCGAGGAAACGGCGCGCGAGGTCGCCAAGCTTAAAAGCGCGGTTGGCTTCGCCTGGCGCAGGTCGTTGGGAGCGCGCGTCGCGTTGGGCGGCTCATCCCGTCTCATCCTTCTTGAGGGAAGCCTTCCCGTCGGCGCCAGGCGCGGCCTTCCGCCCGAGGTTTCGGTCGTTGCCGGCGCCGAGGCCCAATCGTCCTCGGGGCTTCGCGTCGAAGAAGTTTTACCGTCGGCCGAAGGCCGGCCGATTCCCGGGGGCGTCCTTGAGGGGCTGGGCCGCTTCGCCGAGGAGTTGGCGCGCAACGCCCCATGGGTCCTGGGGCTCCTGATCGGCTTCGCCGCCGCGGGCTTTTGGAGGCTCGGTTCCTTCCTAGCGTGAGCCAGCCCGCCTGGGCGTACTGGACTCATCGTCTGCGTTTAAGGGCTTTCCTGAAGGCCTTTTCCCTCGGCTTGGCGTTGGGGATCGCGGCCGCGAGCCTCCTCTTTCTTCGCGCTCAGTCCTCCGCCGCCGCGCGGGGAATGGCCGAGGACCTGAAGCTGATCTTATTTTTGCGGGAGACGCCGTCGGACGCGGACCGCGCCTCCCTGGAGAGCCGGCTTCGCGCCCTCGACGGAATCGAGACCGTCGCTTTCGTCACCCCGGAGGAGTCCCTGGCCCGCCTGACCCGCGTCGACGCGGAGTTGGTGCGCGGCCTCGCTCTCGTGGGGCCGAGCCCGCTGCCGGCCGCCTTCGAAATGCGCCTGGGCGAAGCCGGGATCGAGAGCGCTCCCGCGCTCCTCGCCAAACTCGATGAGCTCTCCCGCCCCTGGGGCGTCGTCCGGTATCCTTCCCAAGAACTCTCGGCTCTCATTGAAACGAAGTTTTATGCCCAGACCTTGCGGCTCGTGCTGGATCTGCTTGGGTGGCTTGCCGTGTTCGTCGTCGCGGCCCGCGTCGCAGCGCACGTCCCCGCCGAACTTTACCAGAGGCTCTTCGGCCTTCCCGGGACCTCCGACTCCCATGTGTCCGCCCTCAAGCGCTATCTCGGGGTCGCCCGAGGGGCGCTGGCCCTTCAAATCCCGACCGCCGCCGGAGCCTTCGCCGGCGCGGCTCTCGGCGTCGCCTCGGCGGGACTCGCCTTCCTTCCGGCCGCAGCGCTGCTGCCCACCGGCGACGCTTGGGGGTATGGAGTCGGGGCGGCGGGAGTGGCTCTCTTAGGCGCCATGGCGTCATGGGCTTTGCTCGACTCTCCGCCATTATAGCGGCCGCGGCGGCGCTCGCCCTCCTGGGGAACATCCCGGGACGGGCGGAAGGCGGCGTTTCCCGGCGGGCGGATCTCAAGCGCGTGCGTGTCCAGCTCGAATCCGTGCGACGGCAAATGAAGGCTTACCAGGACGAGGAAGAAACTCTCTCGGGACGCATCGATGCCCTTCAAAAGGAGCGCGAAGCGGCCGCGAGGCGGCTGAAAGGACTGAAGCGCCGGCTAGGCCAGACGGGCCGGAAGCGGCAAGACCTGGAGCGGAATATGGCCGCGTTGAACCGCTCGGGGAAGTCCTGGCGGGATCTTTTGCGCTCGGAGACCGAGAGTTACGCCGAATCGATCGCCTCCGGGCTCTCGGATTTCAGCGTCAATGGGCTTTGGGAAGAGGCGCTCCGCCGCGCGGCCATCATCCAGAAAATCGAATGGCTGCAGGAGATCGAGGGCGCTCACCGGACCGCTCTCGGCCGGGTGGTGAGGGTCCAGGTGCTCTCCCGCGCTCTCCTGAGCCAGAAGCAAACATTGGAGAGCCAGGAGCTCCGGCGTGAAAGCGAGACGGCGGAAATCGCCCGAGGCAAGCAACTGGCCCATGAGAGGGCCGAGGAAGCGCGGCGCAAGGCCGAGGAATTGGCGCGGACCGAGAAAAAGCTGGAGGAGCTTCTCGCGGCCTACGCGGCCCGGGAACGGCGCCTCTCCGCCGCGGCGCCGCTCCCGCACAGCCTTGCCTGGCCGTGCGCCGGGCGGGTTCTCGAGACTTTCGGAAAAACCTTCGACGCCAAGTGGCGCGCCGCGGTCTTCCACGAGGGAATCCTTCTTGAGACGGCGGCCCGGGCCCCGGTGCGGGCCGTCCTGCCGGGGCGAGTCATCTTCACCGGACCGTTCCATTCCTACGGCCTCGTCGTGATCCTCGAGCACCGTTCGGGATATTTCAGCATCTACGGCCGATTGGGCTCGGTTTTGAAGCAAAAGGGGGCGGAGGTGGCCGCCGGTGACGCGATCGCCGTCAGCGGACAACGTCAGGGCGGCAAGGGAGTCATTTACTTCGAGCTGCGGCGCGCCGCGCAGGCGCTGGATCCGCTTGTTTGGCTGACCCCCTCCTGGCGAGGGGAGCAATAAGAAGTACAATGAGGGCACCCATGGCATCGGAAATCAACCGAGGACAAAGAATTTCTGCCTTCCCCGATCTTTCGTGGCTTTCCGCAGCCTTTTTTAGCCTCCCGTTGCTGCCGGTCGCGGCTTTTGCGGCTCCCAAGCATGCTCCGCCTCTTCCTCCGGGGACGGTCGCGGCGCCGACCAAGCTCTCGAGCGCTGCCATTGTCGCGGCCTCGACGGCCACGCCGTCCACCGACAAGGTTTACGAGGATGTGCGGATGCTCCTTGAGGTTCTTTCCGATATCCGGCAGGACTACGTGGAAAAGACGGATCCCCGAACGCTCCTTTACGGCGCGGCGGAGGGCATGGTGAGGCGTCTTGATCCCTTTTCCCAGTTTCTGGAGCCGCAGGCGAACCAGGATTTAAAGACTGAAACCAAAGGCGAGTTCGGGGGCTTAGGCGTGCGCGTCTCGGCCGAGGGAGAGTGGCTTGACGTGATTACGGCCATCCCGGACACTCCCGCCTTCGACGCTGGTCTCCTTCCCGAGGACCGCATCCTCGCGATCGACGGCGCCAGCACGAAGGGCATGAGCAATTGGGACGCGGTCGGCAAGCTCCGCGGCAAGCCGGGAAGCGAGGTCACGCTCCTCGTTTCCCGCCGGGCGGATGGCGGCGGCGAGTCGCGCTTCACGGTGACGCTCAAGCGCCAGGAGATCAAGATCCGGACCGTGGATACGAGCGTCTCGGACGACCATATCGCGTACCTGCGCGTGGTCGAATTCAATGCCAAGACGCCGGAGGACGTCCTTCGCTCCCTGGAGCGCGACAGGAAGAAGGGAGCGACGAGCTTGATTCTGGACCTGCGCAACAACCCCGGGGGCCTCCTGGACGCGGCGGTCAAGGTCGCGGGCTTCTTTCTCCCGGCGGGCAAGCTCATCACCTATACCGAGGGACGCAACCCCTTGAGCCGCGTCGAGTACCGAGGCGAGGGCGCGCCGACCTCTCCTGACTGGCCCATGGCGGTGCTGGTCAACGAGAACTCCGCTTCGGGCGCCGAGATCGTGGCGGGCGCCCTGCAGGATGACGGCCGGGCGGTCGTGATCGGGGAGCGCACCTACGGCAAGGCGAGCGTCCAGTCCGTGATCCCGCTCGCCAACTCTTGCGCCTTGCGGCTCACCGTGGCCCACTATTACACTCCCCAAGGCCGTCTCATCCAGCGCGACGAGAAAAAACATACTGGAGGCATTTCTCCCGACATCACGGTGCCGGTGCCGGATTCGGAGAAAGACAAGCTTTTCAGGCAATGGGAACTCATCTACGCCAAGGGGAAGAGTCCTCGATCGGCAGTCAAGAAGCGGGACCAAGTCCCCGACGACGCCCTCGACATGGCCGACTCCGTCCTGCGCGCGCGAAGGGCGCTCATGCGGCTCGGCACGGGCCGCGGTTAATGGCCTGCCGGAACGACGATGCGGCCGTCTTTGCCGCCGCGGCTGCCGTTGCGTAATGGCTCTTCGAGTCCTCGGCATCGAAACCTCCTGTGACGAAACGGCGGCAAGCATGGTCGAGGAGGGGGGGCGCGTCCTCTCCAATGTCGTCAATTCGCAAGTCGATCTGCACCGCAGGTTCCGGGGGATCGTGCCCGAGCTCGCCTCCCGCGCCCACCTCCAAAAAATCGCGGGCGTCATCGAGCGGGCGCTGGAGGAGGCGGGCGGCCGCGGGCCGGACGCCGTGGCCTTCACGCAGGGGCCGGGGCTTTTGGGTCCGCTTCTCGTCGGGAAAGTGGCCGCGGTGACGCTCGCGCGCCTGCGCGGGCTCCCGATCATCGGCGTCAATCACCTGGAAGGCCACGTTTTCGCGGCGGGGATCGAGGAGCCTCTTCGCTTCCCCGCCCTGGCGCTCATCGTTTCCGGAGGCCATACCGATCTCGTGCTCTGCCCGGGGCCGGGACGCTGGCGCGTTCTGGGCCGTACGCGCGACGACGCCGCCGGAGAAGCCTTCGACAAGGTGGCCCGGATGCTGGAGTTGGGCTATCCAGGCGGCCCGATCATCGACCGCTTGGCCCGGGAGGGAGACCCCGCCGCGGTGCGCTTCCCGCGGCCTCTTCTCGAGGGCTCGTGGGACTTCTCCTTCGCCGGCTTGAAAACCTCCGTCCTTTATCATCTGAAAGATAAAGGGCGTCTCCCGCGCGGCAAGGATTTGAGGGGAGTCTGCGCCTCCTTCCAGGAAGCCACCGTGGACGCGCTCGTCTGGAAGGCGATGCGGGCGGCGGAGACCTTCCGCCCCCGCTCCCTGGTGTTGGGGGGCGGCGTCGCCGCCAACTCTCGGCTGCGGGATCGGTTTACGACGGAAGGCCGTAGGCGCGGGTTCGCGGTGCTCGTGCCGCCGCCCAGGCTCTGCACGGACAACGGCGCCATGATCGCCCAGGCCGCCCTCATGAGGCTCAAGGCTGGAGCCAAGCCGGGCTCCTTGCGCTCCGACCCGTCTCTGGGGTTCAAGAACTGGAGGTTGCCCCACGCCCGTGCCCTCCCCCTCAAGGAGAGAGGGAAGGGTGACGGGGGGCGTTCGCGCGGTCGAAAAACAATCCTTTCACTTCTGGGTCTGTCCTTGTTGGGCCTCGCCCCGGCCCGGGCCCAGGTGGGCTTCGAGGATTCCTTCTACAGCGCCCGGGCCATGGCGATGGGCGGCGCGTTTACCGCGGTGCCGGACGACCCCGTCTCTCTTTTTTACAACCCGGCTTTCCTCGGGACGAACCGACATGTCGGCGTCGACGCGAACGCCCTGCGCGAGTTTCACGCGCCCATGTCCTCGGTCGACCAGGGAAACTTAAACGCCATCGTGGCCCTTCCCGTGACGAGGCCGACCTACCAAGGCACGTTCGCTTTGGCGGGACTGTATAACCGACAATTCGGGACGGGCGCCGAGCGCATGGAGTCCTTGGGCTACGGAACCCACGGACTCTGGGACACGGAAGCGGGGAGCTTCGACACGGGGGCGTCCGTGGCTTTCGCGGGCCAGGATTTCGGCGGAGGCACGAGCGTGGCCGTCCATCCCGACTTGAGCTGGGGCGGGCTTTACCGCTTCAAGAATCAATACTACGGCGGCGTCGCCCTCTCGAACATCGGCGGGCCGCGCTGGTCCGCCAACGGGCTTGCCCAGGAGGCGCCGTTCACGATCTCGGCCGGAGCCTCGGAGGTTGTCTCGGATTTCGTCCTGGCGGCGGACGTCCGGGCGATTCCCAAGGCGAGCGGCGCTCCCTCCTCGGCCGACGCCGGGACGGGATTCGAGTACTGGTGGCGCGACCGGCAAAAGCGCGCGCTCGCCCTGCGCGCGGGGCTTCGCCTCGCCAACGACGACTCGACCGGCGACTGGGGGCTTGGCGTCAAGATCTTCGGAGGAGAACTCGACTACGCGATGAGCGTCCCCTTCCAGGGGACGTGGCGGCTTGGAAACGCCCTGTCGTTTCTCGTGAGATTCGGCGAGGGGGATCCGGGCGCCGCCTATGAGAGGCTTTTCGAGCAGGACCTCCGCTACCGCCAGCAGCTCACGCGCGACCTCGACGCCCAGGAGATCCGGGCCTGGCGCCTGGAATCGGAGCTCCAAAAGAGACGCGCCGAGATCGAGAGTTTGAAGTCCGAACTCGACAGCAAGACGGTGTCGGCGGCCAAGGCCCAGGAGCGGCTGTCCCATCTGGAGGGAAGGACCAAGGATGACGCCTCGGAGCTCAGGCGCCTGCGCGGCGACGAGGCCGCTCTGCGGGACAAGCTGAAGGAGCAGGCCCGCATGATCGGCGGGAAGACGAGGCGGATTTTGTTCGAGCAGGACATGGAGACCTACCGCAAGCTCAAGCTTTCCGGAGCCCCCAAGCCCGTCCTCGTCAACGCCTTGAAGCAAATCGTCGAGACCTACAAGGACTCCGGCGTGGACCTGAGCGGCGCCAACGAGGAATTGCTGCGGCTGCTGCGGGAATAGCGACGGCATCTTCAGGTTTCATGCCGCCGCGGCTTTGTAATAATTTCGACCTTGAATCCGCACGGGGGGCGGGTATAATCCTGTCTTCGAATGCCTCCCTTCCCGCCGCCTGAAGAAGGGCCGGGGCCTCTCCCCGGCCCCGGGCTCTCCGAGGGATTTCCCTTGGGCGGTTTCCTGGAACCCCCCATGCCGACGATTCCGTCCGCGGAGGGGCTTTCCGCCTCCTGGGAGGCGGTTCTGCTTCTTCGGCGCCGCCAAAAAAAGGAGATGGCGGAGCTCTCGGCGCTGCTCGGCGCGCGAGAAGAAGCCCTGAAAAGCTCCCGTCGGCGCCAGCAGGATCTCGAGGCCA
Organism: Elusimicrobiota bacterium; assembly: GCA_027327915.1. Lineage (GTDB taxonomy): Bacteria > Elusimicrobiota > Elusimicrobia > UBA1565 > UBA9628 > JAJZAK01. The sequence goes on from DAHVWT010000009.1 coordinate 31,446, forward strand.
TGCTCAGGGACTCCCGCTTTGAGGCCCGGACGGCCGAGAGCCAGTCGCTGGCTTCCGCGATAGAGACCCAGGCGCGGCTGGAGGCCGCCATGAAGGCTTTCCGCGAGGAGCGCGCGCGCCTCGAGTCCGAGCAGGCCGCTTTGAAGGCGATGTTCGAGCAGTCGCGCCGGCGCTTGCTCTCCATGGAGAACCGCTTCGCCCTCGAGGAGAAGGCCTGGCGGGATAAGGAGAAGGAATACGCCGACGAGCTCTCCCGGCTCGAGGAAAGGCTGGCCCAAACCTCGGATACGGCCCGGACGAAGTCCGAGGAGTCGGATCGGCTCTCGGGCGGGCTTCGGGATGCCAAATCCGCGCTGGAGAAGACCTTGGGCGAGCTCGTCCGGGAGCGGGAAGGGCGCGAGGAGGCCGAGCGGGAACGCCTCCAGGCGCTCAAAAAGGTCGACGAGCTCGAGCGGCATGTCGAGGAGTTGGCCGCAATCTGGGAAGAGGAGCGCCGGGAATGGCGGGAGCTTTGGGAGCGCGAGCGTTCGAGCTGGCAGGAAAAGCGCCAGGAGCTCTCGCAGTTCGAGGAGAGGCTCAAGAAGACGGGGGAGGAGGCCGCGGCCGTTTTCGGCGGCAATCAGGAAGCCCAGTTGCGCTTCGCCTCGACGATCGCGGAATCCCTGCGCCAATCCGCCGAGGCTTCCGGGAAAATCACGAGGCTCCTGCTCTTTCTTGGCGGCGGGGCGCTCCCACCCGGCTTTTGATGCTCAAGCGGCTCAAGAAGTTTTTTTACGCCGTCGTCGCCGCCGCCGCTTTGTCCGCCGCGGTTGCCTGGGCCGTCCATGCCCTTCGCGTCTTCCACTTCCGGCTCGTCTCCTCGACGGCGATCGCATCGGAGCTGCGCAACCCCACGGCGCTGGGCTTCGACGGCGAGCTTCTTTGGGTCAGCGATTGGGACGGGCATTTCTCGGCTTTCGACCCGAAGTCCCCGTCCCTCTCGGTGCTTTTTTCCGAGGTCCGGGGCGTGGGGCCCTACCATCCCACGGCGCTCGCCTTCGGAGACGGGGCGTTGTGGTCTTTGGACGCGGCCCAGAGCCGCATCCTCCGGCAGGGAGTCTCGGACCCCAACCGGGTCTCGTCGGTCGAGCCCGCTCCGGGCGCCGCGCCCTCGGCGCTCGCCTTCGGGGAAGGCTCCCTGTGGGTTCTGGACGCCGCTTCGCGGGTCGTCAATCGGGAGGTGGCCTCGGGCAGCTGGAAGCCCTACGCCCTCAACGCTGGCCGTGTCCCCTCGATCGTGCTGTGGTCGGGCGGCGAGCTCTGGGCCTACGATCCCAAGTCAAAGGAGGTCTCTATTTTCCGCCCCAAGGGCGCCTCCTTCGAGCTCGCGGAGCGCCACGCCTTCGCGGAGCCGGTCCTGGGGATGGCGGCCTCCGCATCCGGTAAGGACGGAGGCAGGCTCTGGATTTTGACCCAGAAAGACGGCCGCTACGCGATGGAATCCTGGCGCTATTCGGCGTTTTGGCGGTAACGGTAATGGGTAAAAACCAGTGACACCATACTCATTTTCCCCTTTAGACTTGGAAATTCGTATGGTGTCACCAGTTTTCCATTCTTAAAGGGCCTTCCGTTGCCGGCCTGAAGCTCCGAAACAACCTGTTCACATCTCCATAATAAGCGCGCAACAGATTTGCGTTATTAATCGCGCGCAACCGCTTCCCCACATGATCAAGCAACCGCGCCGCCTTGGGGTTCTCCGCGTCGGGCTCTATATTATTATCGGGGGCCTCCTCCTTTCCCGGTCCTCCTCCGCCCAGCAAATCTACATCGACAACCTGTTCGTCCAGCGGGTGAACGGCAACTGCGTCGAGACCGACCAGGCCGGGGTGCCTCAGTTCTGGTGCCCGCCGCTTGGCGCCAATATTTGCCAGGGCATCTCCGATGCGACGGGTTCTTGCCCTCCCGCCTGCCAGCTTGGCCAGAACGGCGGAGCGCTTGAACCGCCGGGGTCATGGACCGAAACGGGGTCGATGAACACGCAAAGAACTGCTTTTACAGCCACCCTGATTCCGAACAGCCAGGGCGTCCTTCAAGATGTTCTAGTGGCTGGTGGAACCAATACGGCGACCGGCATCGGCGCCGCGCAAGCGCTGGACACGGCGGAAATCTACCATTCCTCCAACGGCTCCTGGACCTACACGTCGTCGGGCTTAAATACAGCCCGGTTCAACCAGGCAGCGAGCACGATCACTCTAGTGAACGGCGATATCGCGGTGCTGGTGGCCGGTGGCGTGGATGGCTCGGGCAACGTCACGGCCTCCGCGGAATATTACAACACCGCTACGAACGGTCCCTGGACGTCGACAGGAAGTATGACGACTGCGGTGCAAGGCCCGATCGCGGTTTTCATCCCAGCATCGGCTTGGCCGGCGGGATCGAACTGCAATCCGAATGGGGGTGGATGTGTGTTGCTGGCAGGCGGAGATACTAGCGCTATCAGCGCTTCCGGGATTACGGGGATATCGGAATTATATGACCCTATCGCCGGCACCTGGTCCAATACGGGATCTATGTTCGTTCCCCGATTTCAGTTTCAGGCCGTGTTCGTCCCGGCATCTTCTTGGGGAACTGGAAGCTCGATTTGCCACGATGCGGTCGGCTGCGTGCTTGCGGCTGGGGGCATGTCCACGGGCGGCGGAGTCGTCAATTCCGCCGAGGTCTATGACCCGTCGACAGGAATCTGGACCCTCGTAAACTCAATGGAGTCGGCACGGGATCAATTTACTTTGACCATGCTCCAGAACGGCGAGGTTCTCGCGGCGGGGGGATGGAACGGGAGCCAAGCCGTCGCTACGGCTGAGATTTTCAATCCTGCGACGGGAGCGTGGTCGCCCACCGGTTCGCTCAACCAGGCGAGGGACCTGCAAACGGCGACGTTCCTTTCGACCGGCGCCGCGGCCGGTCAGGTGCTGGTCGCGGGAGGCTGGGATAACCCCGCGATACCGACGTCGACTACGACGGCCGTTACGCCGTTTGCTTCTCTCGCTTCGGCAGAGCTCTATAACCCGCAGACGGGGGCCTGGACCTACACCGGGTCCATGAACAATATCCGACAGGCGCATACGGCGACTTATATTCCGAATGGCCCCTTGTCGGGACAGGTCCTGGTGGCGGGCGGTGCCCAAGAGGCTTCCTTTAGCACGGCTGCTGTCGTCATCAGCTCCGCGGAGCTATTTAACATTCCCACGAAACTTGTGGCGAGCTGCGGCAATGAAGCCTCTCAGGGTCAGCGTGTGCCGAGCATGAATCCCGATGCCTTCGGCAATATCTCGAATATGCCTTACATGTCGTTTGACCAAGAGGTTAATCAGTCGAGCGGCGTGGAGCAGGGGGGCGACTCTCAATCGTGCTTTGTAAGGCTCTTTAGTACGCCCCAAGGTTCGGGCCCTTTTTATCCAGGCACCGACGCCAATAATTTCTGTAACGCCAACCTCTACCTTTGCGCCTCCATCGGCTACGACTTTACACAACTCATGTCGATGCCGAGCGCGACCTCGGGGGGGGCCCAGACATCGGGGACGACCGGCGGCAACGTCGCGGTCGACAACGTCACATTCTGCATCGTTCCGTACACGGGGCCGACGTCCCAGAGCAGCGGCAGTTCCTCGCCGGGGACCTGCCCTTCCAATGCCCTCTTGACCCTCCAGATCAACAATCCGGGAACTCTTCCGTTTGGTTGTTCGAGCAATGACCTGCCGGGACCTCCAGGATATCACTGCGTGTGCGAGAGTAATGGCTCCAATTGTCAATGCGGTAGCGGAGCGACCATCGGCAATAGCGCAACGGGCATCTACCCGAATCCGCCGGACAATCCAGATTGCCCGGACGGCTCGTCCATTTGCACAAGCCTCGTTGGAGCGAGCGGCCAGCCTACGCCGTCTGGCTGTAGCTGCATCTGCAATGCGGCTGCCTCGCCTCCCGGCCCCAGCGGTCCCTTGGGGCCGCTGTGCGTCTTATGGGATGGAAGCATGAACATCGCGGGCGGGGTCGGCAAATCAAACGGTTCCTATTATTTCAGCGCCAACGTCATGGCGAATGAATTTGATCCCGTTTCCGGCAACGTCCAGATCACCGGTTCAGGGGTTTATCCGCAGGGCGCGACGCACGACGACGATTATTACACCCTAACGAACGGCGGCGCCAACGTCTCGATCGCCGCCGGTTCGATGCCTCTCCCGTCGATTCCCGTCAATTATTGCGCGATGCCTTATCCCAACCCGGCCGTGAACTCGTCTTTCGAAACCTCGCCGTATGCCTGCGGCTATAACAGCAACCCTTTGCTGCCCTATCCCGGAGGGGGGGACCCTCTTCCCAACGGCGGGATCGTCGTCATGCAGCAGCCGATCACGATGGACGTGACCGACATCCACGTCATCCATGCGACCTCGACGATGGTCGGGGTCTACACTCCGGTTCCGGCCGAGCCCTACAACATCAACTACCGGCTTTCCAAGGACGCGACGATGTATCTCACCATCCTCGATTCCAACAGCAATCCCATCAGGCATTTGGTGCCCGGACTGCCCCGGATCGGCGAGGGAATTCCCCAGGGAACCCTGACGAACGGCGACGCTTGGGACGGGCGCGAGGATGACGGCAACTTCGCGCCTCCGGGGGTCTATATCGCCTCCTTCGCCGCCACCTCGATCAACTTCTTGGGACAAGACGACGTCGCCCTGCCCAAGTACTACACGATCTCGATCGATCCCTTGAAGGTCACCGACGTCTTCGTGCAGCCGCTCCTGGCCCAATCGACGTCGCTGGCGACCCTCACCTACACGCTCACCGAGCCGGCGACGGTCTACATCAACATCTACCCGCAAGGGACGGTCTTTTGTCCGGTCGACGGCGTGGACGTCACGAAGAGCTTGAATTACTTGGATACGTTTAACGTGCCCCCCGGCACCTTCCCCTTCGAGCAGCAGAGCTCGACCGAGCCGATCAACTTCAACGCGCAGCTTGGTTCCTGCAGCCCGAGCCCCACGGTCAATGTCAATGCCGTGCGGTCGATCGTGCTCTCCGGGAACTCGAGGACTCCGATCACGACAATCTGGGACGGCAAGGACGACGCCGGCAACCTTCTTCCGGATGGCCAGTACGTCTTCGTCCTCTATGCCTTCATGTCGTCCACGCACGGAGAGCCTTTTCTCGGGAATGCCAGCGACGGCCGCATTTGGACCTCGCAGGCCTTCGTCAACGAGATCCCCATCGCCCGCAGCCTCCCCGGCATCTCGCAGGTCGTGCCTTCCTGGACCGTCATCGGTTCGAGTCCCCAGGTCGGGGGCTTGAACCCCTTCACCTTCACCTACACTCTCTCGCGCAGCTGCAACGTCAACGTCGACATCCTTCAGGTCGAGCAGAACCCCGTCGACCCCCTCGCCGGCAGCACGGCCACCGTCGTGCGCCACTTGGTCGTCAATGAGACGAGGCCGGGGATGACGACGATCACCGAGCGCTGGATCGACGGCATGGACGACGACGGGCTCATGGTCGCCTCCGGCACCTATATGGTCCAGGTCACCGCCGCGGATCCGATGTTCTCGGCCATGGTCTCGACCGTGACGGCGCTCTTTCCCGTGGATCTCTTCCGCATCACGGACGTCAATACGACCCCGCTTTTAACCTCGAACACGGCGGAGATGAGCATCACCTACCAGTTCTCGCAGGACATGTACATGGCCTGGAATATTTATCCGCCGGGGACCCTCATCGTCAACGGCAGCACGAGCAGCTATGACTGGCCCCCCTGCGCGGGCGCTCCCAATTCCGCCACGGACGTCCCCGGCCTCGTCGGCTGCGCCCTCCCGCAGCCTAATGGCGGCGCCGTCTCTCCTATCATGTCGATTTACGGCATGCGGGCGGGGAGGATGAAGATCACGGACTATTGGGACGGACGGACGGAGCAGGGCATCATGCTTCCGGACGGTGACTACCCCTTCACGCTCACCGCCGTCTCGACGGCGGCGCCCTACTACTATCCCTCGGACAAGATCTTCGGCCTCATGGGGATCCAGCGCGGCTACATCATCTTCACGAAGTTCAACGTCACGCCCACGGAGGTCAACGCGGGAAGCGAGACCGTGACGCTCCCGCCCTATACCATCGACTTCGTGACGACGCGCGTCTCCTCGATGACGCTCCAGGTGCTCACCACGACGAACCCGCCCATCCCGGTCCGCACCATCGTCTCGGGCTTCGTTTTCCCGGATAACGTGGACAACACCGAGGTCTGGGACGGTCTTGACAATTACGGCAACTATCCGCCCGCGGGCTTCTACACCATCCAAGCGACGGCGCAGGACCCGGCGGCCCAGCTCTCGTCGCTCACGTCCGCGCAGTACACGATCAACTATACGCCTCTCCTCATCTATAACGAAGCGGTGGCGCCGATCACCGGGAACGCGAAGCAGGCTCAGATCGATTACAACCTCTCCGAGATCATGAAGGTCGCGATCAAGATTTACCGTCCCGGGACCATTTTCGACGCCTACGGGAACCCAAGCCCGCCACCCAACGTCTCTCTCGTCTGGCTCATCACGGGAGTGCGAGCGGCCCGCACGCCGATCACCGACCTTTGGAGCGGCAACGACTTCACGATGAGCCAGGTGCCGGACGGGGATTACCCCTTCACGATCCAGGCCTCGACGGACATGGCCGCGATCGACAACCTCACGGGCGACATCATCTTCCCGAACGAGCTCGCCATGAACCTGGTGCCGCTCGCCTTCATCAGCGTCACCCGAGGCGCCTCCAAGAACATGCAGCATGACTTCGAGTCGTACAGCTTCGTCTACCCCGACCCCATCCCTCCCGACTCCATCGCCAATTTCCAGATTTACTCGCCCCTGTACGCGACGGTCGACATCCGCATCTACGACATGGCTGGCGACCTCATTCTGGATAAGAATCTGGGCCAGCAATCGCCCAGCTATATGGCGCAGGGGGGGCCCACCACGAACGGCCGCATCGAGTTCGCCTGGGACAAGACGAACCAGGCGGGCCGGCATGTGGCGCCCGGCATTTACTACGCCGTGATCCGGCTTGAGGAAAGCGGGATCGAGCAGACGCCCGGCCACGTCAACGTCCTGCAGTCGGTCAAGAAGTTCATCGTCCAATGAGAACCGCGGAAAGCCATGGAATGCCGCGGAAGGCCACGGAAGGCCGCGGAAGGCCATGGGGCGTCCATGATCTCGGGCCTTTCTCTGCCTTCTATTGCCTTCTGCTGCTTTCCGTGGCTTGCCCTCGCGCCGCCTCCGCGTCGAGCGCCAGCATCGGCACCTCGGGGGCGTCCTTTTTGGACATATCGCAGGGCTCGGCACGGGCCATGGCCCTGGGCCACGCCTACGTCGGGGAAGCCGAGGGAGTCGACGCCCTCACTTGGAACCCCGCGGGCATCGCAACGGCCAGTCAAAACGAGATCGCCTATTCGTATCTCGGCTACGTCAACGGATTCAGCGCCCCTCTCTACCTCGCCGCCGTCCATCCCGTGGGGCTCACGGTCTGGGGGGCGAACGTGGGGTACCTCTACGATACGAGTTTCGACGTCAGGGACGTCAACGGCATCCCGCTGACGAACTATGATCCGAGGGTCTACGACGCCTTCGGCACCGTGAGCGTCGCGCGCGCCTTCGACTATGAGAAGCTCCTGACGGGGGCCAGCCTTCGGGTCGTGCACGAGGATCTGGGCGGCTACATCCAAGACAACCTCGTCGGGGACGCGGGCGTCGAATACAAGCCCCGCGACTGGGTCTCCTTGGGAGCATCCATGCAGAATTTCGGCGCCCCCGTGAGCCAGGTCGGCAACATCGGGCGGGTCGGCGCGGCCTTCTACCCGATAGAAGATATGATGTTCGCCGTGGAGGCCGACAAGCCCGAGGACGACAATTGGCGCGTGGGCTTGGGCGCCGAGTTCAACGTCCCCGAGGAGTACCTCCAGTGGGCGCAGCTCGCCTTCCGCGTCGGCTACTATTCGTCCGACCAATACGGCCAGAGCTTCAACAGTTCGCTGCAGACCCTCCATCTCGACCGCACGAGCGGAGTCTCCTTCGGCCTGGGGCTCTTCACGTCGCGGGCCTTCGGCTACGGGATGTCGCTCGACTACGCTTTCGTGCCGTTTGGAGCCATGGGCATCGTGGATCAGTTCACGCTCAAGTTCAAATATTAGATGAACAGCAACGGAAGGCAACGGAAAGCCGCGGAAGGCTGCGAAAGGACGGAGACGGCGAAAATTCTTGCTCTTCGTCGCCTTTCTTCGCCCTCGGTCGTTTGCCAGGGCTTAATCGGACGCGCCTTGACAAGGCCCCAGTCCGCTGATACACTCACGAAACGCGATGAAATTTCTCGTGTTGCGCGGTGCCAGGGGCCAGACGGCGGTCGAGTATCTTTTGATGACGCTGGTGATGATGACGTTCAGCGTCATGCTTTACCGGGTGCTTTTATGGCGCTTGAAGGGCTTATTCCAGGCCGCCGGATCCAAGATTTTACAGGCGTATCTTTATTCGACTTCCTAGGAGGAAGAGAGAATGGCGCGAATGAGGAAGGCATGGAGGCGGTTCAACGAGAAGGGGCAGAACACCGTCGAGTATCTGATGATGATCGCTCTCATCGTGGGCGTCGTCGGGGTCCTCGGGGTGGCGTTTCGCAGCCAGATCGGGAACATCTTCGGGGGGATCGTGAGCGGCATCACCCAGGCCGGCGGCAGCCTCATGAACCAGTCGAACAACTCGAACTAATCCGCGTCTTCGCGATCGCCCGCCCCGCCGTGTTTCGCCGGCGAACGGATGGGGGGCGGGCCCTAGCCGCATGGAGTCGGCAAAGGACGACGGGGCAGGCCCTCATCGAGGTCCTGCTCATTCTGCCGATTTTCCTGACGCTGGTCTTCACGATCATGGAGGTGGGTCATCTCTGCTTCTGGGTCATCGTCTTGAACCACGCGACGTTCGAAGCGGCCCGGACGGCCTCCCTCGACGCTTTCCCTCCGGTCCCGTCGGCGTGCGATCCCTCCGGGTCCTGCGCCTTCACGGCCCCCGACCAGGGACGCATCGACAACGCGATGACGACGATCATGAACAAGTTCATCATCACGGGGGACACTTGGTGCACGGCGACGCCGCGCCCGACCCTGTTCGACCCCCAGGGAATGATCACCAACTATGAGCTCGTGGCGAACTGCAGCTATTGCGTGCGCTTCGTCTTCCCGACGAGCTTTTTCGTGCCCCGATTTTCGAATTGTCCGGGGGGGAGGGTCGTGAGCTCCTCCATCCTAATGCCGATCGAGCAGCCCGTTCCCCAATGAGGACCTAACTACCATGGAAAAGAAAAGCGCGATGCTGCCCCTGGCGCTGGCGATCGTGGCGGTGCTGTTTTATCTTGGAGCTTTGGCGAGCTACGAGAAACAGCTCCAGGCCAACTACCAGATGGTCTCCGTCCTCGCGGCGCAGACGGACATCCCGAGGCGCACGCTGATGAAGCCCGAGTACGTCACGATCGTCCGGATGCCGCGCCTCTACATGCCCCAGGACGCCTTCGAGGCCAAAACGGACCAGGACCGGCGGTTGGTCTCCAACATGGTCACCGAGGTCCGCATTCCGAAGGGCAACGCCATCCTGCAGTCGGAGCTCGTCCCGGTTTCCCCCGAGGCGGGGCTGAGCGTGAAAATCCCGCCGGGTTATCGCGGCATGGAGCTGCCGATCCAGCCGGAGATCGAGAAGCTCTTGAAGCCCGGAGACCACGTGGATGTGCTCGTGACCTTCAACGCCCTCTTGCCGGACAACCGCAAGGAGAAGGTGACGGCGACGATCCTTCAGAATGTCCTGGTCCTGGCCGTCGGCAGCAATATGGGCCAAGGAACGGTCGCCGGCAAGGCCTCGGCCAAGAACCAAGCCGTGCCCATGGGGGGATCGTCAAGCGCGAGCTTGGCGCTCAACCCGAACGAGGCGCAGTACCTCGCCCTCGCCATGAAGGAGGGCGATACGACGGTGGTCGTGCGCGGCTTGGGCGATTTCGAGATGCACCCGATGGAAATGGCGAGCTTTAGGAGGCTTTTTAGATAAGAACAGCTTGACGACGGCCGTTCGCGCATAGCTTTAGCTTCGACAACAGTACGACATCATGCTGCGACAACTGGGATTGACGGCGGTCTTGTGCTGGGCGGGCTCGGCCCTCCCGGCGCGGGCGCAGGATATGGGAGGCATGGGAATTCCAGGCATGCCGTCCGGCATCATGCCGGGGGCCGCGGCGTCCGGTGCGAGCGGCGCTTCGGGGGGCTCGGGAGAGCAGCCCCTTATCGCCGTTTCCGCCGACGTCGTCGAGATCACGGGACAGTTCAACCAGAGCGTGGGCTTCAATTGGACGGCCATCTCGGCCAACAACGCCGCGTCGGCGGCGGGTCTTGTCGTTCCCTTCGGCGAAAGCACGAAGCCCCCGATCGGCATCTTTAAAATCGGGGATTTCGCCAGGATGGCCGCCCTTCAAACATCGCTTTCCCTCCTGGAAAGCGAAGGGAAGGGCCAGATTTTGACAAACCCTAAGGTGCTGGTGGCGTCCAATGAGATGGCGACGTTCTCCGTCGGCTCCGAGATCCCCTACCCCATCACTAATTTCCAGGGGCCCGGCGCCGAGTTCAAGCGCGTGCGCACGGAGCTTGACGTGAAGCCTTCGATTGACCCCAACCACAAGGACCGCATTGGAGCGAGCTTCCAGCTGATGCTTGAAAGCGCCGACTATGGGCACACGGCCACGATCGCGGGATCGGCCGTCCCCACCGTGACCACCCGCCAGATGCAGTCCTCCCTCGTGATGAAGAGCGGGGAGACGGTGGTGATGGGAGGCTTCAAGCAGAGCCAATACTCGACGGCCTATAGCCGCGTGCCCTTTTTGGGGAATATCCCGGTTCTCGGGTGGCTCTTCACCTCGAAGACGGTTGTCAAGCAGGAATCCACGCTTTATATATTCCTGACCATGGAGATCGTGAGATAATGGCCCAGACCCCGGACCTCCCGCCCCAGAGAAAGGGAAATATCCCATCCGATCTGGACGCCTTGATCTCGGCGATGGCGATTCCCGGCTCGGCGCCCCCCGCGCCGCCCAAACCTGTTTCGCCCGTCGCCCCTTCTCCGGCGGTCCCGGCGCGCTCCGTTGCCGCTGGGCCTGGACCGGCGCCCAAACCAGGGCCCAGGCTGGGACGGGTGATCGTTCTCAGCGGCCCGAAGGAGGGCGTCGGGAAATCCGTGCTCGCGGCCAACATCGCTCTTGCCTGGGCGGGAAGCCAGCACCGCGAGGTCGTCATCATCCAGATGGATCCCCTGGGCCGCAACGACCTCAATTTCCAGATGGGCCTGACGCCGCCGTCCGTGGCGAGCTTCCTGCCGACCGTCCAGGCCAACCCCGCGGGCCTGGGCAAGCTTCTCAAGGGCCGCATTCCCATGACCCAGTGGGGGGTGGGTCTCCTGCCGCTGGCCGGAAAGCGCGCGGAGGCTCTCGCGGTCTCGCCCCGGGTCATGGCCAAGGTCATGGGCGCTCTTTCCGAAAGCTACGATTTCCTCATCGACGTCGACCCCTACCTGCCGCTCCAGATCTTCGCGTTCGATCTCGCCGATCTCGTCATATGGACGACGCTGCCGCACCGGGCGCAGCTCGAAGCGACTTACGGGCTCTTCACGGAGCTCAAGAACCTCCATTTCCCTCTCGAGAAATTCGAGATCGTCGTCAATCAGTCGAACCTCCCGGGCGGGCTCGTGCCGCGGGAGGTCGAACGTTTCTTTGAGGTGATGTCGAAGCGCGTCCTGGGTTTCCTGCCGTGGGAGGACGCGTTGCTTGAATGCGCCAACACCCAGAAGGTTCTGATCGCGGAGACTCTTCCGAGCGAATGGGTGAAGGCCTTGAAGCCCATCCTCATGAAGATCGCGGCGACGGAGCCCGAGGCCAAGAATTGGGACGCCGTCGTGCCCCCCTCCGAGTTCGGCGAAGCCTCCAATTTCGTCTGGAAGGACAAGGCCCAGGATTCGGCCGCGGCGCCCCAGGCGTCCGCCGCCCCCGCCGCGTCCCAAGCCGGCTCCGTCCCGCCCTTTTGGGACGACCTGAAGGGCAAGCTCCACAAGCTCGTCGTGAGCGCCTTGGAGACCGAGCGCATCCGGATCGCCGACGAGGGCGACGCGAGCGGGGAGACACGGGCCAAGGTCGCCGCGCTCATCGAGGGCTTCCTTCAGAAGGAGCCGCACCTGGCGATATCGCGCCAGCAGCGCGAGCGTTTCGGGCAGGAGCTGGCCGACGAGATCCTCGGCCTGGGTCCCTTGGAGCAGCTCATGCGGGACTCCTCCGTCAACGAAATCATGGTGAACTCCTGCGACAAGATCTACATCGAGCAGAAGGGGAAACTCGTGCAGCTTCCCATGCGCTTCCGCTCGGACGAGCAGGTCATCCAGGTCATCAAGCGCATCGTGGCGCCGCTGGGGCGCCGCATCGATGAGTCGGTTCCTCTCGTGGACGCGCGCCTCAAGGACGGCTCGCGCGTCAACGCCATCATCGCCCCCCTGGCGGTGTCGGGGCCGTCGCTGACGATCCGCCGCTTCTCCGCCAAGCCCTTCACCCATCAGCAGCTCGTGGGGTTCGGCGCGGTCACGCTCGAGATGATCGAGTTCGTCAAGAACTGCGTCATCCTGCGCAAGAACATGATCATCTCGGGCGGCACCGGCACCGGGAAGACGACGTTTCTCAACATGCTCTCGAACTTCATCCCCTCCGACGAGCGCATCATCACGGTGGAGGACACGGCCGAACTCAAGCTCATGCAGGAGCATTGGGTCAGGCTTGAAAGCCGTCCGCCCAACATCGAGGGAAAAGGCGAGATCACGATCCGCGACCTCGTCAAGAACACCCTGCGCATGCGCCCGGACCGCATCGTGGTCGGCGAGTGCCGCGGCGCCGAAGCCCTTGACATGCTGCAGGCCATGAACACGGGCCATGAGGGGTCTCTCACCACCATCCACGCCAACTCCCCGACCGACGCCGTCTCGCGGCTCTCCGCCATGTGCCTGATGGGAGGGACGGAATTTCCCATGTCGATCCTCGTCGGCATGATCGCGAGCGCGGTCCACCTCATCGTGCAACTGACCCGTTTCGCGGACGGCAAGCGCCGTGTGACCTACATCGCGGAAGTCTGCGGAGCCGACGGGCTGAAGGTGAACATCAAGGAGATATTCCTCTTCAAGCAGATCGCCGTCAACGAGCGCGGCGAGTCGATCGGCTATTTCACGGCCACGGGGAACGTCCCGGGCTTCCAAGAGGAGTTCAAATTCAAGGGTCTCAACGTCCCGCTTTCGGTCTACAAGCCCGTCGACGAGGCGCAGAAGAGACGGGAGCTGCTGGGATGACGAAGCCTGGCGGCCGCGTCATTTTTCGAGCCGCCGTGGCCGCCGTGGCCGCCATGGCCGCCGTGGCGCCTATGCCGTTGCGGGCTCAGACATTCACCCCCGGCCAGGCCAACGCCCTGGTCGGCGACCCGGAAGGCTCCGAGCACCGCATCCAGCTCTTCTGGCACTACCTCAACAACGAGCGCGACCCCGCGATCCATCCGCCGAAATGGATCACCCAGGCCTTGGGGGCGATGCTCGCGCGTCCGGTCTGGAAAGACCCGGATGAGGGGATACTCAACGAGGCCCAGCTCTGGCAGGCGCCCGCCTCCGTCCTCTACCAGTTCTTCGAGGTCACCCGAAAGACGTTGGGCCCCAAGAACGGGGGGAGCTACATCTCGCCCTTCGACCTCATCGATGACTACGGCGAAAACCACATGCGATTCGAGATGTCGCTCGACCGGCTCTATCGCGCGCAGCTCGACGACTCCATGGGGGGGCGCGGGCGCCCCTTGATCGCGAGCTTCCGACTGATCGACAAGGAAATGGCAAGCCTTCTGGATGCCTTGGACAACCACAACGTGGCCGGATACCGCCGGTCGGTGCTGGCGATCGCCGCCCTATCCGACCAAGCCTTCGCCGCCCTCGTCAACCCGCCCCGCCCCGGCCTCATCGCGGCCGAGGAGACGGTGGCCCGGGAGTCCCCGGAGCAGCGCAATTCCTCGAGGGTCCTCGCGGTCTTCCTGGGCCTCTTGGGCGCCGCGTTTTTTTTCGCGTCTCTGTGGCGATATTATGGATCACGGGAAAAAGAGGTGGACGCCTACTTCGACAAGAAGAAGGAGCAAATCAGGGCCTGGGCGCACGAGTACGAGCGGTCTTTCCTTAATATCAAGGTCAACTACCTCGTAGGAGGTCCTATCTTGGCCGGATTCGCCCTCGGGGCCATCATGTGGATCGCGGCCAATGTCTACGGATTCTTTTTCTTCGCCATCCTGGGGCTGTTCGCGGGCTTCACCCTGCCCGGCTGGCTCCTCACCCAGCTGCGGCTGCGGCGCGGCGCCGCCTGCGAGGCTCAACTCATGGACGCCATGATCCTCATGTCGAACGGGCTCAAGTCGGGCGTCGATCTGGTGCAATGCCTCGAGCTCGTTCATCGCGACCTCCAGCCCCCGATCTCGGAGGAATTCGGGCTGTGTCTCAAGAACTACCAGCTGGGCACGCCCCTCGAAGCCGCGCTCGAGGGCATCGAGGCCCGAGTCGCAAGCCGCCTGGTATCCTACATGATCAAGGCCATCGTCTTGCAGCGCACCGTCGGCGGCAACATCACGCGCATTTTCGACCGCATCGTGGAGAACATCCGCGAGGAATCCAAGCTCGTCGAGAAGACGGCGGCCTTGACCTCCCAGCAGCGGCTGCAAAGCTTCATCGTCGGCATCATGCCCTGGGGCATGTTCGCGATGATGTTTTTGTTCCAGCCCAAGATGATGATGGCGTATTACTTCAGCCCTCTTGGGATCATCACGATCTTCGTGTGCCTGGTGTGGATCGGAATCGGCATGTGGATCATCAACCGGATGGGGGTCATCGAGCTCTGATGGCCTACGCCTGGATCTTCCTGGGATTCCTGGGGTGGCTGTATGCCCATCCTTATCATCCGACGCTCGTGTTTCCGGCGTGGGTCTATTATCTCCTGGCGACGGTCGTCTTCGGCAGCGCCATGGGCCTTTATACGGCGATCGAGCGCGTGGTCGCGCCCGCGGGAGAGTCCGCGACGGACGTCGCGAGGATCGCCAAGCGCGAGGCCGGCCTGGCGACGCCCTTTTCGGGCCTCGACCCCCGTCGCGGCCTGGGGGACCGCCTCGACCTCTTTTTGCTCAGGACTCTTCGGCTCGACCGAAAGCTCGAAGAGATGCATATGCTCCTGGGGCGTCCGGACAAGCCGACACCCGTGCAACTCCTTCATTACAAGGAACTCGCCGCGGCCGCGGCGGGAGCGCTTCTGGCGCTGGCGTCCCACTCGATTCCCGCGGCGGCGCTGGCGACGGCCGGAGGGTTCTTTATCCCCGATTTTTTCATCAAGAACCGCGTCAAGCAACGGCAGCAGGAGATCATGCGTCAATTTCCCGCCTTTGTCGATTTAGCCGCGCTCACGATCGAGGCCGGTCTCGACTATATGACGGCCATCGAGAGAATCTTAAAGAACGCTAAGAAGAAAACCGAGCTCGAGGTCGAGCTCGGGAAGATGATCAGCGAGATCTCGCTCGGCTATTCGCGCCGGGACGCCCTTTCCCACTTGGCGCTCCGCACGGGTCTCCAGGAAATACGTTCCTTCGTCGGGCTCATCGTCCAATCCGACGAGCTTGGAACGAGCCTTGTCGACCTCCTGCGCAATTATGCCGGCGATATGCGCTTTCGCAGGCTCAACCGTGCGGAAAAGCTCGCGGCCCAGGCGTCGACCAAGATGCTTTTCCCTCTCATTTTCTTCATCTTCCCGCCGGTATTCATCCTTCTTATGTCGCCGATGATCAAGTCCTTCTTCAAAGGAGGGCTCGGGTTTTGAGCCTCATGCACCGTCGGATCGCGGCCGCGGCGGCGCTCCTGGCCCTTGGGGCGCCCGTCCCCGCCCGGTCCCAGGACCTCAAGCCTCCCCCCGGCGATGCCGAGGTATTCCTGGACCTCTCCAAGGTTCAGCTGGGGCCTGTCACGAGCACCAAGGAGAAGGATCAGTTCCTCTACACGGTCCAGCTCGAAAAGTCCCGCATGACCCGCCACATGCTGGAGGTCGTCTACGACAACGCCTTCCAGCTCTATCAGTCCGGTGATTTCAAAGGCGCCAGGGAGCTCACGAAAAAGATCCTGGACATCGACCCCAATTGGACGAGGGCCTCCATGCTCTATAGCGCCGCGACCACGCTGCAAGGCTCCCGGCGGCCGGGAGCGGCCGAGAACCGCTTCATGAACGACCGCTTCCAGGAGGGCATGGTCCTCTACCGCGACGGGCAGCTCGCCCAGGCCGAGGCGAAATGGAAGCAGGCGGTGGAGCTCTCCCCCTATAATCTCAAGGTCCGCTACTGGCTGCACCGCGTCCGCCACGAGCTCGCGGGGCTGCATTTTGAGCGGGGGGAGCGCGCTTGGCGCCAGCATCGGCTCTCGGACGCTCTCGACCAATGGTATTCCGCCCTCGTGCTCGATCCCCGCTACCCCCGTCTCGCCGCCGTCATTTCCCAGGCCGAGTCCGACCATCGCAAGGAGGTTGCCAACCACCGCCTCCAAGAGGCGCTCGCTCTTTACGGGGAGGGCAAAATCCCGGAGGCCCTGAGCCGACTCGACGCGGTTCTCGCGCAGACTCCGGGCAATCCCCGAGTCGAGCGTCTTATGGGGGAGCTGCGCCACGAGATGGCCGATCAGCACCTCGACCAGGGACGGCGCTATTACGGTCAGCGCCGCTACGCCCAGGCGATCTCGGAGTTCAAGATCGCCGTCAAGTACGGCTATGATCCGGGGACGGCGG
This sequence comes from Elusimicrobiota bacterium, assembly GCA_027327915.1. GTDB lineage: Bacteria > Elusimicrobiota > Elusimicrobia > UBA1565 > UBA9628 > JAJZAK01. Next base: position 48,345 of record DAHVWT010000009.1, read on the forward strand.
ATGCCCTCATTGCCCAGGTTCTGGAGACCAAGATACGGGAAAAGGACGAGGCGGTTGCCGCCGCCAAAGCCCGCAAAAAGCGACAGGAACAGAAGGCTAAGGCGGAAAGCGAGGAGGCCAAGAAGGAGGAGGACTTGAAAAAGAAGGAGCTGGCGCCCGTCAAGCCAGCTCCCGTCGCGCCCGTCGCGATCTCGACGGGCCCCGCTGTCATCACGCCGGAGGCCAAGCGGTTGTCCCAGCAGCATTATTTCGCGGGCATTATCGCCTTTCAGAAGGGGGACTACCAAGAGGCGCGGCGGCAGTGGACCCTCGCCAAGCAGTACGACCCATCCAACTCGGACGCCCAGGCGGGCTTGGAGCGCATCGACCGGATCTACTCCGAGGGTGGGCCTTAGCCATGAGGCTGACTGGCAAGTGGCTGCTCTGGTATGTCGCCATCGGCATCTACGCCGCCTTCATGGGAGGCATCTACTACTATAACCTCTTCCGCTGGTCTTACGACGAGAAGCTCAAGAAAACCACCCTCGACATGGTTCGGCTCTACACGCCGTCCCTCATCAAAGGCCTCGAGGAGAACATGGAAGTCATCACGATGCCGGAGTACGACATCGTCAGCCGTCTGCAGGGCGAGAATTCGATCCTCTCCCTCATCTACTTCAACCGTTACGGCCAGATCCGCTGGGATGTCGACCCCTCGTTGATGGGGATCTCCTACGACGACTTCGTGCAGAAATATGCCTTGCCCACCGACGCGATCGCCATGGCCATCCGGACTAAATCGCCCAAGATCCGGGAAGTCCCGGGCCATGCTGTCTATGACGTGGCCGTCCCGCTGATCTTCAGGGGAGAGGTGCTCGGCATCATCGATCTTCAGGTGGATC